>DCVB01000035.1 GCA_002327965.1 Candidatus Aminicenantes bacterium UBA2199 | reverse complement strand
AAAAGCTATTTTGGACAGATGTGAATATCCCTTTAAATTAACGATCCGACAAAAGATTTATTTAAATAGTGAAAAATGTGATTAATTTCAGAAAATATTAACTAGGCAATGATATTTCACCAGCTTCCGCAGTATTTATTTCAGCCCAGGAAATTGAATCAAGCCAGAAAGTTTAGGGATGAGAGGAATTCCACCTTACGCCTTAAACCAAAAACCTTGTACCGAGTTCTTCCTTGTCACCCATCCCGCACGTCGGTCACTTTCTTGAAGTTCTCGGGATCGGTATCCCCTTCGGTGTTGATCAGCAGCACCCGCGAATCGGGCCCCAGCGGCAATTTCGCGCGGGCGGCGGCGAGCTTGGGCGCGGTGGTCAGGGCCAGCAGGGCGGCGAGACCGGAGGAGCCCGATTCGCCGGAGACGATCCGCGGGTCGTCCTTCAAGGGCTGATGGTAGCGGCGCATGGCCTGCTCGGCCCAGGCGTCGCCGACGGCCAGGAAAAAGGGAAAGGCGTCGCGCAGGAAAGGCCAGGCCAGCGGCGAGGGGACGCCGCAGTTGAGGCCGGCCATGATCGAGGTCTGCTCACCCCTGGTGGGCAGCGGCGCTCCCTTGCCGTGGCGCACCGACTCCAGGAAGCAGTCGGAGGAGACGGGCTCGATGCATATGAGCGCCGGGCGCTTGGCGCCGTAGCGCTTGCTGTAGAAGACGGCGCCGGCGGCGGCCAGCCCCCCCACCCCGGCGGGCAGGATGACCGTGTCGACGCCGATCTTCATCGGCCCGTGCAGCAGCCCCTCCAGTTCGGCGAAGATCGTGGTATAGCCCAGCAGGATCCAGCCGGGGATGTCGCGGTAGCCGGGGTAGGCGGTGTCGGATATCGCCTGCCAGCCGTTCTTCGCGGCATCGGCGGCGCAGCGCTCGACGCAGAGGTCGAAGGTCCCCTCGATCAGCACCACCTCGGCCCCTTCGCCGCGGATGTTCTCCACCCGCGCCGCGACCGAGCCGGCGGGCATGTAGATCACCGCCTTCTGCCCCAGCATCCTGGCCGTCCAGGCCACGGCGCGGCCGTGGTTGCCGTCGGTGGCGGCGCAGAAGGTGAAGGCGCCCAGTTTTTTCAGGGCCGCCCGGTCCCGGAAGCACTCGGGCGTGAACGGTTCCGGAAAGCGCTCCTGCCAGCGTTGCTTGAGGAAACGGTACATGGCGTAGGAGGCGCCCAGCGCCTTGAAGGCCTTGATGCCGAAGCGCTGCGACTCGTCCTTGACGAAGATCCCGGCCAGGCCCAGCCTGGCCGCCAGCGCAGGCAGCTCCAGCAGCGGCGTCGGCGCGTAGCCGGGAAGCGCCTGGTGGAAGGCGAGCATGTCGCGCTCCCGCAGGAAGGCGTACTCTTCGCCCGGCCACTCGGGCCTGGCCAGGCACAGTTCGTTGAAAGCGTATTCACACATCGGGACTGTCTCCGTGAAGGAAGGACGGCAGGAATTCCACCAGGATGGCCATCTGGGCCAGCAATCGGCCGTCAAAGGCGGGGTCGGCCTCCCGGCGCCAGTCGGCGGCCAGGTAGGAGAAATCTTCAGCGCTCAGGCGCAGCAGGCAGTTGCGGTTCTCGAAATCCAGCCGGTCGGGGTAGAGGCGCAGGTGCTGCAGTTCGCCGGCGGCGCGGGCCAGCAGGACCCTGGGTCCGCCCGGGACCTGGGCCTTGAGAAAAAAACCGTCCGCTGCCTGTTCAAAGTCGCCGGCGCGCAGGAAAACATGGGGCTTGTCGCGGTGGGGAGCGCCGGCGGTGGGGCAGAATGCGGCGCAATTGCCGCAGTCGTTGCAGAAATCGACGACGTGGACCAGCTGGTATTTCTGGCGCAATTCGAGGGCTCCGGCGGCCGAGAGCTCGGCCCCGCCCTTGCGGCTGGCGGCGCGAAGCACCGGCCAGCGCCCGGGGCGGACCTCGAACGCGACCAGGGCGCGGTTGGGGCAGACGCCGACGCACAGGAGGCAGAGGTCGTCGCAATGGAAGCAGCGCCGGGCCTCCTGTTGCGCCGACCCGGAGTCCAGGCCGGGAGAAACGGAGCATAGACCGGCCTCCAGGAAGGAAATATCCATCCTGAACGCCGGTGACCAGGGAGCGACTCTCTCGCGGCGCGAGCGCTGCAGCGCATGCTCCAGCCAGGTCGGTGCGGAAACCGGGGGGGACTCCGGGGCGCTCAGAGTCCGGCCGCTTTCTTCCAGGATGCGGTCGACGACGCGGCTGCCGTCGGCAATGGCCCGGACCAGGGTCGAAGGGCCGCCGCGGGCGTCGCCGACGACGAACAGGCGGGGGTGACTGGTGCGGCCGTCGTCGCCGACGACCTGCCATTCCGTGCCGGCCAGCAATTCCCTGTTCCTGTCCTGGCCGATGGCCACGATCACCGCGTCGCAGGTCAGTTCGAACTCGGAGCCGAAAAGCGGGACCGGACGCGGGCGGCCGCTGCTGTCCGCCTGGCGCAGTTCCATGCGCGAGCAGAGCAGGGCCCATTCCTTGCCCTCGGAGGTCTCGATGCGCAGCGGGGCGGTCAGCTCCATGATGGCCACCCCTTCGGCGACGGCTTCGCGGATCTCCTCGGCGGCGGCGGGCATTTCCGCCAGCGTGCGCCGGTAGATCACCGTGACCCGCCCGAGAGGGCCGCACAGGCGCCTGGCCGTGCGCGCCGCGTCCATGGCGCTGTTGCCGCCGCCGATGACCACGACCTGGAAGCCGATGTCCGGCGGCTCCCCTCGCCTGGCGGCGGCGAGGAACTCCAGGGCGTCGTGGACCCCGGCGGCGTCCTCCTCGGGAATGAGCAGCCGGCGCCCCTGCCCGGCGCCGCCGGCCAGGAAGACCAGGTGGAAGGCATCCAGCAGTTCGCTCAGCCGCCGGTTGTCGACAGCCTGACCGCAGTGGAAGATCACCCCCTTTTCCCTCAGGCGCGCCACATCGTCCTCCAGGGCGGCGTCGCCGAGGCGGAAGCCGGGAATGACCGTGGCGGCCAGCCCGCCGGCGCGGTCGTGCGCCTCGAAGACCTCGACCCAGAAACCGCCGCGGACCAGCTCGCGGGCGGCGGCCAGCCCGGCCGGTCCGGCGCCCACCACGGCCGCGCGCGTGGCATCGCCGAGCGACGCCGGATCGGCAACCGGAATGCGGCCGTTTTCGACGGCGAAGCGCTTGACGCCGCGGATGTCCAGCGGCCGGTCGAAGAGGCCCCGCGTGCAGCGCTCCCGGCACTTCTGGTCGCAGGCCATGCCCAGGATCGCGGGCAGCGGGTTGCTCTCCCAGATCACGGCCTTGGCCCGGTCGGCATCGCCCTTGCCCACCCAGTGCATGTAGCGCGGGACGTCCTGGGATAGGGCGCAGGATTCGCGGCAGGGGGCGGCGGCGCAGTCGAACCAGGCCAGGCTGCGCCTGCCCTTGAAGGAGGCTGCCGGCAGCAGCGGCGCGCGGGCGTCATCCCCGTTCGCCAACGCCATTTCATAATTTTTCAGGTTTTCCCGCAGCGCCGGGGCCGTGTCCTTCTTCCGGGCGCGCTTCAGAATGAGCTCGTCCAGCGATGCCGCCCGGCAGGACTTCATGGCGCGGCGAATCTCTTCCAGGTACTGGCCGAGGCGGGCGTAGCCGCCCGGGCGCAGCAGGTCGCTGCAGACGGTCAGCGGCCGCAGGCCGCAGGCCAGGAGATCGGCGGCATTGAAGCAGTCGGCGCCGCCGGAGTAGGTGATGTCCAGCCCGCCCTGGAAATCGTCCTGCAGGCGGCGGGCCAGCGCCACGGCCAGCGGCAGGAGCGGGCGGCCGCTCAGGTAGACCGTTTTCTCGCTGGCGGGCAGCGCGCCGTCGTTGAGGCACTCCAGGGTGTTGGTCAGCTTGACGGAGAAATGCAGGTTGTTTTTTTCGGCGCGGCTCTTCAGGGAGCGGATCAGGTCCAGGGCGGAATCGTAGCGCAGGTCGTGCTCGAAGGCCTGGTCGGGCACCTTCACTTTCCAGTCCAGTTCCTCGTTCAGCAGTTGGCGCAGGGGCTCGGCGCCCAGGAGCGTCGGGTTCAGCTTGATGGTGACATGCAGCTTCCTCTCTTCCAGCAGGTAGAGGCCGATCTTCTCGATCTCTTCCGGCGGGCAGCCGTGCATGGTCGACAGGGTGACGTTGTCGGCGACGCAGTTGGGGATGTCCAGGTCGTCGATGCCCGGGAACAGCGGCCGCAGATCCCTGAGCAGCATCTCCTTCTCGTCGTAGCAGCAGGACATCTTGTCCAGGAAGCCCTGCATGTTGGCTTGCCGGATGCCGGCCAGGTCGTAGCCGACGCTGAAATTGAAGAGAAACCCGGGGTCAACGGGCAGGGCGCCGCGCCGGCGGCGGCGGCGCAGGACGTGCAGCAGCACCCAGGCGGCCAGGTACTGCTCGAACGATTCGTCCAGGCTCAGCTCCTGCGACCACTCGCAGTTGCTGCCGGCGTCGCCTACGGCGATGCAGGGCTTGCGCACCTCCAGACGGTCGAGGGTCTGCACGGTCTTCAGCTCGATGAAGCGGGCGCCGCAGAGCCATGCGGCCACGATGTTCTGCGCCAGTTGCGTGTGCGGGCCGGCCGCCACGCCCAGCGGCGTCTCGAGTTGGCGGCCGCAGCGCTCCAGGCGCCAGGGGTCGGCGGCGTCGGGCTGGAAAAAAAGCTCGCGCTGGATGCCGAAGACCTGGCCGCGATCTTCCTCGGCCAGGATCCAGGCCAGGAGGCGCCGGGCCGTCGCGGGCGCGAAGCGATCTCCGGCCACCGGCGCTGCGGCCTAGCCGCGGCCGCCCATGGTCAGGGCCATGACGGCCTTGGCCGTGTGCAGGCGATTCTCGGCCTCGTCGTAGACGATGGAGATGTTCTCGTCGTCGATCACCTCGTCGGTCACCTCGCGGTTGCGGTCGGCGGGCAGGGCGTGCATCAGCTTGACGCGGCGGTCGGCCAGGTTGGCGCGGCGGCGGTCGAAGATCCAGTCCTTGTGTTGGGCCAGGCGCGACGCCATCTCCTTTTTGCACTCGCTTTCATTCCTGAGGTATTCCTCGACGCCCCAGGCGCCGAAGCCGCCCCAGTTCTTGGGGATGACCACCTGCGCCCCCTTGACCGCCTCGTCCATGTCGTGGGTGAACTTCAGGCGGCCGTTCCCGGCCTTGGCGTTCTGTTTGGCCTTCTCGACGATGCCGGCGCTCAGCGGGAAGTCGGGCGGGTGGGCGACGGTGACATCAATGCCGTAGCGCGGGAAGAGGAGGATCTGCGTCTGCGGCACCGAGAGCGGCTTGGCGTGCGACTCGGCGTATGCCCAGGAGACGGTCACCTTGAGGCCGCGCAGGTCGCGGCCGAAGTGCTCGAAGAGGGTCATCATGTCGGCCAGCCCCTGGAAGGGGTGGTAGATATCGTCCTGCAGGCTCATGACCGGGCACTGGGCGTGCCGGGCCATCTCGTTGAGGTAGGCGTTGCCCGTGCCGTAGAAGCAGTTGCGCGCGGCGATGCCGTGCCCCATGCGCGAGAGGATGATCGCCGTGTCCTTGGCCGACTCGCCGTGGGAGATCTGCATCTTGTCGGCGGTCAGGTCGTGGGCGTGGCCGCCCAGCTGGGTCATGCCCGCCTCCATGGAATTGCGCGTGCGCGTCGACTGCTCGAAGAAGATCATGAACAGCGTCCTGTCCGGCAGCAGGCGGTGCGGCTCGCCCAGGGCGAACCTTTTTTTCAGGTCGAACGCCGTCTCGAAGACGGTGTCCAGGTCGTCCCCGGACCAGTCGTCCCCGGTGATGAAATGACGGTTGCGGAAGATCGAATTCATGTTTCGCTCCTTGCCCTCAAACTAAAAAAATATAGCATTTCGACGATTTCAAGTCAAAGGACCGGGAAAGGCGAACAACAAGCTCATTGGCTGCCGGAGACTCGACGTTCACGGCGGAGGAGCCGAGCAATTGCGGCTGACTTTTTTGTGTCTTTTTCTTCTCTCATCACTCATCACTTATCACTCATCACTCCGCCTCCTCCAGCCCTGCCTCCCGGACAATCGTTGACATCTTAATTACTTTTTGCTAGACTCCCTCCCTGACTCCGAGCCGCCCGGGCTACAGTCCCAAGGGACCATGCCCAGCGGCCGTTAGGGTATGCGCGGAAACGCTCATGCCTTCCGTCTTTGAGAAGGAGGTCGATCATGGGTTCCCGCATCATCCCGCCGCATCACCGCAGGCCTCCCCGCTGGCAACAAAAAACTGGAGGTTTGCATAAATGAAAAAACCATTCGTGTTGCTCCTGAGCCTGACCTTGCTGGTATTCTTCCTCCCCGGCGAGGAGGAGGGCGACAGGAAAAAGGAAAGGGATAAGGAGGTTGTTCTCCCCATGGTCACCGAGTCGGTGACGGTCGAGGCCACGGTGCCGCGTGAGCTGCCTTACGCCACCACCACCGAGCTCAAGTTGCCCAGGATCGAGCCCATCAAGGCCAAGGACCTCACCGAGATCCTGCCCAGCGCACCCGGCGCCTATGTTTCCACCGGCGCCAAGAGCGAGTGGGGCGTCAAGCTGCGCGGCCTGGGGAGCAACCGCATCACCCTGCTCTACGACGGCATCCCCGTTTACGAGCCCTATTACAACTCGTTCGACCTCAGGTCCATCGCCGCCGACCGGATCGAGTCGGTCAAGGTGGTCAAGGGCGCCTCATCGGTCCTCTACGGCCCCAATGCCATGGGCGGCATCATCGACGTGCTGAGCAAGCGCCCGGCCAGCGACCAGTTCTCCCTGCGCCTGGACTACGGCACCCGGAAAACCTATGGCGCCTATGCCAGCGGCGCCCTGCGCGGCCGCACCCTTCTGTTCACCGGTTCGGCTTCGCGCGAGGGCTCGGACGGCTTCAACTGGGTGGACGCCGGGTCAACCGAAATGCGCAAGAACAGCGACTACGAGCGCACCAGCCTGGGCGGAAAGCTTTATTACTATCCGGGCGGCGGCTCCGAGATCATGGCCGAGCTCAACTACTACCAGTCGGAGTACGGCATCCCCACCGCCACCGATTATTACAAGAAGCAATACTGGCGCTTCCGGGATTGGCAGCGCTTCATGGCCAACCTGGGCGGCAGCTTTCCCGTCCTGGACGGCGGCTACGTCAAGGCGCGCCTGTACTACGTCAAGCACACCAACGTCCTGGACGCCTACAGGAACGACCAGTTCTCGCAGCTGACCTGGGAGTCGACCTACGACAACTTCGCCCTGGGCGCCTTCGTGCTGGGCATGGCGCCCCTGGGCGATCGGCACGAGCTGCACGCCAGCCTCTCTTTTCGCGACGACGACGTCAGCCAGCAGGGCGACGCGGGCGACCCCTGGGAGCACTACGAGCACAAGACCTTCTCTCTCGGCATCGAGGATCACTTTCGCCTGAGCGGCCAGGTCAAGCTCATGGCCGGGGTCAGCCTCGACCACCTGGACAAGCAGAGCGGCGAGAACAAGACCACCCTCAACCCCATCCTGGGCGTCAAGTTCAACCCCAACGAGTGGACCGACCTGCGCGTCGCCCTCTCGCAGAAGTCGCACTTCCCCTCCATGCGCAACCTCTACAGCCTGCCGGAGAACGGCGGCAACCCCGACCTGCGCGACGAGATCGGCACCAACCTCGAGCTCGGCTTCACCTATGATCGCGGCTGGTTTTTCAGCGGCGCCGTCTTCCAAAACCGCATCCGCGACATGATCGAGAGCCGCATCAACGCCGATTTCGTCAAGCAGTACCTCAACGTGGCCCGGGCGCGGATCACCGGCTTCGAGCTGGAGGCGCGCAAGGCCTTCGGACCGGTCTCACTGGCGGCCAGCTACACCTGGCTCAACACCGAGAACGAGGAGACCGGCGACGGCCTGGACCTGATCCCCGCCTCGCAGCTGAACGCCTCGCTCCGCTTCCACCGCCCCGAGCTGCTCTCGCTGACCGTCTGGCTCCTTTACGCCTCCGATTCCATCTACCATTCGGGCACGGGCATCGTCGACGTCGCCCCCTATGCCGTGGTCAACGCCGTCCTGGAGCGCGCCTTCGGTCCGGTCAGCGTCTACCTGAAGGCGGAGAACCTGCTGAACAACGAGTACTGGTCCGAGCCCGGCTGGCCCATGAAGGCCCGCACCCTCACCTTCGGCGCCCGCTTCGGGCTGGGCAGCAATAAAATTCACTGACCCTTAAGGAGAAAACCGACATGAAAAGAACGATCCTGCTGGCTTCCCTGCTCCTGGCCCTGGCGCTGTCATGCCCGGCGCAGGAGAACAACGACTTCTACGACAACACGCCGCTGAAGAACCTGGCCGGCACGCTGAGCGTCGAGGTGCTCGGCGAGGTGGCCGAGCCCGGCTCGGTCGACCTCTCCTCCCTGCCGCGGCGCTCGCTCATCGTCCGCGAGGCGCGCACGGGAAAAGAGGGGCTGGAGTTCGTCGGCTCCTACCGCTACGACGGCTACTCGCTGTTCGACATCCTGAAGGAAAAGGCGGTCGCCAGGAAGAACCAGGCCGAACTGAGCTCGGTCATCGACCTGCTGGTGGCGGTGGAGAACGCCCGGGGCGACAAGGTCATATTGAGCTGGGGCGAGATCTACTACCCGACCGCGCTGCACCGCGTCCTGATCGCCGACCGCGTGGCGCCGATCATCCCCAGCAAGACCCTGGAGAACTGGCCGCTGCCCGGCGCCATGCGCCTGGTCTGCGGCAACGACCTGATCAGCGAGCGCGTCCTGGAATCCCCGACCCGCATCACCGTGTTCTCGGCGCCGGTCTCCGTCCCCGGGGAAAAGGGGAAAAAGCCCCTGTATGCTCCCGAGATCAAGGTGATCGGTCCCGAAGGCAAGGCCGGAAAGTTCTCCGGGGCCTCGACCGTCGTCGAGCGCCGCGTCTTTCCCGCGGTCTTTTACGGCCGCGGCAGGGGATTCCACGGCATCCAGCGCTTCTCCGGCCTGCTGCTCGGCGAGGCGCTGAAGGAGCATGTGGCACTGAATCCCGAAACGCTGCGCCGCGGCTACCTGGTTGCCGCTTCCGTTGACGGCTACCGCGTCGCCCTGAGCTTCAGCGAGCTGTTCAACCGCAACGACCAGTGCGAGTTCCTGCTGGTCGACCGCGGCAAGGGGGCCGACGGCGGGCGTTTCTCCATCTTCCCAGCCCCCGACTTTTTCTCCGACCGCGCCGTCAAGGCGGTCAGCGCCATCCACATCCTGACCTATTGAAACCCTTTAAAAAAAAGCCCGCCGCGGCTGGTGCCGCGGCGGGCTTCAACCCAGATATGGAAAAGATGAATTCTATTTTTATTCCGGCTTCTTCTCCTCCATTTTCTTCTTGCCCGGGGGGGGCGGGGGGGGCGGCAGCATGCGCTTGCCGATCTTCTTCTTGAGCTCCTCCCGCTTCTGGCGCGTGTCGAGGTAAATCATCAGCTGCACGAACTCCTCCTCCAAGGCGGCCGTCATCTTGGCGATGCCGTCCTTGTCCCCCCACGCCCAGCGCTCGTAGGTGACGTTCCAGGTGAAGTCGTCGATGGCCCGCGCAATCAGATCCTTGAGCAGCTCGCCGCGGACCACCGGCATGATGATCAGCTTGTAGTGCATCAACAGGCGCTGGTAGCGGTGGAAGAAGATCTTGTCGATCAGGCCGGCCTCCAGGGCCGCCCTGGAATCGACTCCCAGCTGGGACAGCCTTTCGTCGACCATGGCCAGTCCGTCCTTGGTCACTTTCTGTTCCCCCGCCGCCGCCTTCTTTTCGGGCACGAGGTTCTCGAACAGGCCGAGCAGCGAGTTGAGCAGGGAGTAGCCGTCCTTGAGAGTGGCCGCATCCGTCGCCGGTGCCCCTGCCGCGGCCGGCGCCGCCGCCATTTCCGGCGCCGCCATCATTCTCTCCCCGGCCGGCAAGGTCAGGCCAAGCGCCAGGACCAGAAAAACCAACAGTGTATGTTTCATTTTATGCCTCCTTTTCGTGAAATTCATGCAGATCGGATAAAAGCCGCTCAAAGACATCCTCCTGGATCGCCCGGCCTATCTTGCGGCTCACCTCCTCGGGATCGCCGCGCTCCACGACCATCTGCTCAGGGAACGTTGGCGGCGATTCCCCGCTGATTGTCGCCGAGCGCTCCAATGTGTCGGCCCAGGCGGCAAAATAGGGCGACACGGGACCCGCGGCTCCATCGTCGGAGCGGGGCGATTCCCCCCTTCCCGCCTGGGCGTAGAGGAACGAGCCCGACAGGATCCCGCTCCCTGCCGGCGCCGTCGGGACGCTTTCCCAGTTCAGGCGCAGCAGCCAGAAAGACAGGAGGGCGACAGCCAGCAGCAGCGAGGCGGCGACGGCCGCCAAGGCCGGGTGCAGCCGGAACCACGCCGGCGGCCGGGCCGGCGCTTCGGGTCGGAACGGCAGGCGCCGGAACTCGTCCAGCGCCGCCGCCTTGTCGCGCTCGATCAGCAGCTGGATCTCGCGCCAGGCCTTATCCTGATTATCCATGGTGTTCCTCCTGATAGAAGCGCAGCACGGCGGAACGCGCCCGGTTCAGGCGCGACATGACCGTGCCCGTGCCGATGCCGAGCGCCAGCGCGATCTCCTGGTAGGAAAGCTCGCCGTACTCGCGCATGACCAGCACGTCGCGCAGGCGCCCCGGCAGCCCGGCGATGGCCCGGCGCACGATGGCGATCTGCTCCTGGCGGCCGGCCACGGTCTCGGGCGTTTCCCGGTCGACGGCGGCGTACTCCGAGATGGGATGCAGGGGGCCGCGCGACTTTTTGCGCCGGGCCAGGTCGAGGCAGGTGTTGCGCGCGATGCGCAGCACCCAGGCCTGGGGGTTGGCGGGCCGGTCGGCGGCGTAGTGGCTCAATGCCTTGGCATAGGTCTCCTGGGTCAGGTCGCGGGCGTCGGCGCTGTTGCCGGCGAATCCCAGGCACAGGCAGAAGACGCGGTCGCGGAACGCGAGCAGGTCCGGCTGCTCGCATTGCTCCCGGGCCGGGGCCAGATGTGGCGACATCGTCTCCTCGATTCTCAGAACCGCTTCCTGCATCATACCCCATAAACGCGCCGGAGGACATAATATTCCCGAAAGCGAACCGAACTATCGTGAAAAGTGAAAAGTGAAATGTAAGAAAAACAACCAGAATCCGAAATAAATGCAGCTTCTTTTTACTTCTTCTTCCTACCTCTCACGTTTCACATTTCACTTTTCACTATCTTTGGCACTTTTCACATTTCACCATTCACTTTTCGCTACTTTTCGTGGCTAAAATCATGCAGTGCCGTTTCTCCTATTCTTCCCACTTTTCACTTTTCACTTTTCACTTTTCACTAAAGTTCTTTGTGCTATAATTTCTTGACAAATTCAATCAATGGAGGAACCGCCGCCATGTTCAAGGTCAACGAATATTTCGACGGCAAGGTCAAGTCGCTGGCGTTCGAGAGCCCGGCGGGGCCGGCCACCATCGGCGTCATGGCGCCCGGCGAGTACGAGTTCGCCACCGCCACCCTGGAGATCATGCAGGTGGTCAGCGGCAAGCTGACGGTCAAGCTGCCCGGGAAAAAGACCTGGAGGTCCTACGGCCCGGGCAAGACGTTCGCCGTGCCGGCCAGGAAGAAATTCCAGCTCAGGGTCGCCGAGGAGAGCGCCTACCTCTGCCTGTATAAGTAAGCGGACCGCGGCCCGCCGACCGCTCCCGCAGGACGCGATGAGGCCGGAGGGGAAAGGAGTGTTTCATGGGACAGCAAATGCAGATCCTGGCGGTGGTGATCGCCTACTTCTCCCTGCTGATCCTCTGGGGGATCTACCAGGGGCGGAAGGTCAAGACCAGCTGCGACTACTCCATTGCCGGCCGCAGCCTGCCCGGCTGGGCGGCGGCGCTCTCGGAGCGGGCCACCGGCGAATCGTCGTGGGCCCTGCTGGGGCTGCCGGGCATGGCCTACGCCACCGGGCTGGTCGAGGTTTGGACCGCGCTCGGCTGCGTGGCCGGCATCGTCACCGCCTGGGCCGGGCTGGCCTGGCGGCTGCGCGACGAGGCCGAACGCTTCCGGGTGAACACCTTCAGCGAGTACATCGCCAGGCGCCACGGCGAAATGGAGAAGCCGATCCGCGCCGTCGCCAGCCTGACCATCGTCTTCTTCTTTTTCTTCTATGTCGGCGCCCAGTTCCTCGGCGGCGGCAAGACGCTCTTCACCCTCTTCGGCCTGCCGGAACAGTGGGGCATGCTGCTCACGGCGCTGGTCATCGTCCCCTACACCATCTACGGCGGCTTCCGCAGCGTCGTCTACACCGACTGCGTGCAGGCCGTGCTGATGATCGTCACCCTGGTCGTCACCCCCATCATCGGCATTCTCTACATCGCCCGCACCCCGGGCCTGTTCGCCGCCACCATTCCCGCCGCGCTGAAGGCGGCCGGTCCGAACTACGGATCGCTGACCGGGGCGGCGTCGGGCTTCGCCGCCGGCGTGATGATCATGGCCGGCTTTTCCTGGTTCTTCGGCTACCTGGGCGGCCAGCCGCAGCTGAGCATGCGCTTCATGGCCATCAAGGACCCCGCCCAGGCCAGGAAAGCCAGGAACATCGGCATCGCCTGGACCCTGGCCGCCTACGGCGGCGCCCTGGCCATCGGCTGGATCGGCATCGCCATCTTCGGCCCCGCCGGCCTGGCCGACCAGGAGCACGTGCTGCCGGCCGTGCTGCTGAAGCTGTTCCCGCCGGCGCTGGCCGCGGTGCTGATCTCCGGCGCCATCGCCGCCATGGTCTCCACCGCCGATTCGCTGCTGGTGCTGTCGGCATCGGAGCTGGCGGAGAACCTGGCGCCGCCGCGGGTGGGGGGGAGCGACCCGGCCGCCTGCCTGGCGCGGTCGCGGCGCATCACCGCCATGCTGGCGGCCGTCGCCCTGGTCCTGGCCTACCTCATGCCCACGCGGCTCATTTTCACCGTGGTCGGCTACGTCTGGGCCGGCATCGGCGGCACCTTCTCCGTCGTCATCCTGCTCACCCTGTTCTGGAAGCGCTACCACGGCCGGGCGGTGATCGCCACCATCGCCAGCGGGCTGCTGTTCACCGTGCTGTGGAGCGTCAGCGGCATGAACGCCCGGCTCACGTCGCGCCTGCTGACCTTTTTCGTCGCCGGCGCGGTCGCCGTGGCGGCCTCGTACCTGCTGCCGCGGAAGGGATCAGCCGGGAACTGACGCCAAAAAAAAGCCCGGCCCCCCTTCCGGGGCGGACCGGGCCGATAAAATCCCCGCTATTTGCCGTCGTCCTTGTGGGCGCGCTCCCCGGAATTGTCCTGGGAAGAACCCGCCGCCCGCGCCGCCGAGTCGGAAGCGGAGCTCGAATTTCCCCTTGAGCTCGCCGCCGGAGCCCCGAAGAGCTCGCGGCGGGACGATTCCCGCAGCCGGACGCGGTCGACGCCATGCACCTTGTCCGAGGAAAGGCCCAGCTCGGGAATCACCACGACATTGCCCGCATAGCGGATGGTCATGGCTCGCCGAGCCGCCCAGCGGCTGTCGGGATTCCAATCGCGATTCAGCAGAATGCCGACCGGCATGCTTCCACCGCCGCCGCCCTTCTGCGCCGGCCGAGTATCGGTTTTAACCGCGGCGCCGTCCGCCGGCGCCTTCTGGCTGGGCTTGGGAGCGACCGGCAGCTTCACGCCCTCGATGGGCGCCCCGGTCTTGCCGGTGGCCAGGCGCTTGCCTTCGACGCCGTCGGGCGCCTTGATGACCTTTTTGACCAGGGTGATCACCGCTTCGGGCAACTCGGGCTTCCTGGGCGGGCGGTTCGGCCAGGCGGGTTCGCCGGCGGCCCGATGGGTCCATCCCGACAGCCAGAAGTGGTATCTGTGCCAATAATAGTCAAAGGTGGGGAATCCGTAGTAATGGGCAGCGATCGGGTATGAATACAGGCCGGAGTAATCGACGATGCCCGGATGGAACCACTCGCCCGGGACCCAGGTCCAGCCGCGGCTCATCCACACCCAGGTGCCCATGTGCGCCGGCACCCAGCCCCAGGCCTGCTGCGGGACCAGGAACAGATCGCCGCCGATACGGGTGAAATCGGCATGGAAGAAGGGGCGGGCGGCATAGGCGAAACGCTCGTCGGCCGGCCGCCAGACATAGCCGAACATCTCGTCGTAGATCCACTCGCCGTAGCGGGACGACCATTTTTCCGCCCAGTAGCGCAACGAGGTGTTGCCGAACTTGAGCTTGGGCGGCAGCTTGCTGATGCCGTGGTGCAGCTCCTTGAAATGCCTGTCGACGTACTCGTTCCAGGCCATGAACTCGATGTCGCGCTTCTGCACCTGCTTGGCCAGCGCATGGCCGGCGCTGACCGCCAGCGGGCGGTTCGCTCTGACCGTGGCTTTTTTCAGGGAACGGCCGTCGGGGCCGTAGAGCAGCTGGAACTTGCCGCCGTCGGAAAAGAACGACGTGCCGCCGTCGTCGTCCAGGCGGATATACGCCCGCACCCGGGTCTTCAGGCTGGCGGCGGCGGTGGGAGTGACGATCTGGAACATTTCACTGGCGTAGGACTGGGGCAGGGCATACAGCTGCCCCCGCTCCAGCTCCAGCGTGGTGATCTTCCAGTTCGTGGTCAGGCTGGGGGCCAGCAACGTGGCCAGGCGCAGGCGCGACCCCTTGTCCAGGCGCACGACGGTGCCGTTGTCGAACTGCACCTCGCAGCGGCCGCCGGCGGAAGTGACGATCGTGTCGCCCGTGGCCAGCGGCATGTTGACCACGGCCGTCTCCTGGCCGCCATCCTCACGCTCGACCCTGGCGCCGTTGTCGACGAACGAAACATGGCCGTAAACCGGCTCCGCTGCCGCGACCAACGGCGCGCAGAGCAGGGCCAGGCAGGAAAACACAAGCAGGAATGATTTGTTCTTCAATTTCATGCTGCCTCCTTCATTGCATCTCATGGAGCATGATCCGCAATTCCACTGATCAATAAGCATTTCACATGCCAAAAAAACCACAAATACTTGTCATGAAAACAGGACACTTCAGCATGTACGCCGTCAAAACCCGCGATTCCAGGTGCAACAGCCACGGTTGATCGGGATCTTCCGCCCATGCGCCCGGCCTGGGGCCGAAACTTGAAAAAGAGTTGCTTTTCATATATATTGTTTTTTGGGAGAGTATTGCATGCTGAAAGGTCGGATCTTACGGACAATTGTGCCGTTTTTTCTGCTCTTCGCCGCCGCCCTGGTTCCGTTGCCCGCACTCGATCCCGATCTGCGGCTCGAAGACTACACGGTGGAGACCTATTCGGCCGAGAACGGCCTGCCGCAAAGCTCGGTGCTGGCCCTGGTCCAGACCCGCGACGGCTATCTGTGGCTGGGAACCTACGAAGGACTGGCCCGTTTCGACGGCCACGATTTCACCGTGTTCGACAAGGGCAATACGCCGCAAATGGAAAGCAACGGCATCAAGGCGCTGCTGGAAGACCGGGACGGTCGCCTGTGGGTGGGGACGACCGCCGGCCTCCTGCGCCTGGGGCCCGGAGGTTTTGAGCGCTTCGATCAGCGGCACGGCCTGAGCAATATCTCCATTCTCTGCATCTTCCAGGACCATGCCGGCGCCCTGTGGGTCGGCACCACCGGCGGGCTGCACCGCTGGCAGGGCAGCCGTTTCCGCCCGGTCCAGGCCAACGGGAGCTTCTCCTCCGAATACATCGCCGCCCTGGCCGAGGATGGGGCCGGCGGCCTCTGGGTCGGCACCGGCCGCGGGTTGAACCACCTGCGCGCCGACGGCAAGGTCGAGGTTTTCCACGCCGGCAGGGACCTGCCCCACGACGACATCCGCGCCCTCTTCCTCGACCCGCAGGGCAGGCTGTGGGTCGGCACCAGCGGCGGCGGAGTGGTCACCTGGCAGGACGGCCGCTTCGCCCCCCTGGGGATGCCGTTGTCGTCGGGGGATATCCGCGCCATTTATCGCGACAGCCGCGGCGTGATGTGGATCGGCACCAACCAGGAGCCGGTCAACCGCATCCGGCGCGGCGAGGTCTCGGTCATGGACCAGCAGCTGGGCGGATTGACATCGGGGCGCGCCATCCTGGAGGACCGTGAGGGCAGCCTGTGGGTGGGCACCCGCGACGGGCTGATCCAGATGAAGGAGGACAAGTTCATCCGCTACGGGGCGCGCAACGGCCTGCCGGTCGATCCCGTGCGCGCTGTGTTCGAAGACCGCCTTGGGGCCATTTGGGTCGGCACGGTCGGCGGCGGGCTGGCCCGTTTCCACCAGGGACGCTGGCAGACCTTCGACAGCCGTCAGGGGCTGGCCAACGAGCATGTCTGGTCGATCGCCCAGGGACGCGATGGCGCCCTCTGGGTGGGGACCTATGGCGGCGGACTCTTCCGCCTCCCCGATGCGGCACGGCCCACGCGCTTCAGCCGCGTTCCCGGGCTGGCCGACAACATCATCCGCTCGCTGCTGGCGGACGGCCGCAACCGCGTCTGGGCCGGCAGCAACGGCGGCGGGCTCTACTGCATAGAGAACGGCCGGGTCACGACTTACACCACTGCCGACGGCCTTCCCGACAACTACGTCTACTCGCTGGCCGAGGACCGGCAGGGGCGCATATGGGCCGGCGTGTTCAACGGCGGTTTGGCCGTGCTGGAGGCAGGACGCTTTCGCGCCGTCGGCGGCGGCGACATCTCCGACCAGCCCGTTTGGGCCATCCACGCCGACTCCGAGGGCGATATCTGGGCCGGCACCGACCATGCCGGGCTGATCTGGATCCACGGCGACCGGATGCACCGTTTCACCAGCCGCGACGGCATGTACAGCGACCAGGCCTTCCAGGTGCTGGAGGATGTCCGCGGCCGGCTGTGGCTGAACGGCAACAAGGGCATCTACAACGTGGCCAAGGGCGACCTGATCGCCTTCGCCCTCGGCCGCCTGCAGCGCATCCCCTGCGTCTCCTACGGCAAGTCGGAGGGGATCAAGGTCACCGAAAGCAGCGGCCCCGCCTCTCCCGCCGGCTGCATCGACCGCCGGGGCCGCATGTGGTTCCCCACCATCCGCGGCCTGGCCATGTTCGATCCCGACCACCAGCGCCTCAACCAGGTCGAGCCGCCGGTGACCATCGAGAAGGTGCGCATCAACGGCAAATCCTGCGCCGCCGGACAGGATGCCCCGCTGATCGTACCGCCGGGCCAGGGCAACATCGAGATCGACTACACGGCCATCAGCTTCCTGCTGGTGGACAAGATGCGCTTCGCCTACCGCCTGGACGGCTTCGACGCCGACTGGGTCCAGGCGGGCAACCGCCGCTCCGCCTTCTACACCAACCTGCCGCCGGGAAACTATGCCTTCCGCGTCATCGCCGGCAACGGCGACGGCGTATGGAACCGCAAGGGCGCCGACTTTGCCTTCATCCTGAAACCCTTTTTCACGCAAACGGCCCTGTTCAGGGGATTGCTGGCGTTCGGCTCGCTGCTGCTGGTGGCCGGCTTCTTCCTGTTGCTGCTGCGCCGGGCCAAGGCGCGCGAGCGCAAGCTGGAGCGCATCGTGGACGAGCGCACCCTGCAGCTGCAGCACCTGGCGCGCTATGACGGGCTGACCGACCTGGCCAATCACCGCACGTTCTACGAGACCTTCCACAAGGAATGGGCGGTGGCCGGCCGCGAGAAAAAGCCGCTGGCCCTGATCGCCGCCGATATCGACCACTTCAAGCAGTACAACGACAACCTGGGCCACCAGCAGGGCGACGAGTGCCTGCGCAAGGTCGCCGCCGCCATCCGTGCCCAGGCCAAGCGCCCGGCCGACCTGGCCGCGCGCACCGGAGGCGACGAGTTCTTCCTGCTGCTGCCGGGAACAACGAACGAGGGGGCGCTGGCCATCGCCGAGGCCATCCGCGCCGCCCTCGCCGACCTGGCCATCCCCCATCCCGCCTCGCCGGTCTCTGCCGTCGTCACGCTCAGCCTGGGAGTGGCCTCCATCGTCCCGCCGCCCACCACCGAGGCCAGCCAGTTCATCGCCAGCGCCGACAAGGCCCTGTACCGCACCAAGCAGCAGGGGCGCAACCGCGTCCACGGCAACTGACCCGTCAGCGCCGGCATCCGGCTCTTTTCGCGGCCGACGGGCATGGGCGCGACGCCATCCGGGGGATCAGAAGCGCAGGACGAACACCGAACCGGCTCCGGGCCGGGACTGCACGGAAATGGTTCCCCGATGCAGGCGCATGACCTGTCGCGAAAAGCTCAGGCCGATGCCCGAACCTTCCTTCTTGGTGGTGAAAAAGGGGATGAAGAGCTTCTCCCGCGCCTCGGGAGCGATCCCCGGCCCGTTGTCGCTGATCTCGATCAGCACCCGGCCGCGCTCGTTCATGCGCGAAAACATCCGGATCCGGGGATTCTCCCACCCCGCAAGGGCGTCCAGGGCATTGAGCAGCAGGTTGAGCAGAACCTGCTCGGTGAGGTCCGGGTCGGCCGTCAATTCCAGCGAGGGCGGCTCCACCTCGATGCGCAGGGCGATGCCCTGGAGGTTGAGCTTCTCCTGCAGAAGCTTTTCCGTGCGCCGGAAGATCTCCATGACCGGGAATATCCGAAATTGCGGCCTGGGGATCAGGGTGACGCTGCGGTAGGCGCGCACGAAGCGCATCAAGCCCTGGCTGCGCCGATCGATCGTCTGCAGGGCCTCGGCCACGTCGCGATTCCCCGTCAAGGCGGCAGCCGCGTCGTCGCCGCCGCCGTCGGGCAGCAGCGATGCGGCGGTGGACGCCAGCGACGCGATGGGGGTCAGTGAATTCATGATCTCGTGGGTCAGCACCCGGGTCAGGCTCTGCCAGGCCTCGGTCTCCTTCTCCTCCAACTCCACCTGGATATTCTGCAGCGAGACCAGCTTGAAGAGCTGCCCGCGCTGCTTGAACTCGGTGGCGGCCAGGGAGATGTGAAGCTCCTCGTCGGGGAGATCCAGCTTGAGCAGCGTTTTTTCCCCGGAGCCCAGTTTCTCGATCTCAGCGCGCAGCGGCTGGAACATCGGAGGCAGGTCGGCGATATGCCGCAGGTGGGGGACGCGCAGCAGGCGCTTGGCGGCGTGGTTGAACAGGTCGACGGCGCCGTCGTCGCGCAGCGACAGCAAGCCGACCCCCACATGCTGGACCACGGTCTGCAGGTAGCGGTACTGCTCCTCCTTTTCCTCGCGGGCACGCTGGAACTGGCCGCTGACCTCGCGGAAGGTGGCGTTCAGATCGGCGAACGATCCGCCCAGCCCCTCGATCCCCGGGGACAGCGAGAAGTCATGGTAGCGCACCGACTGCAGGAAGCGCGACAGGCCGAGATTGGAGCGGTCGATATAGCGGAACAGGGAATAGCCCATGGCGGCGAAAAGAGCAACCGCCGCCCAGGCCGGGACGCCAAGACCGAAACGCGTTTGCCAGTAGAAAAAGAATCCCGCCGCGGCGGCGAGCGCCGCCAGCCGCCAGGACACCTGGAAGCGGAAATTCCGGCTGAGTTTCACGATGCCGCCCGGCCGTCAAAGGCCATATTTTTCAAGGCGCCGGTACAGGGCGGCCCGGGTCAGTCCCAGCTCCCTGGCGGCCTGGCTGACGTTGCCCTGGTGCTTGCTCAGGGCGCGGCGCACCAGGGTTTCCTCCGCCTGCTCCAGGTTCAGGTCCTTGATGGCCAGGTCCGTCGCGCTTTCGGGAGCATGGGACAGCGGAAAATCTTCCGGCTGCAGCGTGGGCGACTCGCTCAGGATCACCGCCCGTTCCAGGGCATGCTTCAATTCCCGGATGTTTCCGGGCCAGGGATATCCGGCCAGCTTCTTCAAGCCGGCCGCGCTGACGGTCTTGGGGGGTTTGTGATACTTCCGGCACACCTGGCCGATGAAGTGCTCCACCAGCGGCTTGAAATCCTCGTGCCGATCGCGCAGCGGCGGCAGGTGGATCTCGACCGTGTTGATGCGGTACAGCAGGTCCTGGCGGAATTGCGCCCGGTTCACCAACTCGCAGATGGGCATGTTGGTGGCGCAGATCAGCCGGATATCGACATCGACGGGAGTATTGGCCCCCACGCGGGTCACCTGCCGGGTCTCCAGGACGCGCAACAGCTTGGCCTGCAGGCCCAGGGGCAGGTTGCCGATCTCGTCCAGGAACAGCGTCCCGCCCGACGCCAGTTCGATGCGGCCGATGCGGTCGCTGCGGGCATCGGTGAAAGCGCCCTTGACGTGACCGAAAAGCTCGCTTTCGAACAGGGTCTCGCTGATCCCCCCCATGTCGACGGCCATGAAAATCTCGCCGGCACGGGCCGAGCGCCGGTGCAGCGCCCTGGCCGCCAGTTCCTTGCCGGTGCCGTTCTCGCCGATGATCAGCACGTTGGCGTCGGTTTCCGCCACCTTGGCGATCGTCTGAAACACCTGTTGCATGGCCGGCGACGAGCCGATGAAGTCGTGGAACGGGTGATCGAGGTCGGCGCTGAGCTGCTGCTGGCGCCGGCGCAGGCTCTCCGTCTCGGAACGGGAAGAGCGCAGGCTCAGGGCGGCCGAGACCGTGGCCAGCAGTTTCTCGTTCTGCCAGGGCTTCAAAACGAAATCGATGGCCCCCTCCTTGATGGCGCGCACGGCCAGGTCGACGTCGCCATAGGCCGTGATCAGGACCACCACGGCCTGGGGATCCAGGGCCAGGATCTTTTTCAGCCAGAACAAACCCTCCTGGCCGCTGCTGAGGTCGCGCTCGAAATTCATGTCCAGCAGGATGACGTCGAATGCCTCCTGGCCCAGGAGATGCGGGATCAGGGTGGGATTCCTTTCCGTGCGGATGGATCCGACATGCTGCTTGAGAAAGACCTGCGCCGCCTGAAGCACGTCGGCGTCGTCATCCACGATCAGTATTCTGCCGTAGTTCTTTTTCATCGCCTTTTGTTCCATAAGGAACACAAGCAATTTCCTTTCCATTGTAGCACAGCCAGCAAGAAGTTCCCATTGACAAGGGAAAACGCAACGGCTCGCCAGCTGCATGGCCAAGCACTGTCCGGAAATGGACAACTGTTGTCCCAGCAGCGGACATGTCAATCCGAACTGCAGACCGGACATGCTGTTTTCACAAGCTAGGGAGCCGAAATTACCTTGTTTTATCGAGATTCTCAACTATCCAATATTCCAGCCTGCCTGCTTGGCATCATAGTTGCTTTTCATTGGGCAGAGGTAACAGCGAATGAGCATGGACAAGATCATTGCCAGGAAGAAATGGCCGCGCCGCAGGATCATCGCCTATTCCCTGTCCGGACTTTTCATTTTGCTGGTCGGCTACATGCTGATCTTCCAGAGCCATCGCTCGACGCTCAACGTGGAAAAGGAGAAGCTGACGATCTCCACGGTCCGGCGCGGCCCCTTCCAGGAATTCATCCCCATCATGGGCGAGGTGCTTCCCATGCAGACGATCTTCCTGGACGTGGAGGAAGGGGGCCTGGTGGAAACGATCTACATCGAGGCCGGTTCCCCGGTCAAAAAGGGTGACAGGATCCTCAAGCTATCCAACACCTCGCTGCTGATGGACATCATGTACCGCGAAGCGGAGCTGTTCCAGCAGATCAACAACCTGCGCAACACCCGCCTGTCGTTCGAGCAGAACCGCCTGAGCCTGGAAAGGGACCTCGCCAATCTTGAATTCCAGGTGGAAAGGCAGAAGCGGAAGTATGAAAGCTACCGCTCGCTGTACGAGGAAAAACTCATCTCGCGCAACGATTTCGAGGATACCCGCGACGAATACGATCTGCTGCGGAACCAATGCCGGCTGGCCGCCGAATCGCAGCAGAAGGAACTGAGCTTCCGCCAGCAGCAGATCGGGCAGCTGGAGGAGGCGGTCCGGCGCATGGAAGCCAACCTCCGGGTCGCCAAGGGCAAATTGGACAACCTGACCCTCTGCGCCCCGATCACCGGCACCCTGACCTCGCTGGAAGCCGAGCCCGGGCAATCGAAATCCCCCGGCGAGCGCCTGGGGCAGATCGACGCCCCGGAAGGCTTCAAGGCGCGGGCCGGGATCGACGAGTTCTACATCGACCGGGTCCAGAAAGGCAAGACCGGGCAGTTCGAGCTTTCCGGAGCCAATTACAACATGGTGGTCAGCCGGGTCTATCCCGAGGTCAGGGATGGCAAGTTCTCGGTCGACCTGGAGTTCCCCGGCCGCCAGGCGCCGGGCATCCGTCGCGGCCAGACCCTGCATATCCGCCTGGAGCTCAGCGACGTTTCCGAAGCCCTGCTGCTGCCCCGCGGCGGCTTTTTTCAGAAGACCGGCGGCAACTGGGCTTATGTGCTGGAAGCCGACGGCAAGACCGCGGTCAAGAGGGAGATCCGCCTGGGACGGCAGAATCCCGACACCTTCGAAGTGCTCGCCGGCCTGCGCGCCGGCGAGCAGGTGGTCACCTCCAGTTACGACAGCTTCGGCGACAATGAACGCCTGGTCTTAAAATAAGCCATGGAACGGACACGCACAAGGAGAAAGAAATGATCCAAACCAAGAACCTGAAAAAGATCTACACCACGGAGGAGGTCGAGACGTCGGCGCTCAACCAGATCAACCTGTCGGTCCAGGAAGGCGAGTTCGTCGCCGTCATGGGGCCCTCGGGCTGCGGCAAGTC
>DCVB01000091.1:2427-4439 GCA_002327965.1 Candidatus Aminicenantes bacterium UBA2199 | reverse complement strand
AGGTTGCCCTTGTACTTGTAGTGGTTGTTGACCAGCGAGGCGGTCAGGCGCAGGTTGCGCACGGGCTGCGCGGTCAGCTTGGCCGAGAAGTTCATGTACTGCTCGGTGCGCTTGTAGTCCTTGATGGTCGTGCCCGTGCCGCCGAAGTTGACGGTGCGGGTGTTGTTGTAGAGCACGGGCAGGAACGAGCCGAAGAACCACAGCTTGTCCTTGAGGATGTAGCCGCCGATGTTGAAGCCGGCTTCGATGCGGTGGTCGTCGTTCTTGCCGATGTAGTCGTCGTAGGCAAAGTACCTGGAGATGCTGTCGTCGTTGCGGTCGTAGTCCAGGCGATCGCTGTAGGCCGCGCGCAGCGGGGCGCCGCTGTAGAAGCCCAGGACCTCGCCGTGGAACTCGTTGCCGCCCGAGCGCGTCACGACGTTGATGACGCCGCCCAGCGAGCCGCCGAACTCGGCCTGGTAGCCCGAGGCCTTGACCTGGACCTCGTCAACGAAGTCGAAGGAGGCCGACTGGCCGTTGGAGCCGTTGACGATGTTGGTGACGTCGGTGCCGTCGATGTAGTACATGTTCTCCAGGCCGGTGGCGCCGTCGACCGACGTGCCGCCGAGCATGGGTTCGCTGGAGACGCCGGGGATGGCGGTGATCAGCGAATCGAAGTTGCGCCCCTTGGGCAGGGTCTGGAAGACCTCCTTGGTCAGGGTCATGCCCTTGGTGGTGCTCTTGACGTCGATCTGGGCCACCTGGCCGGTGATGGTCACCATTTCCTCGATGTTGCCGAGCTTCATGGTGATCTTCAGGTTCAGGGACTGTTCCAGGCCCACCGTGACGTTCTCGCGAACGACGGTCTGGAAACCCTGCAGGGTGAACACCATCTTGTAGGTGCCCGGTGCCAGGTTGAGCAGCCTGAAGGAGCCGTTCTCATCGGTGACCGTGGTCTGCTTGCCGACGAGCTTGGGGCTGGTGGCCTCGACGCTGACGCCGGGGACCAGCGAGCCGTCTTCGAGCTGGACCACGCCGAAGATCTTGGCGTTGGTTTGCTGGGCGGTCAGAAGTCCTGCGCACAGGAGCAGGCTGACAGCCAGCACGACGAACCGTTTGCTGTAATTCATCTGTTTGTCCTCCTTTTAGATTTTAGACAAAACATCAATATCAAAGCAAGATGCGTGCCAATTAGCAGTCGTGGACAAATTAAAGAAAAACTGCGGGAGAGTAACCGGAAACGCTCGCTTGAAAGGGATTCCGCAAAAGAGGTTNNCGGGACGGATTCAGATGAGGGAGGGTTAAAAAGAGTGCCGGCCTCCGCCCCGCTTGACGGGGCGGACGGCCGGCATGGGGAGGGGCTTACTTAATGATCTTGAACTTGAATTCCTGCAGGCCCTTGGCCTTCGAGACCTTGTCCAGCATCTCGATCTCCAGGACGTAGTCGCCGGGCTCGAGCAGCTTCTGCTGGCGCTCCGTTTCCTTGCCCTTGGCGTCCTTGGTGATCTCGGTGAAGGTGAAGTCGATGGGCTGGCTGATGATCTGGCTGGTGACGGTCTGCGGCGTCAGCTTGTTGACCTCCTGGCCTTCCTTCTTGAACTTGTAGGTGATCTGCAGGTCGAGGGCGTTGGTGGCCGGGTCAGCGGTCCCGCCCATGATGAAGTAGAACAGGTCGAGGCTTTCGCTGGGCTTGAACTCCTTGACCATTTTGGGGGAGAGCAGCAGGGTGTTGTAGACGAAGGAGTTCTTGTGGACGATCATCTTGGTCTCGGCCGTGGGCAGCATCTGCAGGTCGAGGACGGAGAAGACCGGCGTGGTGACCAGCCGGTCCTTCAGCTGGGTCAGGTCGGGGAGGGTGAAATCGACGTAGGCGGTGGAGATCCTTGCGTAGTCGGGAGTGGCCAGGGCCAGGACCAGCAGGTAGTCGCCGGCCGGGAAGATGTCGCCGGCGACGGAGTAGTAGTTCAGGGCCTCGGGCTGGAACGTCGCCTGTGCTTCCTCCAGGCTGAGGCGGGCGTTGCGCTCCTTGACCA
>DCVB01000091.1:1935-2418 GCA_002327965.1 Candidatus Aminicenantes bacterium UBA2199 | reverse complement strand
CGAAGCCAAGGTCGGCGTTCTTCAGCTGGAACAGGAAGACCGGGTAGACCTGGCCCTGCTGCGCGGGCAGATAAAGCGTGTTCAGGTAGCTCATGGGGATGTCGGCGCGCGCCTGCTTCTGCGCCAGGCCGGCGTCCATCACGGAGCTCACCTGCGTCGGGATGAAGATCTGCTGGGCGGCCAGCGGCAGGGCGGCAAGGATCAGGATGACCAGCGCCAGGACGAAAAATTTCTTGATGCTCATTCTATTTCTCCTTGGTGATCTAATCTACAATTTAAACTGGATCTCTTTGCGGGCCTGGCTGTTGTCGGCTTCGTTGGCCACGGCCACCAGGGCGGAATAATTCCCGGCGGGAAGCTCGACGACGAATTCCAGCTGCAGGTCCTTGCCCAGGTCGGCCAGCATGCCGGGTGAGACGGACACCGGGCGCGTTTCTTCCCTTTCCAGGACTTTTTTCCCCGCGCCGTCGCTGACGCTCACCG
>DCVB01000091.1:800-1848 GCA_002327965.1 Candidatus Aminicenantes bacterium UBA2199 | reverse complement strand
CTGGTCGGATCGAGCTTGTACATGCCCTCGCGCTGATAGTCGACGAAAATGATGGGGAACATGCCGTAGAGCCAGATCTCCACCGGCGGCTCGTAAAAACTGTAGCCGGTGGGATAGGTGTCGCGGCGGTCGGGCTCGCCCAGCAGGATGAGGATGCGGCCGCGGTCGCTCAGCCAGCCGGGGCTGCCCTCGCGGAACAGGCGGTTGGCCTCGGCGATGCGGCTGTAGTATTCATCGCGGAACTCGTTCTCCTCGGTGGAGGGGTCGGGATCGCGCACTTTCCAGAATTCCTCGATGAACTCGGCGCGCTCCGCGGGGGGGGTGTTCTTGAAGAGCTTGCTTTCCTTCTTGGTGATGATGTAGCGCACCTCGGAAAGGAACTGCTGGTCGTCGGGCGACATGCCGCGCACCGTCTTGCCTTTCGTCGCGCAGGCGGCCCCTGAGAGCAGCAGCAGGGCGAGGCCGGCCATTTGCAGGACGTTCCGTCCCGAACGGGACATTGCCGTGAACGGGGGTTGTTTTTTCTTCATATGGTTTCGTCGGTCCTTGGAATATATTGTAGCATATTTTAATTTGTTCCGCAAAGGGTTACAATGATTCCCATGAAAAAGCGATTTTTGGCCTTGTTGCTGGCCGCCTGCGCGTTGCTGCCGGCGTTCGCCGCCGAGCCTCTGGAGGAGGCCGTCCGCGGCAAGGACTGGCCGGCCCTGGCGGCGCTTTTCGCCGACGAAACGCATCGCCAGCTGGCCGACTATTTTCAGGAATGCCAGGAAGTCGGCTTCACCCTGCTGCGGCCGAACAACCTGATGTTCTTCGCCCGCTTCCGTGATTTCGCCGAGATCGGCGAGCTATCCTGGGAGTCTGCGGATGGCCGGTACCGCCGGCTGGCGCTGAAGCGGACCATCAAGCCCCTGTATTTCATCCGTTCCTTTTCCCGCTACGCCGTCAGCGATCGCCGCCTGCGCATGGGCGACGCCGAGATCCATTTCAGGAAAGGCTTCCTCTACTGCGCCCTGCCCATGGGCAATGTGTTCCTGTTCAGCGGCGA
>DCVB01000091.1:0-733 GCA_002327965.1 Candidatus Aminicenantes bacterium UBA2199 | reverse complement strand
CCGGGCTCCCCCCGGGGGAACCCAGCGGTGCCCCGACCGACGAGGAGGCCCGGAGCCTGTACCAGGTGTTCCAGGAGCGCTGGGGCATGCCCGTTTCCCCGGTCGACGACCTGTGGTTTTTCCCCTTCGCCGCCGATTTCAACGGCGCCATCTTTTTCCACAAGCCGGGCCGCTCCCAATTCCGCTATATTTTCAACAGCGGCATCTCGCCCGACACCAGCCTGGTACTGATGCCGGAGAACAAGTTTTACCTGAACTACAATTCCGTCAAGGGGCTCAAGTTCAGCCAGCAGGGGGTCGACGAGCTGGAGAACCTGCAGCTNNTCGCTGCAGCACGAGCTGCAGCTGTTCCGCCGCGATGATACCTATTACCTGCTGGGCGAGGAGCTCAACAAGTTCAGCTTCTACTATGCCGGGGCGATCGCCTCCGGCGGCGAGGGCGGCGACCTGTCCAGGGTCACCCTGCTGCGCGGGCGCCATGGCAAGAAGGTCGACCCCTATTACGTGCTGGACCGCGACCAGAATTTCTATCCCAACCCCGGCCCGCATTTCTTCAAGAACCGGCTGCGGGTGACGCTGCCCGTCCCACTGGAGTGCCTGGCAACGGGCAGCCTGCGCTCGCGGCGCCGGCTGGGAGAGCACAACGAGTTCGTCTTCGAGAGCCGGGGCAGCAAGGGCGTGTCGCTGGTCTGCGGCGACTTCGCCAAGCTGGCGACCCTGGACGGGCCGCTGC
>DCVB01000047.1 GCA_002327965.1 Candidatus Aminicenantes bacterium UBA2199 | reverse complement strand
GGACAGATGTGCACTAACACTTGTCTTTGAATTGCTCCTGCTGACACTGACACTGTCACTGATACTGGCAGATCGTTGAGTTCTATTCGTCAAGCACTTTCCTGACCAATTGCAGCATTTGCGGCATGGTGTACGGCTTGGCCAGGAATTCGCGGACGCCGCTGGCCAGGATGGCTTCCTTCAGTGCCGTCTCGACGAAGCCCGAGATCAGGATGATGCGGACCTTTGGGTCGGTGCTGAGGATCGACCGGCTGACGGCGGCGCCATTGAGCTTGGGCAGGTCCATGTCGGTGATGACCAGCCGGATATCCTGGCGGTGGCGGCGGTAGCGCTCCAGGGCCTCCATGCCGTCCCGGGCCACGAGGATGCCGTAGCCGAAGTCCTGCAGCACCGAGGTCAGCAGTTCGCGCAGGTCCTCCTCGTCCTCGACCACCAGGATGGTTTCGCTGCCCCTGGCGTTCGCCATTGTTTCGACCGTCTCCGCCGGGGCCGGGCGCGCTTCCAGGCGCTCGGAGGCCGGGAAATAGAGAGAGAAGGACGTGCCCCGGCCCGGCTCGCTGTCGACCTCGATAAAGCCCTTGTGGGCCCGCACCACGCCATACACCACGGCCAGCCCCAGGCCGGTGCCCTTGCCCCGCCCCTTGGTGGAGAAAAACGGCTCGAAGATCCGGGCGCGGGTCTCTTCGTCCATGCCCATGCCGGTATCCTGCACCTGGATGCGGACCAGGCGCTTGCCCGCGGCGGCGGGGAAGCGCGGGGCGATCGCCTCGCCGTCGATCATGCCGGCACGGATCTGCAGCTTGCCGACGCCGGCCATGGCGTCGCGGGCGTTGATGCACAGGTTGAGCAGGGCCTGGTGCAGCTGGCTCGGGTCGATCCATACCTGGGGCAGGTCAGAGGGGCAGGAATAGCCGATCTCCATGGTGCGGGGAAAGGTGACACGCAGCATCTTGACCAGCTCGGCGATCATCTCCTGGATGCGCAGGGCGCGGAAATCGGCTTCCGATTTGCGGGCGAAGGTCAGGATCTGCCGGACCATGGCGCTGCCGCGCTCGGCCGCCTCGCTGATGGTGTGCAGCGCGGCCTGGGCCTTCGGATTGGCTTTCAGTTTGCCCGCCAGGACACTGGCATGGCCGCTGATGATCGAAATGATGTTGTTGAAGTCGTGGGCGATCCCACCGGCCAGCGTGCCCAGGCTTTCCAGCTTCTGGTTCTGGCGGATCTCCGCCTCCAGGATGCGCTGATCTTCCTCGCTGCGTCGCCTCTCCGAGATATCGATGCAGGTCGTCACCTGCACCGAACGCCCGCGGTAGGGGATGGATTTGCTCCGGCTTTCGACGGGAAGCAGGCCGCCGTCCAGGCGCCTGACCTGGTGCTCGAACGGGATCTCCGACCTGTCGAGTAACTGCTGCAGTATCGCTTCGGCCCGGTCCGCTTCCAGGAAATCGCCGACCGGACGGCCGATGATGTCGTTGAGCCTGCCGCCCAGCATGCGCGCCAGGCTGGGATTGGCGTCGATGACGATCCCGTCCGCCACGATGCACAGCCCTTCGAAAGCCGACTCGGTCAGAACGCGGAAGCGTTCCTCGCTCTCGCGCAGCGCGGCTTCGACCAGCAGGCGATCGGCGGCCTCGCGCTGCAGGTCCTCGTTGCCCTGGCGCAGGGCCTTTTCGTTCTCCCGGACGCGGGCGATGTGGCGGTTGAGGTCGTTGGCCAGCAGCCGGATGGGCACGGAGGCCAGGAGGAAAAAAGCCGTGACCGTCAGCAGGGCGAAAATGCTGGTCCCGCCTGCCAACGGCGGTCGGATCCAGCCCCCGACCTCGAGCATGATGATGGCCACGGCCGAGAGCCATGACAGCAGGACGATGGCCAGGAATTCCTTCGGGCGCAGCAGCAGGCCGCCGCCGGCGATGATTACCGGGTAGAGCATGGCTCCCAGGTCATGGATGCCGCCGCCGATGGCGAGCACGACGGTGATGAGAACGAGGACGAAAAGGAAGGTCAGGAAAACGGCCAGGCGGACGCGGCCCAGGCGCAGGGGGATCTGCAGCAGCAGCAGGATGACGGCGCTGGTCCCGATCACGACCGGCTTGCCGGGCTCGCCGGCTGCCATGGCGGCGACGGCCGTCAGCCCGATCGCCAGGAATCCGCACAGCAGGATGATGTTCAGGATACGGGCCAGGCGGTCCTGCTCCTCGTCTCCGAGATGCGGTAAGGCGAGGAGCTTTCCCAGGCGCCTTATCAGGCCGATTTCCGGCTCTTTCTTCCGCTCACCCATGGTGACCCCTTTGCCGTTATTTCAGGCTTCGATTCTAGACAAGCGAATGGCCAATGTCAAATGGCCGGCCGGCGCCGGCATGGGCGACCCGGGATTTGAATTTCCGCTGCGCCGGAGCTATAATCGTTGCGCTGCAAGCGCTCATGCTCCATGGGAGGAAAATATGAAAAAAGTCGTTGCCGCAGGGTTCCTGGTTCTCCTGCTCTTCACCCTGTCCTGCGCCCCGGGACCCAACGAACTGGCCAGGACCGCGGACGGGGAGGGCAAGGTGGCGGGATTCTGGCTGGGCGTATGGCACGGCCTGATCGCCCCCATCACTTTCATCGTTTCCATTTTCAGCGCGAAGGTTTCGCTGTACGAAGTGCACAACAGCGGCGGCTGGTACAACTTCGGCTTCGTGCTGGGCGCCGGACTGTTCCTGAGCGGCGGCATCCTGGGGCACAAAAAGAAGAAGTGACCAGTGACGGGCAGCCGCAACGAACGGATTCTCAGTGCCAGTGACAATAACAGTGTCCGCAAGAAACTGAAGTAATCGGCTTACGGTCAGAAAACGGCAATAGGAAGACTTAAATTCCAAATCCCAA
>DCVB01000021.1 GCA_002327965.1 Candidatus Aminicenantes bacterium UBA2199 | reverse complement strand
CATGCGGTCGGCCTCGTCCAGGACGAAAATTTCGATCGTATCCAGGCTGACATGGCCCTGCTGCATCAGATCGAGGAGCCTCCCCGGGGTCGCCACCAGGATGTCGAGGCCGCGGCTCAGCGCCTGCACCTGGCGGAACTGGCTGACGCCGCCGAAGACGACGGCGTGGCTGAAGCGCAGGTGGCGGCCGTAGGTGGCGGCGCTGGCGTCGATCTGCGCCGCCAGTTCCCGCGTCGGCGCCAGGATCAGTACCCGCGCCCGGTTGCGTCCCGCCGGGCGCTTGTTCAGGGCCAGGTACTGCAGGATGGGCAGGATGAAGGCGGCGGTCTTGCCGGTGCCGGTCTGGGCGCAGCCGATCAGGTCGCGCCCGGCGAGCAGGTGGGGGATGGCCTGGGCCTGGATGGGGGTCGGCTCGGAGTAGTTCTCTTCGGCCACGGCCCGCTGCAGCTCGGGCAGCAGCCCGGCGAACACGCCGGCTGCAGCCTGCTGCTTGACTTGCCCTGGTCGAGTCGTATCGAGGANNGGGCGCATTTTTTTCTTGGATCTTCATCAAATTTCCTTGGTTGAATTTTGAACCCGCCGTGACAGCGAATCATGAAGGAATGGCGATCCGGATCGAGTTCAGGACTCAATGGCGGGATGCGGCCCTCTCGCCGCGCTATAAGGCGGCCCGAAGGCTTTACATTAGTTCATCACTTCCTGTGACCCCAGTGGGGGCACGAGCTCAATTGTTCCAATTATAGCCGATTCTTGGCAAATTGTCAATAATGTCCGCGAAGCCGGGCTTCCCTGGCCGCTCAATGCAGCCTAGGCCTGCCCGCGACTACCTTCAATGGCAGCGATTTGCTGTTGTTGGCCGGGACGCTGTCCACGACGCCGACCGCGACGGCGTGCGGTCCCAGACTGGCCTTCAGCACGAGCACGCAGTCGCCCAGACGGCTCGGGGTCCAGGAGAAGCTGAAGGGAACCACCAGCATGCCCGGGTCGTTGAAGTCCCGCTCGTAGATCACGACGGGGGCAACGCCCTTGGCTTGAATGGAGGCCGTCACCTTGAAATCGCGGATCGCCCCGGTGGCGCCGCGAACTTCTCCCCTTATCGTCATGGACTTGCCCTGCGTCACTTCGAGGGCGTCGGTTCGGGACCCGAGCGGCCTGGCGGGACTGATCAGGCGCACGCTCAAATCATAGGTCTCCGTGGCGGGAGTGGAGACCACGGCGGTGATGGCCAGCTCCTGGCGGTTGTTGCGCTCGTTGCTCTCGGCGATGCTGTTGTCGGGATCGATCTCGAAAAAGACGCGGTGCGCGCCCTCGGGCACCTCCCAGATGAAGGAAACGTCCTCGATCCCGCCATCGGCGGCCATGATCGGGAAGGTGTGGTCGTAGAGCCGCGCGCCGCCGACGACGCCGCCAATGACGCGCACGTTGTCAGCCCGCGCCAGCGCCGCATCGACCTGGGCGCTGAAATTATAGCGCAACCCGGCCTTGACCGTGTCCCTGCCGCTGCTGCAGCTCAGATCACGGAAGAACAGCAGGTCAGTCTGGCTGCAGGCCAGATCGGGATCGGTCATGACGTTATCCCCCTCGTTGCTCTCACTGACCTCGCCGTCACAGTCTCCGACCACCGCCACCGGCGAGCCGCAGGTGGCCGTCCAGGTGAACTGGCCGTTGTCCTCTTCCCCGCTCGACAGCCCGGCGTGGGCGTTGCGGGCGATAACGGCCCCGCCCACGCGCAAACCGACCTGGAAGGGCCCCGCGTTGTAGGCGCTGTCGTTGCGCAGGTAGTATTTGATGGTCACCGTGTCGCCGGCGGTGAAGGTGCGCGGAATGAAAGTGTGGTCCCAGCCGATCTCGCGCATGCTGCCGACGTGGATGTTGGGCAGGCGCGAAACCAGGGTGAAGGGGGCATCGCTGCGGTCGAAGATGTCGGTGCCCACGCCGCGGGCGCGGATGACGTAATCCTCTCCGGCAGGAGCCGCTCCCGAGGCCGTCGTTCCGGCCGTCCACGAGAAGCTGCCGGCGGAGGCGGGGACGGCCGCCGTGATGAAGCCCAAGGAGGCGCCGCTGTTGCGCATGAGCTCCAGGCGCACGTCGCCGCTGAACCCGCTGCAGGTCCAGGTGATGGTGACCGGATCGCCGATGAACCAGCGCTCGCCGCCATTGGGCGTGGTCATGGTGATCGTTTGGGCGCCGAGCGCGGCCCCCAGAAGCGTGAATATCGCCGCCAGGCCGATCGTTTTTTTTCCTTTCATGAATGTCCTCCCGCTTGGTGGATTCACTGTATACATACGCGTTTGCGGAAAATATCTCAATGGTCGGAAAATGGCCTGCCGGTCAGAGTGAATGCGGCGTTGGAAGCAATGCCCACCGGCGGCTAAACGGATTATATTTTTAGACTGAGATATCGGCAGTGACAATATATATAATATGTAATTGTCAGTAAGGAGAAATCAGCAATGAAAAAAACACGCTTGTTCGCGATCGCGGGGCTATTCACTGTCGGACTGGCTTTCGGCCAGTCGGTAACCGTTACCGCGCCCAACGGCGGCGAGCATTGGACGATCGGCAACACCCAGCAGATCACCTGGACCAGTTCGGGGTGCAGCGGAACCGTGCGCATCAACCTGGTCACCGCCGGGGGGGGAGTGGCCGGGACCATCGCCGCGGCCGTGCCGGTCGCCGACGGCCACTACGCGTGGATCGTGGGCACGTTGACCTCGGGCCCGGCGCCGGCCGGCGAATACCGGATCGGGCTTTATGTTTCCAGCCAGGATGTCGACGATCGCAGCGATGCCGCCTTTTCCATCATCGGCCCCGCCGTCGGCCTCACCGTTCAATCCCCATCCGGCGGCGAGAACTGGGAGTTGGGCAGCAGCAAGAAGATCCAATGGATGGCGTCCAACGTCCCGATGCACTGCCGCCTGGTGCTGCTCAAGGATGGGGCGGTCAAGGGGACCATCCGCGATTCCTTCGCGCCCGGTCAGGGGGAGAGCATCTGGAATTGGGTCGTGGGAAGTTTTTTTGGCGGCACGGCCGCTGCGGGCGGCGGCTACAAGGTGCGCATGGAGCTGATCGATGGCTCTTTCCATGCCCAGAGCGACGCTCCGTTTACCATCACCCCGGCGCCGATGGTGTTCGCGCCTATGGCGAAAGTGGATCTGGCCCGGATTCCCATGCCGCTTCCCGACCTGGTCGCCTGCCTGAAATGGAATGGTATCAGACCTTATCCTTTTGAGGGTAAGCGCGTGTTCGTCAACGTGCAGAATCTCGGCAAAGCCGGATCATCTGCCACGACCATGGATCTCAACGTTGAAGGGCATGGCACGAAGAGCATCCCGGTGCCGGCGCTCCCGCCCCAGCATCAAGTCATCTTTGATTACATATATTCCTGGGGAACGCCGGGAAAAAAGACGGTGCGGCTGACGGTCGATCCCACCGGCCAGGTGGCCGAGAGCAACGAGGGCAATAATATGATCGAGGGGGCGATCACCGTGATCAGCCTCGGCCAGGAACGGCAAGTCAGCCAAACGAAGATTTGCGCCGGCGAGAACTGAGCCCGGGCGCATGAAGGGCGGGGTGAAGGCGAAGCACGGTGGACAGACGGTCCTCTTCTTGCTCTTACTGGCCGCCGCCCTGTTCGCCGATGATTTCCGCGCTGAACAGAACCGCTATCCCCGGGTGCGGGCGGCGCGGGCGGCGGCCCAGCCACCTCTCGAGGCTCTGTTCCGGGAGGCCGGGCTAAGTTACCCGCCCTGGGAAATTTTCCTGCGCGCCTTCAAGATGGAAGGCGAAATGGAACTCTGGGCGCGCAACGGCGTCGGCGGCCCCTTTGTCCTGGTCAAGACCTATCCCATCTGCGCCTCGTCCGGCACGGTCGGCCCCAAGCGCCGCGAGGGCGACCTGCAGGTCCCGGAGGGTTTCTACCGTGTCAGCGGCTTCAATCCCACGAGCCGGTTCCATTTGTCGCTGCGCGTCGACTATCCCAACGCCTCGGACCGAATACTGGGCGACCGCCGGCGCCCGGGCGGGGACATCTTCATTCATGGCTCCTGCGTGACCATCGGCTGCGTGCCCATGCGCGACGGCCCGATCGAAGAAGTTTACCTGGCGGCGGTCGACGCCCGCGACGCCGGGCAGGCGCGCATCCCGGTGCATATCTTTCCCTGCCGCCTGGACGGAGACTGGCTGAAGCTGGAGCGGGAGTCATGGCGGCGCCCCGGGCTGATGGATTTCTGGCGCAATCTGAAAGAAGGATTCGATATTTTTGAAAAGACCCGCAAGTTGCCCAGAATATCCATCTGCCAAACAGGGGAGTATGTCTTCAGTGGAAAATAGAAGATGTGAAAAGTGAAAGCGCTGAAAAAAAGGGCACGATGAGCTGGCTCCACTGCTCTCCGACGTTTCACCATTCACTCTTCACTCAGCCTCTGGGAACGCGTTGCCAGCATGGCCGAAATGGTATAGAATCAAGCGGCTGTTACCCAACCATTCCCAAGACAGGAAGAATCTTCATGGAACAAACCAGCTCGTCAGGCCGCATCGTGGAGATCGACATCGCCAAGGGAATGGCCTGCCTGCTGATGATCGCCGCTCATTTCATCTCAGTGAAGCTGCTCCCTTTCGGCACCTTCGCCGCGCCGCTCTTTTTCGCCTGCTCGGGGATGAACACGATCCTGTTGCTCGCCAAAACCAGGGAGAACAGGCGCTATGACCTTTTTCATGTATTTTTTCCGCTGCTCCTTTTTTTCGGCGGCA
>DCVB01000095.1 GCA_002327965.1 Candidatus Aminicenantes bacterium UBA2199 | reverse complement strand
TCTCCAGCACCTTGGGCAGGTTGAGTTCCTGGAAGGTCCGCGGCTTGAAGGGGATCAGGCGCAGCACGGCGGCATAGCGCCCGTTCTGGCGGTAGACGTTCACGCGGAAGCGGGCCACGTCGGCCAGGGCGAACGAGCCGTCGTAATCGCGGATCTCCTTCTTGAACTTCTCGGCGTCGGCGTACTTGGCCAGCGTCTGGCCGATGGCCACCATGTCCTCCTCTCCCAGGGGGGGGTGCTTCAGGGGAAAGAGCTCGCCGTGATGACGGAGCAGGGGCGGGGAGCCCACCTGGAAATGGATGTCGGACGCCCCCTTCTCGGCGGCGAAGGTCAGTATCTGGCTCAGATTGACGATCGGCATGGTTTCCTCCATGGAATGGCCAGCGCTCGGGTCATATGATAGATTGTAGATGACTCGGGGGGAAAATTCAAGTGCATTTTTAAGAAGATGTCAGACGTTAGACGACAGAAGACGGATGACAGATCATGGACGTTAGGCGCTGGTGGTCAGGAAAAGACGTTATTCGGCATTATCATTCATGCTGGATGGCAAGTTCGTGAAATGATTTTCTCTTGCGGACATCTGACGTCTGACGTCTGTCATCTGACATCTATTTCTTCCGGTCCCTGAATTTCTGCACGTCCCGGTCCATCTCGCGGCGGATGTCGCGCTCTTTCAGCTTCTGCTTCTTCTCGTATTCCCGCTTGCCGCGCGCCAGGGCGATCTCGACCTTGATGCGCCCCTTGTCGTTGAAGTACAGCTGCAGCGGCACGATGCTGAAGCCGCGCTCGCGGACTTTCTGGTCCAGGCGGTGGATCTCGCGGTCATGCAGCAGCAGCTTGCGCCGGCGCTCCGGCTCGTGGTTGAAGACACCGGCCTGCTCGTAGGGGCTGACGTGGCAGCGCAGCAGCCAGGCCTCGCCGCCCTGCACTTCCACGTAGGAATCTTTCAGGCTGACGCGGCCGGCGCGGATCGACTTGACCTCGCTGCCGACGAGGGCGATGCCGGCCTCGAAGCGGTCGAGGATCTCATAGTCGTGGAAAGCTTTTTTATTCTGGGCGATGGGCTTCATGGCCGATGATGACGATCTCCTCGATCTTGCGCCGGCCCATTTTCTTGGCCACCAGCAGGCAGTTCTTCACCTGGACGCGGGCATTCTCCAGGGGCAGCCGGCCATACTCGTAGATGAACAGGCCGGAAAGGGTCGTGTAATCCTTTTTTTCGGGAAGGTCGAGGTCCAGCTCGTCGTTGATCTCTTCCACCGGCATGCTGCCCTTGACCAGGTACACGCTGTTGCTCAGCTTGCGGATGCCCCGGCCGCGAACTTCCAGATCGCCCAGGATGCCGCGCAGGATGTCGCTGAGCGTGATGATGCCGATGGTCGAGCCGTATTCGTCCAGCACCACCGCCAGGTTCAGCTGTTGCTTCTTGAATTCATTGAGGATGGCGTTCAACGACGAATACTCCGAGACGAAGATCGGCTTGGCCGCGATCTTCTTCAGGTCCAGGCGCTCGATGCCCTCGGTGAAGACGGCGGCCAGCAGCTTCCGGGTGTCGATGACGCCGATGATATTGTCCGGTTTTCCCCTGTACATGGGGATCTTTGAGAAACCCTTATCCAGGATCAGGCGCTTGAGCTCCTGGACGCCGGCTCCCTCCTTGATGGCGCTGATGGCCACGCGCGGGGTCATGATGGCCTTGATGTCCTTCTGCGAGATGTCGATGATCTCGGTGAGCATCTTCAGGGTCTCCGGATGGTGTTGGAACAGCTGCGCTTCCATGGAGAGGAACTGCTTGATCTCTTCCAGGCTCAGTTCCTTCCGGCCCCAGGCCTTCGCCGCCAGGCGGTGGTGGAACAGCTTGGGAAGCAGGGCCAGCGCCTTGACCAGCGGGTAAAAAACAAGGGAAAGGAAGCGCAGGGGGCGGGCGTAGAGGAACGAGAGCTTGTCGGCATGGCGGTAGGCGTAGGACTTGGGCGTGATCTCGCCGAAGACCAGCAGGATCAGCGTGGTCAGCAGGCTGGAGATGAGCAGCAGCGTCGCTTCGCTGCCGCGGAAGAAGCGGGTCAGCAGGTAGGCGGAGACCGAGGCGGCGGCGACGTTGACCAGGTTGTTGCCGACCAGGATGGTGGAGAGGAACTCCTCGGGCTTTTCCAGCAGCCGCGCCAGCAGCAGGGCCGGCTTGTGCTTCTTGCGGGCGCGATGGGCCAGCTTGGCCCGGCTGATGGTGAGCACCGAGGTCTCGGCCGAGGAGAAGAAGGCGCTGGCCAGGATCAGCAGGATGAAGAGCAGAAGGGGGAGGAGCAGGTTGCCGCCGTCCATCCGCGCCTCAGCTCCCGGTCGCAAACGCAGGGATCATGGCGCTCACTTCCGGCTGTACAGCTGGTAGACGATCTTGTACAGCGACGTGCCGATGCAGTCGTTGATCAGCTGCACGTCGCGGGCCTCTTTCGGGACTTTCAGGATCTTGGGCGCGAAATTGACCACGCCCTTGACGCCGTGGCCGATCAGCCGGTCCAGCGTCTCCTGAGCCGCCTCCTCGGGAACGGTCAGCAGGGCGATGCGGATGTCGGGGTTCTCGTTAAGGTAGGCTTCCAGCTGGTCGATGTGCAGGACCGGCTTCTTCTGCCCGGGCTTGCCCACCTGGGTGCCGACCAGCTCGGGCTTGATGTCGAACAGGGCCGTCACCGTGATGTTGCGGTCCTTGAACAGCTTGTAGTTCGAGAAGGCCTGGCCGATGCGGCCGGCGCCGATGATGATCACGCGCGCGCCGTGATCGATGGAGAGGATCTTTTTCAGCTCGCGGAACAGCTTCTTGACCAGGTAACCTTTCTTCTGCTTGCCGATGGAGATGCCCAGGTAGAAGAAGTCCTGCCGCACCTGGTTGCAGGAGACGCCGGTGACTTCTTCCAGCTTTTTGGAGGAGATGTAGGTGTTTTCCGGCAGGTTCAGCTTGAGCAAGGCCTCATAGTAGAATGAGATCCTGCGGATCACTCGCAGGCTGATCTTCTTTTTCATGGATCCCCCATGATATAGTTTACGTTAAAATTAATGGTATCCGACCCGGGCCGAAAAGTCAATGGCTTGGGCGCGATAAAAAAGTCGGCCGGCGACCCTAGCGGTCCGCGCCGAGGGGTGAACGCACTGCGGCCTCCACGTCCGAAGCCTCCTTGGGAATGGCCGGACCGAGCACGCGCCTGCCGCGCGCCGTGACCAGCACGTCGTCCTCGATGCGGATGCCGCCGAAGCCGCGCAGCTTGTCCACGCGGTCGTAGCGGATGAACTGGGCGTGCTTCCTTTCGGCGCGCCACTGGTCGATCAAAGCCGGGATGAAGTAGATGCCGGGCTCGACCGTCAGCACGTGGCCGGGCTCGAGCTTCCTGGCCAGGCGCAGGTAGGCCAGGCCGAACTGCTGGCTGCGCTTGAACTTGTCGTCGTATCCCACCCAGGCTTCGCCCAGGTCCTCCATGTCGTGCACGTCCAGGCCCATCATGTGCCCCAGCCCATGGGGGAAGAACAGGGCGTGGGCGCCGGCCGCAACGGCGTCCGCCGTTGCGCCCTTCATCAGCCCCAGGGCCTTCATGTGCTCGACCAGGACGGCGGCCGCCTTGAGGTGGACGCTGCGATAGCTGATGCCGGGCCGGATCATGGCGATGGCGGTTTGCTGCATGTCGAGGACCGTTTCATAGACGGCCCGCTGCAGCGGATCGAAGCGGCCGCCCACGGGGATGGTGCGGGTGATATCGCTGGCATAGCCTCCTTCCGTCTCGGCTCCGGAATCGATGAGCAGCAGGTCGCCTTCCCGCAGGCGATTGGCGTGGCAGTGGTTGTGCAGGGTCTCGCCGTGCACGGTGACGATGGCCGGGAAGGCCAGCTGGCCGCCGCCGGCCAGGGCGATGCCCTCGATCCAGCCGGCGATCTCCCGTTCATAGATGCCCGGCTGGGCCATGGCCATGGCTTCGCGGTACATGGCGGCGCTGACGGTCACGGCGGCCTCGATCTCGCGGATCTCCTCCGGGCTTTTCAGCGCGCGCTGGGCGACCACCGCCTTGACGAACTCGATCGAGGCGTAATCCTTGACCGTTCCGGCGCGGATGCCCAGCAGTTTTTCCAGTTGGAGGGCATTCTCGCTGCGGTAGGGCGGCAGGAAGTGGACCTTGCGCCCCTGGCGCACTGCGGTTCGCAGGACCGCGTCCAGCTCGGCCAGCGGCCGGCAGTCGCTGATGCCGACCTTGGCGCAGCGGTTCTTCAGCGCCGGCTGCGGGCCCATCCAGATGATGTCCTCCATGTCCACGTCGTTGCCGAAGACCGTCTGCCGGCCCTCCTCGATATCGATGACCGCGGCCAGGCCGGGAAAATTCAGGCCGAAGAGATAAAGAAAAGAGCTGTCCTGGCGGTAGTGGTAGGTGTTGGCCGGGTAGTTCATCGGGCTCTCGTTGTTGCCCAGGAACAGCAGCAGCCCCGACTTCACCTGCCGGGCCAGCCTGGCTCTTCGTTGCTGGTAGGTTTTCTTGTTGAACATGATGGTTTCTCCTTGTGCAAAAACAGTTTACCCAAGCACGGGAATTAAATCAAGAGCGGCGGCTGTTGCCCGCGGCGTCGATTCGAACTATAATTCCCTTTCGTTCGCTTCAGGAGGCATGATGAGAAAATTCACAGTGATGGCGTTGGCCTTGTTTTTCCTGCTGGCCGCGGCCTGGGCGGTCACGGACGCCCGGCTGCTGCGCTTCCCGGATATCAACGGCGACCAAGTGGCGTTCGTCTACGCCGGCGACATCTGGACGGTGCCGGCCGCCGGCGGCGACGCCCGGCGACTGACCTCGCACCCGGGGCTGGAGCTGTTCCCGAAAATCTCTCCCGACGGCCGCTGGATCGCCTTCTCCGCCGAGTACTCGGGCTCGCGCCAGGTCTGGGTCATGCCGGCCGGCGGCGGCACGCCGCGGCAGCTGACCTGGTACAACGACGTGGGCATCATGCCCCCCCGCGGCGGCTATGATTACGTGGTCATGGACTGGACGCCGGACAGCCGCCGGGTGCTGGTGCGCTGCAACCGCACTCCCTGGGGCGAGCGCATGGGCAGGTATTTCCTGGTGGCGCTGGACGGGGGACTGGAGACGCCGCTGGCCGTCCCCGAAGGCGGCGGCGCCGCCTTTTCCCCCGATGCCGCCCGGATCGTCTATACGCCCATCGAAAGGGAGTTCCGCACCTGGAAGCGCTACCAGGGCGGCCGCGCCCAGGACGTCTGGATCTACGACCTGGAGAAGAACGCGTCAAGGCGACTCACCGACTTCCCGGGCACCGACCAGCATCCCCGCTGGTGGGGGAACAAGATCTATTTCGTTTCCGACCGTGACCTGACCTTGAACATCTATTCCTTCGACCTGGGCAGCGAGAAGGTGGAGCAGCTCACCCGGCACAGGGAATACGACGTGCTCTGGCCGTCGGGACGCAACGGCCGGCTGGCCTATGAGAACGGCGGCCGCATCCACGTGCTCGACCTGGCCTCGGGCCGCGAGCGGGCGCTGGCAATCGACCTGAAATTCGACAATCCCGGCGTGCTGCCGTACTTCAAGCCGGTGAGCGAGTTCATCTCCGGCTATGACATTTCTCCCAGCGGCAAGCGGGCCGTGTTCGACGCCCGCGGCGATCTGTTCACCGTCCCCGAGAAAGAAGGCCTGACCTACAACCTGACCCGGAGCCAGGGCGTGCGCGAGATCTTCCCCGCCTGGTCCCCCGACGGCCGGTCGATCGCCTATTATTCGGACGTCAGCGGCGAATACGAAATTTACCTCATGGACGGCAACGGCGCCGGGGCGCCGCGGCAGCTGACCCGGGGCAGCCGCATCTGGCGTTTCCCGCCCAAGTGGTCGCCCGACGGCCGCCTGCTGCTTTTTTCCGACCGCGATCAGAAGCTGCAGTTCCTGGACGTGACCAGCGGCGCCGTCACCCTGGTGGACAGGGCGCGCGGCCATGACCTGACCGACTACAATTGGTCGCCCGATTCGCGCTGGCTGGTCTACAGCAAGGACGGCGACAGCGGCCAGGACGCCGTCTGGGTCTACAGCCTGGACCAGAAGCGTTCCTTCCAGCTGACCGATGCCGTCTACAACGATTTTTCGCCGGTCTTCTCCGCCTGCGGCCGCTACATCTACTTCCTTTCCAACCGCGATTTCAACCTGACCTTTTCCGATTTCGAGTTCGATTACCTCTACAACCGGGCGACGCGCATTTACGCCCTGGCCCTCACCCGCGGCACGCCGCCGCTGTTCAGCGACCGGAACGACCTGGAAGAGGGCAAGGCCAAGGCCGGGGCCGCCGGCAAGGATGAGAAGGGCGCCGCCGCCAAAAGCGAAGCGGCACGCGTGCGCATCGACGTCGAGGGCGCCGGCGACCGCATCACGGTGTTCCCGCTGAAGAGCGGCGATTATGCCGCGTTGCGCGCCATCGACGGCGGCATCCTGTATTTCAAGGAAAAGGCGATCCGCCAATTCAAGCTGGAGGACAAAAAGGACAGCCTGGTGATCGACGGCGTCGATTCGGCCGTCCTGGCCGCCGGCGGTTCGAAGGTCCTCTACCAGGCCCGGAACCAGTTCGGCATTGTCGGCCTGGACCCCGACCAGAAAGCCGGCGCCGGCGCCCTGGACCTCTCGCGGCTGGAGATGAAGATCGAGCCCCTGCGCGAGTGGGCGCAGATATTCCACGACGGCTGGCGCATCTTCCGCGACTGGTTCTATCAGAAGGACCTGCACGGGGTCGACTGGCCCGGGCTGAGGGAGAAGTACGCCCGCCTGCTGCCCTTCCTGGCCCACCGCGCCGACCTCGACTTTGTCTTCGGCGAGATGGTCGGCGAGGTCAATGCCGGCCATACCTATGTCAACTGGGGCGACTTCCCCCGCGTGCCGCGCATCGACACCGGCCTGCTCGGGGCCGAGCTGCAGGCCGACGAAACAGCGGGTCGCTACCGCATCGCCAAGATCTTCGCCGGCGAGAACTGGAACGAGTCCACCCGTTCGCCGCTGAGCGAACAAGGCGTGGACGTGCGGGTCGGCGATTACCTGATCGCCCTCAACGGCTCCGAGGTGACCCTGCGGGACAACCCCTACCGCTTCCTGGAGAACACGGCCGGGCGCAAGGTCGCCATCCGGGTCAATGCCCGTCCCGAGCCGGGCGGCGCCCGCGAGTACTGGATCCGGCCGGTCAGGAGCGAGCTCGGCCTGATGTACCTCGACTGGGTGCGTTCGCGCCGCGAGATGGTCGACCGGCTGTCGGGCGGCCGCATCGGCTACATCCATGTTCCCGACACCGCGCGCGACGGCAACACCGAGCTGTTCAAGGGCATGTACGCCTACAAGCACAAGGAGGCGCTGATCATCGACGAACGCTACAACGGCGGCGGCTTCATCCCCGTGGTCATGGCCGAGCTGCTGGCGCGCAAGACCCTCAACTACTGGGCGCGGCGCGGGCTGGAGATGAACCCCGACCCGGGCGTGGCCCATGACGGGCCCAAGGCCATGCTGATCAACGGCTACTCCTCATCGGGCGGCGACGCCTTTCCCTATTACTTCAAGAAGAAGAAGCTGGGCGTGCTGATCGGCACGCGCACCTGGGGCGGGCTGATCGGCCTTTCGGGCAATCCCGATTTCGCCGACGGCGGCTCGCTCAACGTCCCCACTTTCGGCTTCGTCGACGACGAGGGGCGCTGGGCCGTGGAGGGCGAAGGAGTGGCGCCGGACATCGAGGTCATCGACCGGCCCGAGCGGATCGCCGCCGGCCAGGATCCCTGCGTCGAGAAGGCGGTGGAGGTGCTGCTCGAGCAGCTGAAGCAGAAACCGCCGAAAAAGCCGGCCATGCCCGGGGAGCCCGACCGCTCCCAGTGGATTGAAAAGGAGATCAGATAATCAAGATAAACCGGTCGCATGCAGGAGCGTAAAAATTTACGCCCCTACGGACCTGAGAACGCGGGAAATCCCGGGCATTGACCGCCGGCGGTTGACATGCGGGGAAAAATCGGTCAGAATACCCCCTTGGCAAGCGATGCCTTCCGCAAATCAAATCCCGAATGGTGAAATATGGAAAAGAAATTGTATTCGGTCATTGCCGGCACCGGGTCGTACGTCCCCGACCGGCGTGTATTGAACAGCGATTTTTTGGCCGGGACCTTTTTCGACGCCAACGGTGAGAAGCTGAAGAAGAGCAACGAGGAAACGATTGGCAAGCTCTCCGAGATCACCGGCATCAAGGAGCGGCGCCATGTGGCCGATGACCAGGTGGCCTCGGACATCGCCTTCCTGGCGGCCGATGACGCCCTGAAGTCGTCGGGAATCGACAAGGAGTTGCTGGACTATATCATCGTGGCCCACAATTTCGGCGACGTGCACGCCGGCAATGTCCGCTCTGACTTCGTCCCCTCGCTGGCGGCTCGGGTCAAGCACAAGCTGGGCATCGTCAATCCCAAGACAATAGCCTACGACCTGCCCTTCGGCTGCCCAGGCTGGCTCCAGGGCGTCATCCAGGCGAATTACTACCTCCGCTCCGGCGACTGCCGGCGCGTCATGGTCATCGGCGCCGAGACCCTGTCCAGGATCTGCGACCCTCATGATCGCGACAGCATGATCTACGCCGACGGCGCCGGCGCCGTGATCCTCGAGGCGGTCGCCAGCGACCGGCCGCTTGGCATTCTTTCCCACGCCGCGCGCAGCGATACCCTCGAGCACGCCTACATGCTGTGGATGGGAAAATCCTTCGATCCCGGCCACCAGGGCGATGAATTGTACCTGAAGATGGACGGCCACAAGTTGTACGAGTACGCCCTGAAGACGGTGCCCCTGGTCGCCAGGGAAAGCGTCGAGAAGGCCGGGCTGAATATCGGCGACATCAGGAAGATCCTGATCCACCAGGCCAACGAAAAAATGGACGAGGCAATCGTCAAGCGCCTTTTCAAGATCTGCGACGGCGGCGAATACAAGCCCGAGGTGATGCCCATGATCATCTCCTGGCTGGGCAACAGCTCGGTGGCCACCGTGCCCACGCTGCTCGACCTGCTGCTGAAAGGCAAGCTGCAGGATCATGCTCTCGCTCCGGGCGAGAATATCGTCCTGACCTCGGTGGGCGCCGGCATGAACATCAACGCCGTCGTCTACCGCATGCCCTGAGTCGGCGCGCGTTGTTCCGGAATTGACAATCGTTTTTTTTTGATTCAAAATGGAAGCGGTAAATAACCAAAGGAGAAAATACCATGGGAACCAAAGCCAGAGAGATCGCCGGGGTGAACGTCGATGAACTGCTGAAGATGCTGAACAAGGCCTACGCCGACGAGTGGCTGGCCTACTACCAATACTGGGTGGGCGCCAAGGTCGCCGTCGGCCGCATGCGCGGCATCATCGCCGGGGAACTGGAAGAGCACGCGACCGAGGAACTGAAGCATGCCGGCATGCTGACCGAGCGCATCGTCACCTTGGGCGGTTCGCCGCTGCTGACGCCGCAGGATCTGCTGAAGGAATCGGGCTGCGGCTACGACGCACCGACCAACCCGGACACTAAAAAGCTGGTCGAGCAGAACATCAAGGGCGAGCAGTGCGCCATCGTGACCTACAAGAAGATCCTCGACTATGTGGCCGGCAAGGACCCCGTCACCTACCATATCATCCTGGACATCCTCGAGGACGAGATCGAGCACGAGGAGGACCTGGAGGCCATCCTGGCCGACATGGGCGTTCCGGCCAAGTAATCGGTCTTTCCCGGTTCGGGCGCAGGGCCCGGCGGACCCCGTCGCCCTGTTGCCTTGGGGAACGCGATGTTGCGCAAAATCCGGGGGACGCTGGCCAGTCCCTATCCATTCGAGCCGTCGCTTCTCCCCCTGCTGCTGTACGGGCTGGGCAGCGCCCTGTTCGTGTTTCTTTTCTTCACCGTTTTCGAGCCGTGGGGATTCTCGCTGCTCCCCGCGGCGCCGCGCCGGGCGCTCTTCGCCGGCTATAGCCTGGTCACCTTCCTGGCCATTTTTCTTAACGGCCTGCTGCTGCCGCGCCTCCTGCCGCGCCTGTTCCGCGAAGAAGCCTGGACGCTCGGCCGCCAGATTCTCTGGATGGGCTGGGTGACCCTGACCATCGGCCTGGGCTGTTACCTGCTCTCCGCAGCAATTTGCGGCCATTTCGGCATCCCGGCCCATTGGGTGCGGCTGAGGACGATCGTCGTGGACACGTTCCTGATCGCCATCTTCCCGATCACCCTCATCAACCTGGCCAATTCCGCGCGCCTGCTGCGGCGCAGCGCCCGCGTCGTCGAAGAGACCAACCGGCGCCTGGAAGGACCCGGCGCGTCGCCGCCAAAAGGTTCCGCGTGCGCGGAGCGCCTGCGGATCATGGCCGAGAACGATAAAGACTCCCTCGATGTCATCCTCGCCGACCTTCTCTACATCCAGGCAGAGGAGAACTATGTGCGCGTTCATGTCCGGGGAGAGACATCCCCCCCGCCGCTGCTGCGCAGCAGCCTGACCCGCATCGAGCGCCAGCTGCGCTCCTGCCATCCATCGCTGTTCCGCTGCCACCGCGCCTGGATCATCAACACCACGCGCATCGCCCGGGTGGAGGGCAACGCCCAGGGGCTCAAGCTCACCCTGAAGGACGCCGCCGGCGTGATCCCCGTGTCACGGCGCTACGTCCGCGAGTTCCGCCGCGTGATCCGCGGTTACTAGCCTGCGCCGGCGCTTCGCCGCTTGTCATCCGTCCCGGTTATTGTCTCTCGTCCCCGATCCTTGCTCCCGGTCACATCGCCTTGCCGCCCGTCACAAGACCCCTTTACGGCCGTTGCGGCCGTGTTATGGTGGCGGTGAACCGAGCCGTCCCCCCTGCCGGGCCGGAGCGTCGGTCAAGGAGAAAAACAATGAACCGTCCATCGTTCGCCGGACATGCCCTGCCGCTCGCGGCATGGGGCGTCATGCTCATCGTTTCCGATCTGCCCGATATCCTGCTGACCTGGCTGGGGGTTCCACTGCCCTCCTGGATGCTCTGGGCCAAGGCCGCTTTCTTGGCCGCATTCTTCGTCATGACCCGGATGCGCAGGGCCTTGCGGCCGCTCTGGCAATATGCCCTGGCACTCTTCACCCTCTTCCTGGCCCTGGGGCTGACCTCGCTGCTGCGGGGCACGGCCTGGTTCCAGGTTCGTTTCAATTATCAAGGCGTCCCCTTCTTCAAGGGCTTCGCGGCGCTGATGGTCCTCGACATACTCGTCGCCCTGGCGGTGCTGGCCGTCCTCTGGCTCATGAAGCGCGACCGCCAAGCGTTCTTCCTGGTCAAGGGCAGGCTGGACGCCGCCGTCGAACCGATCCGCTGGCTGGGGATCAGGCCGGGGGAGTCCTGGAAAGCATTCGCCTGGATCTTTGGCGGCGTCGCGGCGCTGGCTGTCGCCGTCCCGACCATCCTGGGCATCGCCCCGTCGGCAGCGACCTGGTCGCGCGCCCTGCCGCTGCTTCCCGCGTGCATCCTGCTGGCGGCGGTGAACGCCTTCACTGAGGAGGCCTATTTCCGCTGCAGCCTCCTCTCCACCCTGCACGCGGTCATCGGCCGGGGCCACACCCTGGGGTTGATCCTGGTGTTCTTCGGCTTGAGCCACTGGCTGCACGGCTCGCCGTCGGGCATCATCGGCTTCGCCATGACCGGCTTCCTGGCCTGGATCATGGCCCGCAGCATGCTTGAGACCCGCGGCATGCTGGCCCCGTGGATCATCCATTTCCTCCCCGACGTGGTGATCTTCTTCTCCTATGCCCTGGCCTACGTGGATTAATCAGGACGTTTGATCTCGGCATACGGCGCACGGCATCCGGAGGGAAGAACACTCCGGGAGATATTCTCTATTCGAGAGAATGTGTTAGCCGTCCATCGGGTCACAGCTTCTCATCGCCAGAAAGGCACAGGAAAACCGGTGATGAATTCTCCCGTTGATCGGCAGAGTGGAGGCCAGTGCAATGGATATAAAATAATTTAACAGTTTCAAGAAATATTTTTTTTTATCAATATTATTGCTTTTCTTGACTTTCGCATTATCATGTAATATTTTTATACAGCATCAGGGAGGATCTCATGACGTCAAGGGAATGCGATCACATTTGGAAGATGATCCATGTCGCCTATGGATACATTATCACTGAGAAATGTTCCAGATGCGAGATTGTTTCGACATACTTCAGTTTCGAGGATCTGCCGCCATTGGAGGAATATCGCGAGGGGGAGCATTTCTGGAATGTTGTGGAGAGCGCTCAGTCGTTCCGCTTTGATTTTCAGTGTGAGAAATGCGGGCAGCTCGAGAAATTCGATGAATTGATGGGACTGCTGATGTGCACTGGCTGCGACAAAAACTGCCAGGTCGCCAAGCTCCAGGAAATTCTCGAAAAGGAGAGAACCTGGGTGTACGTGGCCTTTGGCTTTCTGCCCAAGGCCAATCACATCCAGTTGCCGGCAAAAAAGATTGGCATGCTGGAGGATTTCTTCAACCATAGGCGGAATTCCACCGATTCGCGGATCAAGATCGTTTCCCAGGAACTGGTTTCCGATTACTCGCTGTGCTACGGGAAGGTCATTAAGGACGTGAATATGCTTTGCCTGACGCTCCCCGAAGAAGGGGCGTAAGTCATTATTACGCCATTGAGGAGGAACGCGATGAAACTTCAAGAAATCATCGAGAAACTGAATTTGCAACCTGTGACCAAGGTGGAGGAAAAGAATGTCCAGGGGGTCTTCATCTCCGACCTGCTGTCGGATGTGATGACAAGCGCCAACGCCGGGGATATTTGGCTCACTGTGCAAACCCACCACAACATCATCGCCGTGGCCAACCTGGTCAACATCGCCGCCATCGTCGTCACCCACGGCAAGAAAGTTCCCGAGGAGACCGTCAGCCTTGGCAACCGCTACCATGTCATCATCCTGTCCACCCCCCACTCCATCTTTGACACCGCCGCCAAGCTGAACGCGACCGGGCTGAAATCCAAATAGGCCGGCGTCCATGCCCGACAGGAACCTCCGCCTGTTGACCGTCCACCGCATCAAGGACGCCCTGCAGGCCCAGGTCGTGGTCGGTGAGAACCTGTTGGACACCCACATTACCGGGATCTACGCCTCGGACCTGATGAGCGATGTCCTGGCCTACGGGAAGTCCGGCTCGGTCCTGCTGACGGGGATGAACAGCATCCAGACGGCCGTTTCCTCTTATATGGCGGAGTTCAAGGCCATCGTCTTCCTGCGCGGGAAGAAGCCGCCTGACGATGCCCGGCAATTCGCCCTGGGGAAAGGCCTGATCCTTCTGACCACCCGCGCCGATATGTACGAGTCGTGCATCAAGATCGCCCAGATCGACGGGCAGCTGTCCGCCGGCTTCGAAAAAGACGGGGCTTTGCTGGAACGTCAGGAGGAGGTCGCCGTCCACCAGTTCAACATCGAGGAGGGGGACTTCACCACCGCGGGGATGATCTCGACCGAGATCAAGGAGATCCTGAACTCCATCGGCTTCGATCCCAAGCTGGTCCGCCGCGTCGCCATTTCCACCTACGAAGGGGAGATGAACGTGGTGATGCACGCCCGCAAGGGGGTCGTCACCCTCAAGGCCAGCGACGAGGAGATCCAGGTCACCATCGATGACGAAGGCAAGGGTATTCCCGATGTCGAGGCGGCCATGCAGGAGGGTTTCTCCACGGCGACGGATGAGCAGCGCGCCCTGGGATTCGGCTCGGGTATGGGCTTGCCGAACATGAAGAGGAACGCCGACATCCTCGCCGTTTCCTCCGAGGTCGGAAAAGGGACTTGCGTGGAAATGAAGTACGCGGTCAAGAAATGAGCCAGCCGGAATTCGCCTTCTACCACGCCCACCACATCATGGCCGAGCGCTGCCAGGCGCGGATGAAATGCCTGCACATTTGCCCCACGGGAGCCATCCGCGTGCGGCAGGGCAAGATCTCCTTCCTGACCGACCTCTGCATCGATTGCGGGGAATGCATCACGGCGTGCTCCCAGAAGGTCTTCGTACCCAAGAGCGACGAAAAGGATGACTTCAACGCCTTTTCGCTCCAGGTCGCGATTCCTTCCCCCGTCCTTTACACTCAGTTCGGGCAGGACGTCCATCCCCAGATCATCCACCAGGCCCTGAAGAACACCGGTTTCGACGAAGTGGTCGATCTCGCTGACACGACGAATGAACTGGGGTACGTTCTCCTGCACCACTTGAAGCACTTCAGCGGCAGCAAGCCGCTGATCAGTTCCTTTTGCCCGACGATCGTCCGCTATCTCCAGGTGAAATACCCCAACCTGGTCAACCATGTCGAACCCCTGGACGTGCCGCTGGAGATCGTCGGCAAGGAGGTCAAGCAGCGCTTCGCCAAGAAATATGGCATCAAAAAAGAAAGCGTGGGAACCATCTACATCTCCCAATGCCCGGCCAAGATCGTCTCCATCAAGCAGCCAGCCGAAAAGGAGAGGTCCTGGATCGACGGCGCCATCCCGATCAAAGAGATCTACAACCTTCTGCTTCCGGAAATCTTCAAGCTCCAGGAAGGGGGCCACTGCAGCTTGGATGAGGGCTTCCACTTCGGGAGGGATTGGGGGATTCTGGGCAATATCGCCCATGTGCTGGGTCCGGAGAGATGCCTTTCGGTGGCCGGGCTCAGCCACGTCAAGAAGATCTTCGACGATATCGAGAATTCCCGGCTGCGGAACGTCGATTTCATCGAGGCTCTCGCCTGCATGCAAGGGTGCGTCTCGGGTGCGTACTGCGTGGAAAATCCGTATATCGCCCGGCACACCTCGATGCTCATGGAAAAAGCCTTCCACCATCCGCAGAAGCTGGACAGGGAAGGCATCCTGAATCGCTACCAAAGGAAATTCTATTTCATGGAGCAACCGATCCTCCCCCGCCCGACGCGGGCCATCGACGGCGACATCACGGTGTCCATAAAAAAACTCCGGCAAAAGGAGCGCATCCTGATGAAGCTTCCCCAGAAGGATTGCGGCCTCTGCGGGTCGCCGTCCTGCGCAACCTTCGCCGAGGATTGCGCCCGCGGCGAGGCCGATGTCACGGAATGCATTTTTATCGCTTAGAACGGAGAAATGGCTAAACGACAAGAGGGCGAAATGGAATTGACGCCGGAGCGGGTGCAGGAAATCATCAGTGATTTCCCGGTCGAGCCGGGAAGCGTGATCCCCATGCTGCAGCATGTCCAGGAGGTATTAGGGTATATTTCCCCACTGGCCGTGGAGAAGGTCTCCAAGTTCCTGAAAATGACCGAGAACGAGATCTTCGGCGTGGCCTCGTTCTATTCCCAGTTCCGCTTCATCCCCAAGGGGCGCCACAGCATCACCGTCTGCCTGGGGACCGCCTGCCACGTGCGCGGCGGTGGAATTCTGCTGGAGGCCCTGGAAAGGCATTTACAGATCAAGACCGGTGAATGCACGGGGGATAAACGATTTGATCTGGAGGCCGTGGCTTGCCTGGGATGCTGTGCCCTGGCCCCGGTATTGAAGATCGACGAGGATATCTACGGGAACATGGCGGTCATCAAGATCAGGGAACTCCTCGAGAAATATGAATAGGTTCCAGCAAGCCGTCGAGCGTAGCGCCAAGGATTGGCAGGAGCTGCAACGCCCGGACCGGGCAAGAATCTTTTTAGGCATGGCTTCCTGTGGGCGGGCGGCGGGCATCGAGGCGGTCAAGGAAACCGTCCTGGCCCTCTTGAAAAAGCATGGAGTGGCCGCCCATGTGATCGAGGTCGGCTGCATCGGGCCGTGCTACCTGGAGCCCCTGATGGATATCGCTGCCTTCGGGAATCCTCGTATCTCCTATGGCAACGTGAATCCGACCAAAGCCAAACTGATCTTTGAAAAGCACCTCCTGCAGGGAGAGTATGTCCCCCATCTTGCGGTCGGGCATTTTGGCGCGGATTCCCTGGATGACCTTCCTGGATTTTTCGACCTGCCCATGCTGAAAGGCCAACTCCGCATCGTCCTGAAAAATTGCGGCTTCATCGACCCAGAGAACATCAGGCATTACTTGGCTCAGGACGGCTATCGCGGTCTGGAGAAAGCCCTTTCCCTCACTCCCGGGCAGGTCATCGCGGAGATTGGGAAATCCGGTCTTCGCGGCCGCGGCGGCGCNNGGCTCAAGGGCCGCGGCGGCGCCGGATTCCCCACCGGGAAAAAGTGGCAGATCTGCCGGGACGTGGAGGGTGATTCGAAGCAGGTCATCTGCAACGCCGATGAGGGGGATCCCGGCGCGTTCATGAACCGGTCCCTGCTGGAGAGCGATCCACACGCGGTGCTCGAGGGCATGTTGATCGCCGGCTATGCCATCGGAGCGTCCTCGGGATATATATACATCCGTGCTGAATATCCATTGGCCATCAAGCGGCTCAGGATCGCCATCCGGCAGATGGAGGACAGCGGATTGCTGGGGGAACGAATCCTGGGGTCGGACTTCTCCTTCAAGCTGAAGATCAAGCAGGGGGCGGGAGCATTCGTCTGCGGCGAGGAGACGGCGCTGATCCAATCCATCGAGGGGAAACGCGGCATGCCGCGCACCAAGCCCCCCTTTCCAGCGGTGTCCGGACTCTTCGGCAAGCCCACGGTCATCAACAACGTGGAGACCCTGGGTACCGTTCCCCACATCCTGCGTCAGGGGTCGCACTGGTACCGGCAGTTTGGAGCGGAGGGCAACCCGGGGACCAAGACCTTCTCCCTGGTGGGCAAAGTGCGGCGAACCGGGCTCATCGAAGTCCCCCTGGGGACCTCCTTGAAGAAAATCATCCAGGATATCGGCGGCGGCCCGCAAAAATCCTTCAAGGCAGTTCAAACCGGCGGACCGTCGGGAGGCTGCCTCCCCGAGGAGCTCCTGGATACGCCGGTCACCTACGAGACCCTCGGCGCTGCCGGCTCCATCATGGGATCGGGTGGGCTGATCGTCATGGACCAGGATACCTGCGTCGTTGATTTGGCCCGCTACTTCCTGGACTTCATTCAGAGGGAATCCTGCGGGAAATGCACTTCCTGCCGCGTGGGCACGCGCCACATGGTGGAGATACTGGAAAGAATATGCGAAGGCGCGGGCGAAATCGACGACTTGAACAAGCTGGAATCCCTGGCCAGGACCGTCAAGTCCACTTCCCTTTGCGGCTTGGGGCAGACCGCCCCCAATCCGGTCATGACCACCCTGCGCTATTTTCGCAGCGAGTACGTGGAACATGTGGTCAATACGTATTGCCCGGCGCTGGTTTGCCGTTCCCTCATCGAGTACTACGTGATTCCCAACAAGTGTACCGGCTGCCAGCGCTGCGTCGGCGTCTGCCCCACCGGGGCGATATCGGGACCGCGCTCGGAACCGCACAACCTGGACACGGCCAAGTGCATCAAGTGCCGGGCCTGCCTTGAGATCTGCCGCTTTGACGCCATCGCCGGCAACGCCATCGTCATCCGCAGCCGGGAGGGGAAATGAAGTTCAGCATCGACAACCGCGTCGTCGAGATCACGGGAAAGACGACCATCCTGCAGGCCGCCGATGCCCACGACATTTACATCCCCCATCTCTGCTCTCACGCGGAGCTGACGCCTTATGGCGGATGCCGCCTCTGCATCGTGGAGGTGGACGGCATGCGCGGCTATCCGACCGCTTGCACGACCCAGGTGGAAGAGGGAATGGTCATCCGCACCCAGTCAAAAACGCTGAACGAAATGCGCCATGAGATTCTGCAGCTGATGCTGAGCGAACACCCCGCCGCCTGCCTCATCTGCGCGGAGGCCGAGGAATGCCGCGATTTCCAGCAGACCATTCGCAAGGTCGGCCTCACGACCGGCTGCCGCTGGTGCCCGAAAGACGAGGACTGCGAACTGCAAAAGGTGGTGAGATCCCTCGGGATCCAGGAGATCACCTTCCCGGTCTATTACCGGGAGATCCCGGTGGAAACGAGTGATCCGTTCTTCGACCATGATTACAATCTGTGCATCTATTGCGGCCGCTGCGTGCGCATCTGCCAGGAGTTCCGCCGAAGCTCGGTCATCACCTTCAGGAGGAGAGGGAGACTGACCACCATCGGGCCCGCCTTCGGCCGGTCCCACTTGGAGGCGGGCTGCGAATTCTGCGGAGCATGCCTGTCGGTCTGCCCCACCGGTTCGCTGGCGGAAAAGGACAGGAAATGGCACGGGCCCCCCATGGAACTCACGAATTCCGTTTGTCCGCTGTGCAGCATGAATTGCGATATCCAGATCGCCCATGCCGGCAACAGGGTGATTGGTACCCTGCCTCCGGGGGATCCCCATCAGTCCGGAGGCGAGCTGTGCGCAAAAGGGCGATTCTGCCTGGGTGCCTGGGTGAACCACCCGCGGCGCATCCGGGCTCCCCGCTTCCGTTTCCCCGAGGGCGAGGGAGTGGTTTCGTGGAATGATGCCGTCCAGAATGCGGTCGCGATCCTGGGAAAAAGTGCTGCCGGCCGAACGGCGATCTATCTCTCGCCCTACCTCACCCTGGAGGAGATCTCCGCGGCAAGGACGTTTGTCAGCAATGCCTGTCCTTCCGCGCTCATTACCTCTTCCGTGTTGACCCCGAAGTTGATCCGCTTCATCTCCCTTTCCCGGCACAGCGTCACCCTGAAGGAGATGGAGGATTCCGACCTGCTGGTTTCCCTCTTCGTGAATGGAAATTTCAACTATGCGCCACTCACACTGGGCATCAAGCGCCTGGCTGAGAAAGGGGTCTCGTACGCCCAGATCGGATGGCTGGATGATACAACGTCCCGCTTCGCCTCTCTGCGCTCCATGCCGCGGCCGGGTCAGGAGCTGCAATTTTTCGACGCCTTAGCGCGTGCCCTTTCGGGAGAGACGTCAAGAACCGACGAGGTCAGGTCCATCGCCTCGGCTTTGAAGACCGCCTCGGCCCCGCTTCTGATCCTGTCAGCCGAATTACTGAACCTGAGCTCGGCCGAACAGGTCATGCCGGTGATCGAAAGAATCATCGTCCTGACCGGAGCCCGCCTGCTCACGGTTCATCCTTACGGAAATCTTTCCGGGCTGCTTTCTCTGGGCCCTGTCACCACAAGCGAGGCGGTCACAAGGCGGATCGCCGGCAACGAGATCGACACGCTTTATCTGGTCAGCGACACGCCGTTTGCCGTCAGGCCGGCGGTCAAATCCATCATATATCAGGGCGTGTTCCCGCCGGCGGATCCGCTGGCCGCGGACCTCGTCCTTCCCGCCGCCACTTTCGGCGAAGTATCCGGTTCTTATTACGACAGCGCCGGGATCAGACGAAGCTTCCCTGCGGCCATCCCCCCCGGGGATGCGATTCCCAGCCATCAGGAAATATTCTCCCGGATCGCCACCGCCATGGGAATAGGGGATGGCGGAACCGACCCGGAGGAAATGTCGCGCCGCATCCCCGACAAGGCAACCATGGCATTCCCGGAACCCATGACCGGCCCGGAACCGACGGTGATGCGCAAGCGGCGATTGCCGGACGGGAGTGGTTTCATCCTTCTCCAAGAGCAATCCACCCATGCTTATCACGATGTCTGCTTGAGCGGGATCATCGCGGGTATGGCCATGATCGCCCCCCTGGACACTCTCATCATGAATCCTGCCGATGCCGAGCGAATGGGGATCGTGAAGGGTGAACAAGTGACAATCCAATCCCCGGGGGGGGAGAGTGTGTTCCCGGTCGAGACGAGAAAGGGCGTACCCGACAGGTTCGTCTACCTGCAGCCATCCGGGGGGGAATTCATAGGGAAGGGCAATCCGTCTGCGGTCAGGATCATTCCGAAAAAAAAGGCGAAAGCCCGGCGTCCCCTGCCCGGGAGGCGACATGTTTGAAGTACTTGAGCGGAAGATGATCGTTCCCAATCTGCACCTGCTCACCGTTCACGCAGCGGATATCGCCTCCGTGATCGAGCCGGGCCAATTCGTCATCGTCCGCTCCGACGCGGACTCGGAGCGAATTCCGTTGTCGGTGTCGGATTGGGACCGCTCCGCCGGCAGCCTCACGGTGATCTTCATGGAGGTGGGCGCCTCCACAAGGAAATTGGCGGCATTGAATCCCGGCGAGCATATTCCCACCGTCGTCGGGCCGCTGGGGAAGCCGACGGAGGTCGCGAACTTCGGAACGGTCGTCTGCATCGGCGGCTGCTACGGCATCGGCTCCCTGTTTCCCCTCATCCGCTCGCTGCAAGAGAAAGGGAATGCGGTGTTCGCCGTAATCGAGGCCAGGAGCCGCTATCTCCTCTATTGGCGGGATCGCCTTCTTCCCTTTTGCCGGAAGGTCTTTGAAATTACCCGCGACGGCAGTGCCGGAACCAAGGGACATGCCGGTCGGATCAACGATGTCCTGAGGGAGGAAGCCATTGTCCCCCAGCGTATTTTTTCCAACGGCTGCACGTTTCTCATGTACAAGGCATCCATCGAACTGGCTCATTTCGGCGTTCCTGTGACCGTCAGCCTGAACCCGATCATGATCGACGGGACCGGCATGTGCGGNNGGCCCGGATTTCGATGGCCGCCTGGTGGACTGGAAGGAACTGTTGCAGCGGCGGAAACAATATTTGGATGATGAAGCATCCCTGGTACACGATTCAGGCTGTGGGAGAATCCCGCGATGAACGAAGCGAAAAAACTGGATCTGCAGCGCCAGGAGATGCCCAAGCAGCCTCCGCACATCAGGAGGAGCAATTTCAAGGAGGTGGCATTGGGCTACACTCCCGACCTGGCCGTGAGCGAGGCCTCGCGATGCCTGCAATGCAAGAAGCCGATCTGCATTTCGGGCTGCCCGGTCGAGATCGACATCCCCGGCTTCATCGGGAAAATCCTTGCGAAGGATTTTGCGGCAGCCATTCGCATCCTGAAGGAAAAGAATTGCCTGCCGGCCATTTGCGGTCGGGTCTGCCCCCAGGAGGAGCAGTGCGAGAGCAGGTGCGTCCTCGGCAAAAAAAAGGCACCCGTGGCCATTGGACGACTCGAACGCTTTGCCGCCGAATGGGAAACCGCGCAGGGGCATATTGAGATCCCGAAAATCGCGGTGGCGACCGGCAAAAAGGTCGCGGTGGTGGGTTCCGGACCCGCCGGCATCACCGTGGCGGGCGACCTGATACTCCTCGGGCATGAAGTGACTGTTTTCGAAGCGCTCCACGAGGCGGGCGGCGTTCTGACGTACGGCATCCCCGAGTTCCGCCTCCCCAAGACGGTGGTGCGGGGTGAGATCAGTTATATCCAGGCCCTGGGAGTCAAATTGGTCACGGACTACGTCGTGGGCAAGATCAGGTCCCTGGATCAATTATTGGAACGGTTCGATGCCGTGTTCGTCGGCACCGGGGCCGGACTCCCCTGGTTCATGAACATCCCCGGAGAGAACCTGAACGGCGTCTATTCGGCCAATGAATACCTGACGCGCATGAACCTCATGGCCGGCTTTCGCTTTCCCGACTCCTCGACCCCTGTCAAGAAGCATCAACGAGTCGCGGTGGTGGGTGGGGGGAACGTGGCCATGGACTGCGCCCGGACCGCCTTGCGCCGGGGAGCCGACGAGGTCAGCATCATCTACCGCCGTTCGCGGGAGGAGCTGCCGGCCCGGCTGGAGGAAGTCGAGAATGCCGAGGAGGAAGGGATTGTCTTCCGACTCCTGACCCTCCCCCTGGGCCTGATCGGGGATGAAAACGGCTGGCTGCGGGAGATGGAGTGCCAGAAGATGGAACTGGGCGAGGTCGACGCCTCCGGGCGGCGAAAGCCGGTTCCCCTCAAGGGTTCCGAGTTCAGGATTCCCATGGATGCCTGCATCATGGCCATCGGCAACAGTCCCAACCCCCTCATCCCCAGTACGACCTCCGACCTGCAATGCGGCAGCAAGGGGACCATTACGACCGAAGAGGCGACGGGGAAAACTTCCAAGGATCGGGTGTGGGCCGGCGGCGACATCGTGACCGGNNCCGGGGCCGCCACGGTCATCCTGGCCATGGGCGCCGGGCGCATCGCCGCCCGTTCCATGCACGAATATTTAATGAGCAGGACAAAAGGGGATAGCCTGGAAATGCGCGGCCGTTAAGCCGAACGGTAAGTGCTGAGTGACCCCCTCCTGCCTGGTCGGCTTCGCCATGACCGGCTTCCTGGCCTGGATCATGGCCCGCAGCATGCTCGAAACCCGCGGCATGCTGGCCCCGTGGATCATCCATTTCCTCCCCGACGTGGTGATCTTTTTTTCCTATGCCCTGCTCTTTGCCAGGGCGTGACCGGAGCAAGGGACAGATGCCGGCGGATCCCCGTCAGCTTCAGCGGCAGCTGGCGGCGATGGCGGCGGCGAAGTCGCCGACCTGCTTCTCCGTGGTGTTGAACGAGCACATCCAGCGCACCTCGCACTTTTCCTCGTCCCAGGTGTAGAAGAAATATTTTTCGAGCAGCTTTTCCAGCGCCGGGCGCGGCAGCGAGGCGAACACGGCGTTGGCCTGGACCGGCTGCACAATCCTGAATCAGAGATGCTTTGATTTCCTGATCCTGCTTGCGGCATGAGGCGGTTATTCACTTTATATTTTGACATTTTGTTGAAAATTGACGGATTTTCCCGACACGGGAATATCACACTTTTCCCTATTGCGTTTTTATCAGAATACGATATACAGAATTTAATGAACAGATGGAGATGTATATTTGTGGATTGGAGCGGAGACAATATGCTGCATGTGTTATTGCTTTTATGTTAATTATTACGCCCTTACCTAAGGAGTGATCCATGCAAGTAAAAACGAGACTTATTCTTTCAGTTATTATCTTAATGCTGCTCACGGCCTCTTCCACCTTCGCCGCCAAGCCTGCGGTGAGCATTTCAGCAGCGCCCGCAACCGTAGTTCCCGGTGGATCCTCGACCCTTACCTGGACTTCTTCAAATGCGGTCTCGGCAACTATCAACAATGGGATCGGAACTGTCGCGTTGAGCGGATCGATTCAGGTTACGCCAACCATAACCACGAAGTACACCATTACTGTTGGTAATGGTACTGGGCGAACCGCTTCCGCGAGAGTAACGGTCACTGTTAGCGGCGATTCCTCGAAAGTGGGCATCACCTCATTCGTCGCGACCCCTGCCAGCGTTCCCATCGGAATCCCGACTCCCGTAAGCCTTTCCTGGACGACGATTAATGCCACTTCGGTGACTATTGATAATAATATTGGCAGTGTTGCGCTGAACGGATCCCTACCCATAAATCCCGTGCAAACTACGACCTATATCCTGACCGCCAAGGGCAAAGGCGGTTCGCTGACTTCGAGCACCACGGTCACCTTCAGGAATCCCCAACCTCCCGAAGTTTCTTTTTCGGCAAATCCAGTCACTATCCAGTCCGGGAACAGTTCCACCTTGAGTTGGAACGTTAACAATGCCAGTACGATTGAGATCGATAACGGCATCGGATCGGTCTCGGATACCGGTTCTACCCAGGTCTCGCCGCCTTCCAATATTATATACACCCTCACGGCAACGAATAGGGAGGGGACAACCATTGCCTCTTCCGGAGTTTATTTTGGGTCGAGCCGCCCCTGCTATGCCTACGTGCCGGAGTTTTATTACAATAGCCAAGGGGGAGAAAATTCCTATGTGAAAGTGATCGATACTGCTACAAATTCAATTATCAAAACGATTGAAGTGGACAATGAACCCAAAGGCATTTTGATCGGAAATGGAGGCACATGCATCTATCTGAGCAGTACCGTTACAAATAAGATCAGCAAGCTCGACCCCATTTCTCTAAAAATAACTGAAAGCTTGACGGGCATTGAAGGAAGGCCTGGAGAAATGGCATCGAGTATCTCTGGGAACCATGTTTATGCCATTGGGAGAGAATTGGCGACTCTATCTGTCTTAGACGATACAGGTCCATCCATGGTTCTACGAAAGATAATAACGTTACCGGCCATCGCCAACAGCTTGACCATCCACCCGGATGGATGCAAGCTGTATGTTCCGATCCCATCATTGAATCAGATATTGGTTCTCGATACGGCAAAATTGAATGAAGCTTTGGACGGTCCTATCAACAAACCTCTCGGAGATGAATTGATCGACACGATCCCGATCACTGACCCACATCACATTCAATTCAATCTCGATGGGAGTAAAATGTTCGCCTGTCGTGGCAACGATCTCGTGGTCATGGATACGGCTACCCGGGAAACATTGCGTTCTTATTTATATGTCAACCCTTATATGCTTGCTCTTAATCCCCAGGGGGATCGCATATATCTGCTTTCGACAATGTTTTATTATGTCATAAATATGCAGACGCTTGAGATAAATACGAAATTCAGGAATTCAAAAGGGAATTACAACGAAAATATCTCTTTACACCCTGATGGCAGCCGGATATATTCGATTGAGGCTTCTTACTTTCATACTTTTGACGCGGAAAACAATATTGATCTGGGATATATCGATTTGATAAACAGGGCCTCACAAATCGTCATTTTCCACAATTCATTGGTGTCCTATATTCCCAACACGATCTCGGGGCAAGTCAGTCAAAATGATGTGCCCTTATCTGGAGCCCTTATCAAATTGGAAGGCGAAGGAATCCTAAGGGAAACATTATCAGACACCCAGGGGAATTATCATTTTGCCGTTAAAGACGGAACCTATCATGTCGAGGCTTCATATCAGAATCTCTTTGTGAATCCGGAATTCATCCAGGTCGTGTTGAATGGAGCCAATGTCATTAACCAGAATTTTGTATTCTCCGGCTCAGCACCTTCCCCCAGCGTAGATTTTTTTGTTAATCCCACCACTATTCAGGCTGGAGAAACCGCCATTTTGAGCTGGGACTCCACAAACGCGACTTCAGCCATAATTGATAACGGCATAGGAAATGTGCCCGTTAACGGAACAATGACGGTCTCTCCCGCTCAAACCACAACCTACATCATCACGGTCACCGGCCCCGGTGGGACGGCAACGGCCGCGACCACGGTCTCGGTGAACAGCGTGCCTCCCCCAGGCATAGTTTTCGGCGCTTCGCCCACCACCATCGAGCAGGGACAATCTTCCATCCTTACCTGGACGACAACCAACGCGGTTTCGGCGTCGATCGACAACGGCATCGGCAATGTGCCTGTGAACGGATCCCAAGCGGTAACTCCTCAGCAAACCACCACTTATATAATCACGGTTATCGGCCCAGGCGGTTCAAGCAATACTCAGGTTACGGTCTCGGTGACAGAGCCTCTGCCCCAGGTACAATTCAATGCCGATCCAGCCATTCTTCCTCCCGGCCAATCGGCAACATTGACATGGTCATCGGTAAATGCCACTTCGGCAACCATTGATAATGGTATCGGAACTGTCCCGCTAAGTGGTTCGGTCAGTGTCATTCCCACCCAGGATACAATTTATAACATCACTGTCACCGGCCCCGGCGGAACGACAATGGCCAGCGTGTCGGTGAAAATGCTTGCTGGTCATCTGCAATCGATCTGGGGAGGGATGAAGACGGCAATGCTGACTGGCGATGTCGATCAGGTGATGGGGAGTTTTAGTGCCCAAACCCATGATAAATACCTGGCGATTTTCAATTCTATAGCTGATCAGCTTCCCCAAGTCGCTCAAGAGATGAGAGAGATTGAGCCAGTTTACTTTGAAGAATTTGGAGCCAAATTCCGTATAAAACGGACAGAGGAAATAGAAGGTGTTATCTATGACATAACTTACTATATTTACTTCGTTCAAGAAGAAGACGGCTCTTGGAAGATACTCAATTACTAATGGGATTTAATATGACAGATAAAAAAGTTTTTTGGATTCGTATTTTAATTGCCTTTGCAACATTTCTTGTTCTCTCAGGAACAATCATTTCATATTGGCAAAAAAGATTTGGTCCAGAATATTTGTATCCAGGTCCAATTTACACTATTCTATATATATTAGCTTTTTTTACGCTGGCCAATGGTGTTTCTTATTTATCGGAAATACTAAGAAAGGAAAGAAAACATTTGAAGACATTAACTGGAATTCTTTCTGGAATTATTTTTGTTTTTACTTTGTTTCCTCAAAATCAAGACGCAAATCCAATTATTATGTGGATAATATTTATTGGATTGTCTAGCAGCTCTATTTTTATTTCAATATTGTCCGTATTGGAATGGATTCAATTAAAAAAAAGATTCAAATGGTTTTTTCCATTTCTATTTGCATTCAACAGCGGAATTTATAGTTGTCTAATTTTCGCAATGATTTTAAGGGGTTATAATTTTTCAGAAGGCGGAATCCTTTTAATAGGTTATGGAGTGATTTTATTCTTAATCGGTATAATAGTGAATTTAGTATCAGTATCATCTCTGAAAAATAAAACTGGGGGGAATCAATGAAAAAACAAGCTATTTACTCAATATTGTTTCTTTTTATGTCAATTAATGCTTTGGGTTGGGGTGGAAGAACTCATAAATCACTAACTTATTATTCTTGGATTAACTCTGATAAACTTGGGAACGAAACGTTTTTATTGAGACTGAACCTTGATAAAGGAATGTTGAATGAGCGGTTAAGTGACACAAATGAGGAAAAAACCCCGGATGAATGGCTGCAATATGGAGCTGAACATGAAGACGATACTGATGATCCAGCTGGGTTAATTCCTGATCGTTCCAATTTTCATTTTCATAATCCTCTTAAAGAGTGGGCTGAAGCAGGATTGAGTGATATTCATACTGGAGCTTCCGGTTCCGCGATTTTATGGGCGCAGGATGGGGCTCTTCAAGATTCAATAAGCAATGAACAGAAAGATCGCTCCTGGAGCAAAGCCCGTGAATACTATTATAAGGCCCTGATCGAGGTGGAGTATCCAAGTTGGCGAAGAAATTATTTTGCCGAAATGTTCAAGATACTTGGGCACCAGGTTCATTTGCTTCAGGATATGGCAGTACCCGATCATGTTCGCAATGATTCTCATGTGCTAAACAATTTTGCATATGTAAAGATGAAAAACAATTCATTTCGTTGCATAGAAGGTTGGGCTGACGACAATATTGTAAAAGTGGAAACCATTGCCAATTATAATCAGCTAAAACCTTTGCTTGATTTTTCAACTTCGGCAGATCCTTTAGCTATAATACCTATTGCTTTGATTTCAGATACAAAACAGTACAAAGTAAGTCAAACTCCTCTTTCTGGATTAAATCAGGGCTTGGCCGAATACACCAATGCCAATTATTTTAGTGAAGATACTATTTTTACTGAAGAATATGATCATGATCATAAACATTGGTTCCCTCATCCCAGCAAAACTGAAACCAATGTTATGTCATTGGGTATGCCTAGCAGTGTTACTGCTGAAGATAGTAAAAAAGATTGGGTCAAATTTGTTAAAAAAACTGATGGCGAGAATTTAGAGCATTTGGTTTCTGCCGGTTATTATCAAAATAAAATTGATAAATTATTGGGAATTTACAAGTTCTCGTTTTTTCTCTCAGATGTGTGTCATGAAGAGTATGCTTCCAAGCTTGTCCCAAGGGCGGTTGGATATTCCGCTGCGTTATTGGATTATTTTTTCCGTGGGGAAATCGAAGTATCTCTTCCGACAAGCGCCAATCCAGCGCTGCCCAAACTAGATGGGATATATGGCTTTACTAATGATGAAACCTTGGGATTTCAGTACATTTCTTTGATGGCCAAGAATATTACGCGAGATAATGAAGAAATGACTAGTGGCTTCGTTACGCTGATAGTAAGTTACAGAGAGTGTACAGGAAGTCCATTTGTGCCAAATCCGCCTGCTCCGGGAATAGAAAGAAAATATATCAAAGTGGAATATCCAAATGCAGTCGATATACCTAGAGATGTTCCTATCCGCCTTGATTTTGATTTGTCAAGCACTCCTCTTCCTGTCACTGCCGTGGATGTCAATCTGACTTTGGTATTTCATGGTTTCCTTGGCGGGGAATTTGCCAATGCCGTAGCCATCGGTTTCAAGGATATCAGTGAGCCAACTCCGGTCGATTTATTTAACAATACGGACTTGGTCTGCTTTAATGGCAATTATGTAAATTATGACGATGTCACTTTGTGGGATGCCGTGGATATCAATCCCAAAAACGGCCAAATTGACTGTGCGGATTTTGCGGAGATCGATATAACCCGGCGGAGGATCAAACCCATTTATTTGAGCTTCAATGGAGCACCTGCCGATGACAATAATTACTATTTCAAATATGAAAGTGGCTTGGAAATCTTTCCTGGAGAAGCTCCGCATCGGTTTTATGTCTTGGCCGACGAATATCCTGCCCCCCTTAATATAAGCATCCTGGTGCATGTCCAGAGCATAGAAAAACCGATTAGCTGTCTCAGTTACTATCCGAACGACTCTTGGTCGACTTCTCCTTATACGAACAAGCTGGTTTGGAACAACTATTATGTGCATTATCATTCCCCGATCGAGGAATTCAGGGGATATCCTCATTGGATATACACCACCTATGAAAACAGTGCTGTTCCCGAAAATACTGATTGCACAACGACGGTTTCCGCGAGTAGTTTTTCGGTATCTGATGCTCAAAGCAAGACATTAGGCATGCCAAAAAAAATCATGCTCCATCCTAAAAATACCAAATAAGGCGAATTAGAGAACACTCAAATTCGGATTTGAACACAAAAGATGCGGTAGTGTTAACTATGATCTGCCTTTTGCAGGTTTCGATCGATTGATTCCGGTATTTTCTACTTGCAGCTTGCGGCGATCGCCGCGGCGAAGTCGCCGACCTGCTTCTCCGTGGTGTTGAATGAGCACATCCAGCGCACCTCGCACTTTTCCTCGTCCCAGGTGTAGAAGAAATATTTTTCGAGCAGCTTGTCGCGGGCGGCGCGGGGCAGGGAGGCGAAGACGGCGTTGGCCTGGACCGGCTGGACGATCTTCACGGCGGGGATGGACTTCACCTTTTCCGCGAGCAATTGGGCCATGCGGTTGGCGTGGCGGGCGTTCTCCAGCCACAGGTCGTCGGTGAAAAATGCCGAGAACTGGGCGGCGATGAAACGCATCTTGCTGGCCAGCTGCATCTTCTGCTTGCGGATGAAGATCGTGTCCCGGCTCAGCTCGGGGCGGAAGCTGACCACGGCCTCGCCCATCAGCAGCCCGTTCTTGGTGCCGCCGAAAGAGAGGATGTCGACGCCCAGGTCGCCGCTGATCGCGCCCAGGCCCAGGCCCAGCGCGGCGGCGGCGTTGCACAGCCTGGCGCCGTCCATGTGCAGGAAGAGGTCGTGGCCGTGGCAGAATTCGGCGATGGCCTTCACTTCCCCGGCGCTGTACACCGTGCCCAGCTCGCTGGCCTGGGTGATGGAGACCAATGCCGGCTGCACGCGGTGCTGGTCGAGCCGCCCCTGCAGGTGGCGGGCGATCATTTCCGGCGTCAGCTTGCCGTCGGCCGCGTGCACGGTGAGCAGCTTGCAGCCGGTGGCGCTCTCCGGGGCGCCGCACTCGTCGGCGTTGATATGGGCGTGCTCGGAGCAGATCACCGCCTGGAATGAGCGGGCCAGGGTCGATATGCTGATGACGTTGGCCCCGGTGCCGTTGAAGACCATGTAGACGTCGACCGACTTGCCGAAGTGGGCGCGGAACTTTTCAAGGGTCGCCTCGGTGTGGCCGTCCAGTCCGTAGGCCACCGCCGGACCGCGGTTGGCCGCCGCGATGGCCTCCAGTACCGCCGGGTGCACCCCCGAATGGTTGTCGCTGCCGAATGTCGTGTCCACCGCCATGCTTCCTCCTGAAGGCGGCCCGGGGCCGCCGCTGTTCATGTCTTCTTGATGATCACCACGGTAACGTCGTCTTCGGGCGCGGGGTTGAAGGCGAGCAGGTCGGCCCTGACCTCCGCGAAGATGGCCCGCGCCGGCAGGTGCTTGCCGGCCTTGAGCACCGCCTCCAGCCGGCCGGGAAAGTACGGTTTCCCGTCCGGGTCGCGGTGGTCGGAGAGGCCGTCGCTGTAGAGGAGCAGGATATCGCCCTGCCCCATGAGGCTGATCTCGTTGACCGTGTACTTCTCCTTGACGCCCAGCAGCGGCACGGTTTTCTCGCTGTGGCCGCGCGAGGGCATGGTGCCGATCTGGGGGAAGGAGACGAGCTGCGCGTCGCTGATGGCCACCAGGCGGTCGAACTTGTTGGAGAACACCAGCGGCGGCGGGTGGGCCGCCGACAGGAAGCGGAAGGTGCCGCGCTCGGTGATCTCGCCGTAGACCATGGTCAGGGTCTTGTCGATGCCCGACGAGTTGAAGAAGCGGGTGTTGATGTTCTCGAACAGGGTGGTGGTGATCTCGCCGAAGAAGCGCAGCTCGTAGGAGACGCCGAGCAGGAAGGCCTGGTGGAACACCGAGGCGATGAACGCCGCCCCGTAGTCGTGGCCCTCGACGTCGATGACGGCGATGCCCGCCCGGGCGGCGGTGGCGCGCAGCTTCGCCTTCAGCTCCTCAGGGGCCTCGCGGATGAGCTTGTCCATCTTGTAGCGTTTCTTGAAGTCGACGTAGATGATGTGGTCGCCGCCGGCCTGGCCGTTGAGCGGCAGCGCCTCGCCGTAGACGTCGATCCAGGGCACCTCGGGCAGCTCGCTGGGCGGCGGGTCGAAGCGGCGGGCCAGGCCGCTGAAGTTCTCGAGCTCCGCGGTCATTCGGGCGATCCGCTGCCGTGCCGCCGCCAGCTGCTCGTTTGCGCTTTTCTCCTTCATGGCCTAGAACATGATCTCGATGGAGTCGGGGCCGGTGAGCTTCTCGATATCCTTCTTCATGGCGGCGGTGGCGCGCAGGCCCTGGCCGGTCTCGGAGTTGATCACGACGCGGGCGCCGTCGGGGTGGTTGACGACGACCATGTAGGGGACCGAGTCGCGGTTCTTTTCCAGCTTCTGCTGCAGCTTGTCGTTGAACGTCTCGTCGATCTGCTCGTAGCCGATGGTGATGACGATCTTGCGCGCCTTCTTCTTGAGCATGGCCTCCAGCTCCTGCAGGCTCTCCAGGTAGACGGTCTCCTCACTGTCGCTGTCGCTGCCGCCCGAGCGGCTGCGCCCCTCCAGGAAGTACGGGACGTCGACCTTCAGCACCTTCTCCAGCTCGCGCCAGCGGTCCTTGAAGCACAGCACCTTGATGCGCCCGGTCAGGTCCTCGAAGAAGATCTCGCCATAGGAGTCGCCTTTCTTGGAGGTGCGGCGGGCGAACTCGGTGACCACGCCGCCCAGCTTGATCATCTCTCCCTTGAACTCGTGGGTCTGGACGGCCAGGACGCTGGTGTTGGACACCTTGCGGATCTCGCTGCGGAATTTTTCCAGCGGGTTGTGGCTGACGTAGATGCCGGCGATCTCCTTCTCGCCCTTGATCATCTCGCTCTCGGGCCACTCCTCCAGCGCCTGCAGCTCGCGGGGGATGTAGTCGTCGGCGATGGCCTCGGAGAACAGCGGCCGCTGATTCTTCTGGCGGCTGCGGCTGAGGGCGGCGGCGCGGCGCAGCACCTCGCCGACGCTCTCGAAAAGGACGCGGCGCTTGAGGCCGAAGCAGTCGCAGGCCCCGGCCTTGACCAGGCTTTCCAGCACGCCCTTGTTGACCTTGGCCAGATCGACGCGCTCGACGAAATCGTTGAAGTCGCGGAACTCGCCGCCCTGTTCGCGCGCTTGCAGGATGATGCCCAGGGCGGCGCTGCCCACGTTCTTCAGCCCGATCAGGCCGAAGCGGATGGCGCAGTCGCCCTCGACGCGGAAAGTCTCGCGACTGCGGTTGATGTCCGGCGGCAGGATGTCGATGCCCATCCGCTTGCTCTCGGAGATGTACTGGATGATCTTGGAGGAGGTGGTGGTCTTGTCGGCCTCGGAGCTGAGGTGCGCCGACATGAAATAGACGGGGTAGTGCGCCTTCAGGAAGGCGGTCTGGTAGGCCAGGTAGGCGTAGGCGGTGGAGTGCGACTTGTTGAAACCGTACTCGGCGAACGTCTTCATCTGGCCGAAAAGCTCCTCGACCTTCTTCTTGTCGTAGCCTTTCCTGGCCGCCCGCTCCAGGAATTTCTTTTCCAGCGCCGGCACCTTGGCGACGTCCTTCTTGCCCATGATCTTGCGCATCTCGTCGGCCTCGCTCATGGAGAAGCCGGCGATGCGCACCGAGATCTGCATGACCTGCTCCTGGAAGACGATGATGCCCCAGGTGTCCTTGAGGATCTCCTCCAGCTCGGGAAAGATGTAGGTCACTTTTTCCCTGCCCAGCTTGCGGTTGACGTAGACGTCGGCCATGCCCGACTGCAGCGGCCCCGGGCGGTAGAGGGCGTTGAGCACGATCAGGTCCTCGATCCGGGTTGGCTTGGACTTCTTGAGGTAATCGCGCATGCCCGAGCTCTCGAACTGGAAGATGCCGTCGGTCTCCCCTTTCTGGAAGATCTTGAAGGTCCGGGCGTCGAGCAGGTTGAGGTTTTCCAGGTCGATGACCTTGTCCTCGCGCTCGCGCACCTCCTGGATGATGTTGCGGATGATGGTCAGCGTCTTCAGGCCCAGGATGTCCATCTTGAGCAGGCCGATGTTCTCCACTTCCTCCTTCTCGAAGTGGGTGGTGATGTCCTCGCGCGTCTTGTACAGCGGCATGAACTCGGTCAGTTTGCGCGGGGCGATGACCACGCCGGCGGCGTGCTTGCCGGTGTTGCGGATATTGTTCTCCAGGCGCAGGGCGTAGCTGACCAGCTTGATGAACTCGGGGCTGTGCTTGATCTCGCGCTGCAGGTCGGGGGTCTTGTCGATGGCGTCCTGCAGCTCCACCTTGGGGCCGTCGGGCACCAGCTTGGCCAGGCGGTTGACGTCGGCCAGCTTGACCTCCATGACGCGCCCGATGTCGCGGATGGCCAGCTTGGCCTTCATGCGGTTGAAGGTGACGATCTGCGCCACGTTGTCCTCGCCGTACTTGGAGCGGATGTAGGCGATGATCTCCTCGCGGCGCTCGGCGTCGAAGTCGATGTCGATGTCGGGCAGGGAGACGCGCTCGGGGTTGAGGAAACGCTCGAAGATCAGGTCGTATTCCAGCGGGTCGATGTGGGTGATGCCCATGACGAAGGCCACCAGGCTGCCGACCACCGAGCCGCGGCCGGGGCCGACCGGGATGCCGGTCTCCCTGGCGTGGCGGATGATGTCCCAGACGATGAGGAAGTAGCTGGGAAAGCCCATGTCGCGGATCTTCTCGATCTCGTAGAGCAGTCGCTCCTGGTACTCCTTGCGGCTGTGCTTCAGGTGCTTTGCCCTGGCCAGGTACTGGTGCTGGATGCGCTCGAAGCCCTCCAGGCACAGCTTCTCGAAGAAATCGTCGACGCTCAGTTTGCCGGGGGTCTTGAACTCGGGCAGGAAGTATTTCTTGAGCTTGAACTCGAAGTTGCAGCGCGAGGCGATCTCGAAGGTGTTGGCCAGCGCCTGCGGCGCCCGGTGGCCAAGCAGTTCGGCCATCTCCTCGCTGGACTTGAAGTACATCTGGTCGGTCTCTTTTTTCATCGCCCGGTCGGGATTGCTGATGACGTCGGTGGTCTGCAGGCAGATGAGGATCTCGCGGGCGTCGGCGTCCTCGCGCGTCAGGTAGTGGACGTCGTTGCTCGCCGCCAGCGGGATGTCCATCTCCGCGGCCAGGTCCATCAGCAGCGGCAGCGCCTGTTGCTGCTCGGCCAGGCCGTGGTCCTGCAGCTCGATGAAGAAGTTGTCCTTGAAGGTCTCGCGGTACCAGCGCGCCGCCGCCCTGGCCTTGTCCGCCTGGCCGCGCAGCAGGTAGTGGGGCAGCTCGCCCTGGATGCAGGCCGACATGACCAGCAGGCCGTCCTTGTGCTTCTCCAGCAGCTCCTTGTCGATGCGCGGCTTGCGGTAGAAGCCTTCCAGGTAGGAGGCGGTGATCAGCTCGCAGAGGTTGCGGTAGCCCTGGTCGTTGCGCACCAACACCAGCAGGTGGAAGTAATTCTGCTCGTCCTCGCGGCGGTTGGGACGGTCGAAGCGCGAGCCCGGCGCCAGGTAGAGCTCGGCGCCGATGATGGGCTTGACCTCGCTCTGCAGGGCCTTCTTGTAGAAGTTGACCGCCCCCAGGATCGAGCCGTGGTCGGTCAGGGCCACGGCCGGCATCTGGAAGGCGCGGGCCTGGCGGAGCAGGTCGTCGATCTTCAGCGAGGAGTCGAGCAGGCTGTACTCCGAGTGCAGATGCAGGTGGATGAAACGCTTCATTCCCATTCGATGGTCGCGGGCGGCTTGGAAGTGACGTCGTAAACGACGCGGTTGACGGCGCGGATGCGGCGCACGATGCGTTGCGCGGCGGCGTCCAGCACCTCGGCTGGCAGCGCGGCCCAGTCGGCGGTCATGCCGTCGGTGGCGGTGACGGCGCGCAGGGCCACGACGTTGCCGTAGGCGCGCTCGTCGCCCATGACGCCGACCGAGCGCACCGGCAGCAGCACGGCGAAGGCCTGCCAGACCCTGTCGTACCAGCCGCTGCGCCGCAATTCCTCGATGAAGATGGCGTCGGCCTGCTTGAGCACGGCCAGCTTGGCCGGGGTGACGGCGCCCAGCACGCGCACGGCCAGGCCGGGGCCGGGGAAGGGGTGGCGGTCCAGGATGTCGGCGGGAATGCCGAGCAGCCGCGCCACCTGGCGCACCTCGTCCTTGAACAGGAACTTGAACGGCTCGATGATGCGCCCCTGGCGCTCCAGCTTCTGCACCTCGCGCACGCGGTTGTGGTGGGTCTTGATGGTCTGCGACGGGCCCTGCACGGGGTTGCTCTCGATGACGTCGGGATAGAGCGTGCCCTGGATGAGGAAGTCGAAGTCCTTCAGCCCGCCGTAGAAGACGTCGATGAAGGTGCGGCCGATCACCTTGCGCTTGCGTTCCGGCGAGGAGATGCCCTTGAGCGCGGCCAGGAAGCGGCGCGAGGCGTCGACGTAGCCGACCTTCAGCTTCAGGCGCCGGCGCAGGTTATCCAGCACTTCGCCTTCCTCGTCCAGGCGCAGCAGGCCGTTGTTGACGAAGATCGACGTGACCTTCGCGCCCAGCGCCTCGCGCGCCAGCACGGCCAGGGTGGTGGAGTCGACGCCGCCGCTCACCCCCAGCACCACGCGCTTGCCCAGGCATTGCGCGCGCAGCTTGGCGGTCTCCTCCTCGACGAAGTTCTTCATGCTCCAGCTGCGGGGAGCCCGGCAGACGGCGAAGAGGAAATTGGCCAGGATCTTTTTCCCCTCCCGGCTGTGAACGACCTCGGGGTGGAACTGCACGGCGAAGATGCGGTTGCGCCGGTCCTCGACGGCGGCGATGGCGCCGTCGGCGGAGCGGGCGGTCACGGCGTAGCCCGGAGCCAGCTCGGCCACCGAGTCGCCGTGGCTCATCCACACGATGCTGCGGTCGCGCACGCCGGTGAACAGCGGCGAGGCGCCCGCCAGGCACAATTGGGCGTTGCCGTACTCGCGCTGCGCCGAACGAACGACGCGCCCGCCCAGCATGCGCGTGAGCAGCTGCATGCCGTAGCAGATGCCCAGGATGGGGATGCCGGCGGCGAACAGTTTTTTGTCCACGCGCGGCGCTCCCGGCGCCAGGGTGCTGGCCGGGCCGCCCGAGAGGATGACGCCCGCCGGCGGTTCGGCGAGGATCCTCTTCAGGCCGTAGTGGAAGGGCTGTATCTCGGAGAAGACGCCCAACTCCCTGACGCGCCGGGCGATGAGCTGGGTGTATTGCGAGCCGAAGTCGAGGATCAGGATTTTGTTTCCCATGGATGGCCCGATTCTAGCAGATAAGCGGCATGGGTTCAATAAGGGTTTTTTCGGTCGTTCAGCCCGCGGCAGGCGGAAAATTGACAGAAATGACCCGTGGAACTATACTGGCCGCCCATGCCCGAGCTGCCCGAAGTCGAGACGATCGCCCGCCAGCTGCGCCGCCGGATCCGGGGAAAGACCATTGCCTCCGTCCGCGTATGCTGGCCGCGCACGGTCGCGGGCAATCGGGCGGAATTCAACCGGCGCCTGCGGGGCATGACCGTGGCCCGCGTCAGCCGGCGCGGCAAGTACATCGGCGTCGAGGGAGCAGACGGCACATTTTTCACCATCCACCTGCGCATGACCGGCAAGCTGGTGAAGGATCTCGACTCGGCTGACCGCCGGCACCAGCGCCTGTGCTTCACTTTCGCCGATGGCACCAAGCTCCACTTCGTCGACGCCCGCAAGTTCGGCCGCCTGCGCCTGTGGCCCTGCCGCGGCGAGTCCTGCCCGGGGCTGGGGCCGGAGCCGCTGCGTTCGGAGACCGTGCGCCGGGTCCTGAAAAAGCTGCGGACGAACAGGCCCGTCAAAAGCGTATTGCTCGATCAAACCGTCCTGGCCGGCATCGGCAACATCTATGCCGACGAGGCGCTGTTCGCCGCCGGTATCCATCCCCTGACCCCCGCCGCCTCCCTGAGCGATGCGCAGCAATGGCGATTGGCGTCGGTCATTCCCCAGGTCCTGCGCCAGGCCATCCGCCGTCGGGGAACCACCCTCCGCAACTACCGCACCGTAGCCGATGAAAGCGGCGAAAACCGGGAGCATCTCAACGTCTACGGCCGCGCCGGCGAACCTTGCTTCGTATGCGGCGCGCCCATCGGGAAGATCCGCATATCCGGCCGTTCCAGCCATAATTGCCCTGACTGTCAGAAGATGAGATCAGTGACGAGTGACAAGTAACGAGTAGCGAGGGAGAAAACGCCAATAGCTTCGGATGAATGCTGTTCCTTGTCACTTGTCACTGGTCACTTGTCACTAAGATCGGTTCAGATCCTGGCGAGCAATGACGATATCCAGGAAGTGATGGCGCGGACCAACGAGGCGACCATCCCCGGGATGTTCTCGTAGTTGAAGAAGATCCAGAGGGCCAGGGCCAGGACCAGCAGCAGGTTCAGGAGGAAAAGGCGGCGCGGATTGTTTTTCCTGCGCCGCGGCTGGGGCTTGGCCGTGCGGCGGGCGGGCGGCTCGTCGTTGGCGCCGCTCTGGCGCGTCCTGTCGCGGTCGCCCGTTTTCGGCAAAGCACCGAACTCCGGCTTGCCGGCCTTGGGCAGCTTGAACGGCCTGAACAGGGGCTTGACCAGTTCCTGCCACTCCTTCTCCGTCGCCGGGCGCTTGCTCCGTTCCTTGGCCAGCATGCGGTCGAGCAGCGGCTGATAGGCGGCGAGTTCATCCGCCAGGCGCGGCACCGGCTCGGTGACGTGCTTCATGATGACGGCCATGGTCTGGCTGCCCTTGAATGGCGGCGCGCCGCTGAGCATCTCGTAGAGGACGACGCCCAGGCTGTAGATGTCGCTGCGGCCGTCGGCGCGCTTGGCGTTGAGCTGCTCCGGGCTCATGTAGCGCGGCGTGCCCATGCTCATGCCCGAGCGCGTCAGCTGGGTGGTCGATTCCAGCACGCGGGCGATGCCGAAGTCGAGGATCACCGGCGTGCCGTCGGGGCGGAACATGATGTTGTCGGGCTTGATGTCGCGGTGGATGAAGCCCCTGCGGTGGGCGTAGAACAGGGCCGCGGCCACCTGGTTGGCGATGGCCAGCGCCTCGTCGGGGACGAGGCGACCGCGCTCCTGGATGCGGCGCTTGAGGCTCTCGGGAAAGAACTCCATGGCCATGAAGCGCAGCTCCGGAGTGCGGCCGGTCTCGTGGACGCGCACGATGTTGGGGTGATGCAGGCTGGAAATGGTGCGCGCCTCCTTGATGAAGCGCCGGACGGCCATCGTCTCGGCGAAGCGCCGCCGGGCCAGGACCTTCACCGCCACCAGGCGCGCGTGGCGCCGGTCGACGGCCAGAAAGACGTCGGCGGCGCCGCCGCTGCCGAGGAATTTCTTCAGCTCGTAGCCGGGGACTTCGGGAAAAACGGCCATGCTAGCTGCCCGGGGCGTCCGCTGGCAGGGATACAGCGCCGTCCCGGCTGCGATACATCGCCTGGTCGGCTTCGCGCAGGCACTCCTCGATGGTGCCGTTGGGGCGGAACGTGCCGGCACCCAGGCTGACCGCCACTTTCAGGTGACGGCCGTTGAACTCGAAGTCGTGGCCGCCGACTTTTTCGCCGATGGCCTGACAAAGGACTCGCGCGCCCTGGGCGTCGGTTTCGGGCAGCAGAAAGAGAAACTCGTCGCCGCCCCAGCGCGCCACCATGTCCTGGGCGCGCAGTGAACCGGAAAACAGCGCGGCGGCGGCCTGGAGCACGAAGTCCCCGGCGTCGTGGCCCAGGCGGTCGTTGACCGCCTTGAAGCTGTCCAGGTCGGCCATGACCAGGGTGAAGGGCTTTTGCGAGCGCTGAAAGCGCTTTTCCTCGCGCTCGATCTCCTCCATGGCGGCGCGGCGGTTGGGCAGCCCGGTCAGCTGGTCGCGGCGGGCGAGATCCTCCATCTGGCGATAGGCCTTCTCCAGCTTCCCCTGCTGGGCGCCGATGCGGCGGTTGGCCTCCTCCAGCCAGCGGTTAGCCCTGGCCTTGGCGCGGAAGTTGTAGTAAAGGACCGAGGCCAGGAGCAGCACCAGCAGCGCCACGAAGAACAGGAAATTGCGCTGGTTGCGCTGCTTGGCGGCGGCGAGGGCGGCGATCTCCTTCTCGCGCCGCAGCAGCTCGTTCTCGCGCTGCTTCTTCTCCACCTCGTAGCGCGTCTGCATCTCTACGGTCTGCCGGGTCCTCTCCTCGTCGAACAGGCTTGACCACAGCTCGTGGTAGCGGCGGTGATCGGCCAGCGCCCGGGGGAAATCGCCCAGCTTTTCATGGATCAGCGTGCTGAGTTGCAGGATGTTGGACAGGTCGCGGTTCTGTCCCGCCTTTTCGGCCAGGGGCCGCGCCTCTTCCAGGGCGGCCAGCGCCGCCGGATAGCGGCCCAGCAGATGCAGGCAGTCGGCGATGGCGTGCAGCGAAATGATCGTGCCCCGCACATGCCCGATGCGGCGATCGATGGCCAGCGCCTCGCGCAGCAAGGGCAGCGCCTTTTCCAGACGTCCCTGCATGCGGTAGAACTCCCCCATGTCGTGCAGACCGTTGGCCAGCAGATCGGGCTCTCCATGCTCGCGGGCCAGCTTNNTCGTTGAGCGCCATGATGACGCGCCGGCGGTTGCCGAGCGCTTTGGCCGACTCGTAGGCGGCGGTGAAGTATTTCAGCGCCAGCTCGTAGTTCTGCAGGTCGCGGTGGACGTAACCGATCAGATAAGAGCTGGCCGATGCGATATCGCGGTCGCCGCTGCTTTCGGCCGTTGCCTCGGCGCGAAGGAGGAATTCCAGGGCCCGGTCATGGTCGCCCAGGACGAGTTCGCTCAAACCGGCCCCCTTCAGCAGGCGCGCGGAGGGAACGGCGCCATGCTTGGCCAGGATGTCCTGCGCTTCATCGAAAGTGCTCCGCGCCCCCTTGTGGTCGTGCCGGTCCTGCTCGGCCTCGCCGCGAAGGGTGAGCGCCGCCGCCAGCTCCCCGGCGACGGCCCCCCGTTCCGCTGCGGGAGCCTGGGTCAGCTTCTGTCTCAACGCCGCGATGTCATCGGCGGAGGGGGAGGCCAGCATCATGCCGGCGAGGCAGGCAAGGAATGCCGCGGTTTTTTTCATCGCTGGTTGCCGGCTCATGGTAGGCAAAGCACCGAAGAAAGTCAACCGGATCGCGGCCATGCTCCCGGCCGCTGTCCGGTCAGGCGACGGGCGGCGCTGCCTGGCGGTAGAGCCCCAGGCGCTGGAACAGCCGCAGCCCGCCCCACAGGGTCAGGAACGAGCCCAGGCCGGCCGCCAGGAACAGCCGCCAAGGGGAGGAGGCGATGGCCGGCAGCAGGGATGTCCCCTGGCGCAGCAGCAGGCTGAGCAGCCAGAACAGGAAACCGCTGATCAGGACGCGGGCCAGGCGCACCCGGAAACCGCCGGCGTCGCTGGGAAGCCCGGAACGCAGCAACAGGGTGAAGGCCGCGTTCAAGCCGACATAAAAACCGGCGATGGCGGGGCTGAGCAGGGAAAAAGCCGCCAGCAGCAGCGGCAGGATGAAAAGGAACAGCGCATACAGGAAGGTCGGCAGGGAGCGGCGCAGGCCGGAGAGCGCGGCTGCGAAAAAGCGTTCGCGGTTGGCTTCGCTGCCGATCAGGCGCCAGGCGAAAAAGAGCATCAAGCCGCCCAGCACGATGCCGCCGAGGATGTCGGCCAGGAAATGGACGCCCAGGTAGAGGCGGGTAAAGGCGATCAGTGCCACCATGAACGGGGCGAGCCAGGCCAGCGCCCGCTTACGGAAAACGACGGCCAACCCGCCCCACATGGCCATGGCCCCCGTCGTGTGGCCCGAGGGAAAGCCGAACGACAGGTCATGCTGCCGGAAAGCTTCGATGGCGGCCTGCTGCGGCAGGTCAAAGAAGGTCCTGCCGCCCATGTCATGGAGCGGGGCGACCTTATCCCAGTGCGGATCGAGGAGGGCGACGCGGCTGTCGGTGAAAAAGGGGCGCGGCAGGCCGAATATCTGCTTGGCGATCTCGCTGATCGCGGCGGTCCAGGCGATGATCTGGAACAGCAGGAATCCCTTACGCAGGCTGAACCCAAACATGACGGCGATGACCGTGGCGATGACGAAGAAGTAACAGCCGCTGGCCGTCACCTGGAGCATTAGCCAGGTCAGCAGGTCGGATGAGAGCGATTGCAGGGCGATATGGATCCCGGTCTGGAACATGGCGCGCACCTCGCTGTTTTTCCGCCATTGTCGGCTTTGTCGCCTGTTTTGTCAATCGGCAGCGGTTGACATCATAACCTTTTTGGTTTATTTTTCGTACATAAAACTCACGTAAACAGCGCCGCACCGGAGGATCCGGCATGCCGTCCCGGCCGGTTGCGGACAGGCAGGGAAATCAGCATGAAAAAAATATTTTTGCGCAAGAACACGAAATGGATCATCGCGGCCGTTCTGGTCGCAGTCTTTCTGGGCTGGAAGATCTACCAGAAGGCAAAAAGCGGCGCGGGCGGGCCGGGCTTCGGCGGCGTCGCCGTGGCCGTCGAGGTCGCTCCGATCGCCCGTGGCGCCCTGCGCGACCTGGGAAGCTACACCGGCACGATGACGGCCAAGACCAACGTCACCGTCTCCCCCAAGATCGCCGGCCGCCTGAACCGCCTGCTGGTCGACATCGGCGACCCCGTGCGCAGCGGCCAGCTGCTGGCCGTGATCGATGACGACGAGTACCGCCAGCAGGCGCTACAGGCCGAGGCCGACCTGCGCGTGGCCAAGGCCAACCTGGAGGAGGCGCGCAGCTCCCTGACCATGCAGGAGAGAAACCTGGAGCGGGCGCGCGCCCTGCATCAGAGCGGCATCCAGAGCGATGCCCAGCTGGACCAGGTGACCTCCGCCCACGAGTCGCAGAAAGCCCGCTTCCACGTGGCCGAGGCCCAGGTGGCCAACCGCGAGGCGGCGCTCGAAAGCGCCCGGGTGCGTCTTTCCTATACCCGCATCGCCGCCACCTGGGAGCGCGGCCGGCCGGTGCGCTATGTCGGCGAGCGCTTCGTTGACGAGGGGGCGCTGCTGGCGGCCAATACGCCCATCCTTTCTGTGATCGAGCTGCAGCCGATCACGGCCGTCATCCACGTCACCGACCGCGAATACTTCCGCCTGAAGACCGGGCAGCCGGCGTCGGTCGGCGGCAGCGCCTTCCCCGGCAAGACCTTCTCCGGGCGCATCGTGCGCATCGCCCCGCTGCTGCAGGAAGCATCGCGCCAGGCGCGGGTGGAGATCGAGGTCGACAACCCGGAGCGGCTGCTCAAGCCCGGCATGTTCGTCACGATCGAGATCGAATTCGCCCGCCGCAGCGGCGTCACCGTCGTCCCCTACAACGCCCTGGCCAAGCGCGGCGGGCAGGAAGGGGTCTTCATGGTCAGTGAAGACGGCCAGATGGCGCGCTTCCTGCCCGTGCGCACCGGCATCTCCGAGGGGGGCCGGGTCGAGGTGCTGGAGCCCAGGGACATCTCCGGGCGCGTGGTCGTCCTGGGCCATTACCTGCTCGAGGCCGAGGGCCGGATCATTTTGCCGGAGGCGGGCAACGGCAATCCTCCCGCCGCGGCGGGAAAAAAAGCCGGAGGCGGCAAATGAAAATTTCCGGGTTTTCCATCCGCCGGCCCGTTTTCACCGTCATGCTCACCCTGGCCATCGTGGCCATCGGCCTGGTGGCGGTCATGCGCCTGCCCATCGACCTGATGCCGGAGATCACGTTCCCGACGCTGAACATCATGACCTCCTATGGGAACACCGGCCCGGAGGAGATCGAGCAGATCATCACCCGGCCGATCGAGGAGGCCATGAGCGCCGTGCCCGGCGTGGAAGAGGTGTATTCCGTATCCTCCGAGGGCAGCAGCAGCGTGCGCGTCATGTTCGACTGGGGGGTCGACCTGGACGCCGCCGCCGACGACGTGCGCGAGCGCCTCGACCGCGTCATCGGGCGCCTGCCCGACGACGTCGACCGCCCGATGCTGCGCAAGTTCGACCCGGCCATGATGCCCATTCTGCTGGTCGGCGCCCTGAGCAACCTCGATCCCATCCAGACGCGGCGCATCATCGACGAGCAGATCCTCTATCGCCTAGAGCGCGTCCCCGGAGTGGCCTCGGTCGACGTTTGGGGAGGTCACGAGCGCGAGGTCCAGGTCAACCTCGACGTGGACAAGATCAAGGCGCTGGGTCTGCCTCTGGACCTGATCATCAGCGGCATCCGCGAGGGCAACGTCGACCTGCCCGCCGGGGTCATCGAGCGCGGCAACTACGAGATCCTGGTGCGCATCCCCGGCGTGTTCACCCGCCTGGACGAGATCCGCGACACGGTCGTGGCCGTGCGCGGCGGCGTGCCCGTGCGCCTGAAGGAGATCGCCGAGATCATCGACACCCACCGCAAGATCACGCGCGTCGTCCGCGTCAACGGCATTCCCGGCACCCGCCTGGCCATCTACAAGCAATCGGGGAAAAACACCGTCCAGGTGGCCGCCGGCGTGCTTAGGGAGCTCGAGAGGATCCGCGAGGACCGGCCGCAGATCCAGCTCATCCCCGTGCGCGACAGCTCGGAGTACATCAAGCGGGCCATGGGCAATGTCAGCACCACCGCCCTCTATGGCGGCCTGCTGGCCGTTCTCGTCCTCTTCGTCTTCCTGGGCAGCATCCGCAGCACCCTGGTCATCGCCACCGCCATCCCCGTCTCGATCATCGCCACCTTCGCCCTGATCTACTTCAATGGCTTCACCTTGAACATCATGACCCTGGGCGGGCTGGCGCTGGGCATCGGCATGCTGGTCGACAATGCCATCGTCGTGCTGGAGAACATCGTGCGCCTGAGGGACGGCGGGGCGCCCCCGTTGCAGGCGGCGCTGGACGGGGCCCACGAGGTCGGCGCGGCGGTCATCGCCAGCACGATGACCACGCTGGCCGTGTTCATGCCCATGGTCTTCGTGCGCGGCATCTCCGGCATCATGTTCAAGCAGCTGGCCTTCGTGGTCAGCTTCTCCCTGATCTGTTCGCTGGTCGTCGCCCTCACCCTGGTGCCCATGCTCTCCAGCCGTTTCCTGGGCGCGCCGCAGCCCCCGCGCTCGAAGCTGGAAAAGTGGAAAAAACGGGCGGTCGCCTCCTTCCAGGCTTTCTTCACCCGGCTGGAGGGCGGCTACAAGCGGCTGCTGCACTGGGCCCTCGACCACCGCCCGAAGGTGCTGGGAGCGGTGGCCCTGCTGCTGCTGGGCAGCATCGCCCTGGTCGGCCTGGTGGGCAGCGAGTTCATGCCGACCACCGACGAGGGCGAAGTGCGCCTCAGCGTCGAGATGGAGGTCGGCACGCGCCTGGCGGTCCTGGACGAAAAGTTCCGGGAGATCGCCGCCATCGTGCGCCGCCAGGTGCCGGAGATGGTCAGCCTCGAGGAAAGCTTCGGCGGCGGCGGCTGGCGTTCGGGCTCGCATACCGGCAACCTCACCATCAAGCTGGTCCCGCGCGGCCAGCGTTCGCGCTCGAGCGAGGAGGTCGCCATGGGCCTGCGCCGCCACCTGCAGGGCATTCCGGGCACCGTCATCCGCGCCCGCGCCGGCGGCGGCTTCTTTCTCATGCGCGGCGGCGGCGGCGAGGAGCGCGTCCAGGTGGAGGTGCGCGGCTTCGACCTGGAGAAGAGCGACGCCCTGGGCCAGCAGGTCAAGAAGGTCGTCGAGGGCGTGCGCGGCGTTTCCGATGTCCGCCTCAGCCGCGACCTGGGCAAGCCCGAGGAGCTGCTGGTCATCGACCGCCACGCGGCCGCCGACATGAAGCTCTCGGTGAGCCGGATCGGCGGCACCCTCGAGACCGTGCTCTCCGGCACCCAGGCCAGCACGTTCCGCGAAAGCGGCAAGGAGTACCGCATCCTGGTCAAGGTCAAGGACGCCGAGCAGATGACCATCGACGACATCCTCGACCTGACGCTGACCAACAGCGACGGCCAGCCGGTCAGCCTGCGCAACGTCGTCAGCGTCAAGGCGCGCAGCGGCCCGCAGCGCATCGAGCGCCGCGACCGCGAGCGCGTGCTGACCATCTCCGGCGACATCGAGGGGCGCGACCTCGGTTCCGTCCTGGCCGACATCCGCTCCGGTTTGCGCCGCGTCCCCGTGCCCCGCGAATTCGCCGTCACCTTCACCGGCGACTACGAGGAGCAGCAGAAGGCCTTTCGCGAGCTCCTAATCAGCATCATCCTGGCCCTGATGCTGGTCTACATGATCATGGCCATGCAGTTCGAGTCGGTGCGCGACCCGTTCATCGTCATGTTCTCGGTGCCGCTGGCCATCATCGGCGTCATCTGGATGCTGCTGATCACCGGCACCACCTTCAACATGCAGTCGTACATCGGCTGCATCATGCTCGGCGGCATCGTGGTCAACAATGCCATCCTGCTGGTGGACCATACCAACCTGCTGCGCCGCCGCGACAAGCTGGGGGTGCGCGAGGCCATCGAGGAGGCGGGGCGGCGGCGCCTGCGCCCCATCCTGATGACCGCCTCGACCACCATCCTGGCCATGCTGCCGCTGGCCATCGGCATCTCGGAGGGCAGCGAGGCCCAGGCGCCCATGGCCCGCGCCGTGGTCGGCGGCCTGCTGAGCTCGGCCCTGATCACCCTGCTCGTCATCCCCGTCGTTTACTCCCTGTTCGAGGGGAAAAAAGACAAAGTCCGGTCATAGTCACCTTGTCTGGCAAGGGAAGTTCCCCGCTGTTTGCCGGAGCCCCTTTTTTGCGCTAGAATCGGGTCCTGGAGGTGCCTCATGGCCGAAAACCTGGAGATCGCCCAAAGCGAAAAGAGGCCGTTTCTGCCGTTCCGGATGGCCGGCCGTTGCGTCCCGATCGCCGGCACCGGGAGCGGTTCCTCCGCTCTTTTCGTTAGGTTCCGGGATGGTTCCCCTGACGCGGGGGGCGCATGAACCGGGGGATCTACATCGCGGGTGCGGGCAAGGACGCGGGGAAGACGACACTCTGCCTGGGCCTCGCCGAAGTCTTCAACAAGCTGGTCGAGGGCGGCGTGTCCTTCTTCAAGCCCCTGGGGCAGAAGATCACGGTGGTCGACGGCGAATCGGTGGGACAGGATGCCTGGTTCATCTCCAAGGCCCTCGGGCTTTCCTTTTCCCGCATGGAATCGACCCCTTTGCTGGCATCCCGGGGCGCTGCCGAGAGATATGTGAGAACCGGCGAGCCGCGCGGCATGCGGGACGCCGTGAAACGGTCATTCAAAAACTATCAGAAGAACAGCGGCCTGGTCCTGGTGGAGGGAACCGGTCACCCGGGTGTCGGGTCGGTTTTCGACCTGGGAAACGCCAGGGTGGCCTCCGGGCTGGGGATCCCGGTCGTGCTGGTCCTGGATGGGGGGGTGGGAAGCACCATCGACAGTTTCTGCCTCTGCCAGGCGCTGTTCAAGACTCATGGCGTTCCCCTGCTCGGGGTGGTGATCAACCGGGTGCTCCCCGCGAAAATGGAGGCCGTGGCCGCGGTACTGCGAAAGTGGTTCGGCGGCCAGGGCATCCCCGTGTTCGGCATACTTCCCTTCGAGGAGCGGATCGCCCGGCCGTCCATCGCCACGATCACCCGGGAGATCGGCGCCTCGCCCCTCTTCAGCTCCGCTGCCGCCCCCGCAGGCGGCGGCTCGGGATTCATCGCGGCCTTTGATTCTTCGGAAGAAGTACTCAGGAAATTGGAATCCGAGGCGGGCAAGGCCCTGCTGGTGAGCCATACCAGGCCCGAGGTGATGGACGCCGTGATCGTGTCACGGCTCTCGGGCGGGCCATGCCCTCCGGTGATGGTGGTATGCGGGGGGGCTCCCGATCATCGGCGGCAGGCCGCCTGCGGAGCCGCGGAAATCCCGCTTTACTTCACCGAAAGCAGCCTGGAGGGATCGGCGCTGAAGCTTTCCCGCAACCTGTTCAAGACGGAACCCGATGAAAATGACAAGATCGCCTCGATCATCGAGATGGTGACGCGGCAGGTGGACGCCGAAGCGATCCTCAGGGCCCTGGAGGGCGCCGGCGGCTCTTCGCGGCGAACGGCAAGAAAGGGCATCATCGGGTTTCTGCAGCGCCTGTTCCGCCGCGATTGAGAATGGGGATGGACCGTGACCGCAGTATCCTGATCCGTCCCTGAATCGGAGAAGCACACCATGCGTCAAACCGGGAAATCCCAGCGGGCCGCCGCCAACGGGCGGTGCCGCCGTCCGCTGGCGGTGCTGGTTCTCGCGGCATGGCTGGCGGCGCCGGCAGCCGCCGACGTCAAGCGCTACGTGCCGCCCGGTCCTGAGCAGATCGAGACAGAGCTCCTGGAGCTGGTCAACCGCGAGCGCGAACGCCTCGGGCGCAGGGCGCTGCAGCTGCATCCGCTCCTGCAGGAGATCGCCAGGGCTCACAGTGCCAAGATGGCCGCCGAGGGGCTTTTGAGCCACCATTTCCCCGGCTGGCCGACGCCGGAGCAGAAACTGCGCCAGGCCAACGCCTGTTTCCTCGCCAGCAGCGAGAATGTCGCCCGCAGCCCGACCCCCGGCGCCGAATTCATTCACGCGGCGCTGATGGACAGCGTCCGGCACCGGATCAACATCCTGGACGAGCGCATGCTCCAGGCCGGGATCGGCGTCTGCCGGGCGGGAAACCGCTATTATGTCAGCGAGGAGTTCGCCGCCATCATCGAATGCCCGTCGGCGCCGGAGGTGATGGTTGCCATTGAGAACAGCCTCTGCCGGTTCTACCGGGAAAAATTCGGCGTGACGCCGGTGATCGCCGTGGCGGCGCGCACCCTGGCCAGGGTTTCCGCCCAGCAGAAACTGGCCGGCATTCCCATCAGCATGGATTTCCCCAGCCCCGGCAAGATGCGGACGGTCAACATCTGTTTCAATGAACTGGACAGGATCCTCTCCGAGCTGGAGAAAGAGATGCTCGGCGCCGGAATCGAGGCCCTGGCCGTCGGGGTCGTCTGGGGATGGAAAACGGGCTTTCCTGGCGGCGTCTTCTCGGTTTCCCTGCTCATTTTTGAGGCGTCGGATCGACCGTGATGCCGGCAAGGCCATTTGACAGCCTTTGCAATAGTATGTTACCATTTTTCTTGATTCATCCCGGAAAGGCCGCTGGGGTTCCATGGCTCGCGTTTCCCGGGCTTTACCCGAAACACAAAGGAGAACAACCATCATGAGCAACAAGAAAGCGACCATCGACGGCAATACCGCCGCGACGCACGTCGCCTACGCCTTCAGCGACGTGGCGGCCATCTACCCGATCACGCCCTCCTCGGTGATGGGCGAGCTCGCCGATTCCTGGGCCGCCCACGGCCGCAAGAACATCTTCGGCACGGAAGTCGACGTCATCGAGATGCAGTCGGAAGGCGGCGCCTCCGGAGCCGTGCACGGCGCCCTCTCGGCCGGCTCGCTGACCACCACCTTCACCGCCTCGCAGGGCCTGCTGCTGATGATCCCCAACATGCACAAGATCGCCGGCGAGATGCTGCCCACCGTGTTCCATGTCTCGGCGCGCTCACTGGCCTGCCAGTCGCTCTCCATCTTCGGCGACCATTCCGACGTCATGTCGGTGCGCAACACCGGCTTCGCCCTGATGGCCGCCGCCTCGGTGCAGGAGACCATGGACCTGGCCGTTGTCTCACACCTGGCCACTCTCGAGTCCTGGGTCCCCTTCCTGAACTTCTTCGACGGCTTCCGCACTTCACACGAGATCCAGAAGGTCGAGATGATCGATTATGAGACCATGGCCTCGCTGCTCGACATGAAGAACGTCGAGGATTTCCGCGCCCGGGCGCTGACCCCCGATCGTCCGGTGCTCAAGGTCGGCCAGCAGGCCCCCGACGTGTATTTTCAGGGCCGCGAGACCGTCAACCGTTTCTATGAAAAAACCCCGGCCATCGTGCAGAAATACATGGACCTGGTCGGCAAGAAGATCGGGCGCCCGTACAAGCTGTTCGACTACGTCGGCCATCCCCAGGCCGAGCGGATCGTCATCGCCATGGGCTCGGGCTGCGAGACCCTCGAGGAGACGGTCGAGTACCTGAACCGGAACGGGGCCAAGGTCGGGCTGATCAAGGTCCGCCTCTACCGTCCCTTCGCCCTGGATGCTTTCCTGGCCGCGCTGCCCAAGTCGGTCAAGAAGATCGCCGTCCTCGACCGCACCAAGGAGCCCGGCGCCCTGGGCGAACCCCTGTACATGGACGTGGTCACGGCCCTGGCCAACCGCGGGCTGACCATCGTCGGCGGCCGCTATGGCCTCAGCTCCAAGGAATTCACCCCGGCCATGGCCAAGGCGGTCTACGACCACCTCGACGGCGCCTGCTTCCATGATTTCACCGTGGGCATTCTGGACGACGTCACCCGGCGCTCGCTGCCCTTCGACGAGAACTTTTCCATCGAGAAGAGCGACACCATCAGCTGCATCTTCTGGGGGCTGGGCTCGGACGGCACCGTCGGCGCCAACAAGAACTCGATCAAGATCATCGGCGACCATACCGACATGTACGCGCAAGGGTACTTCTCCTACGATTCCAAGAAATCAGGCGGCATCACCATCTCCTACCTGCGTTTCGGCAAGAGCCCGATCCGCGCCCCCTACCTGTCCACTTCGGCCAACTTCATCGCCCTGCACAACCCGGCCTACATCGGCCGCTACGACGTGCTCGCCGGGATCAAGGAGGGCGGCACCTTCCTGCTCAACTCCGAGTGGAGCAACGACGAGGTCTTCGAGCACCTGACCCGCGACATGCAGGAAACGATCATCCGCAAGAAGATCAAGTTCTACAACATCGATGCCCTGAAGATCTCTGATGCCGTCGGCCTGGGCAAGCGCATCAACACCGTGATGCAGGTGGCCTTTTTCAAGATCTCCGGCGTGCTGCCGGGCGACGAGGCCATCCGCCTGATCAAGGAGTCGATCCAGAAGACCTACGAAAAGAAGGGCGAGACGATCGTCCAGATGAACTGGGATGCGGTCGACCGCACCAGCGAAGCGCTGCAGCAGATCCAGGTGCCGGCGTCGGTCGCGGACATCAAGGCCTCGGCGCAAGTGCCGCAGCTGATCCCAGACAACGCCTCCGAATTCGCGCGCACAGTGATCGACCCGCTGATGCACCTCAAGGGAGACGGCGTGCCGGTGTCGCGGATGCCGCTCGACGGCAAGGTGCCGACGGCGACGGCGAAGCTGGAGAAGCGCGGCATCGCCCCGCAGGTGCCGCACTGGCTCAGCGAGAACTGCATCCAGTGCAACCAGTGCTCGCTGGTCTGCCCGCACGCCGCCATCCGCGCCAAGCAGATCGAGCCGGCGCAGCTGGAAAAGGCCCCGGACACCTTCCGGACGGTCAAATCGAACACCAAGAACGAGAAGAAACTGGAATACAAGGTGCAGGTCTACATCGAGGACTGCACCGGCTGCGGCAACTGCGTCCATGTCTGCCCGGCCAAGACCAAGGCCCTGGAATTCCGCCCCATCGACGAGGAGCGCCGGGCCGGCGAAAACGCCAACACCGAGTTCTTCGAGAACCTGCCCGACAACATCATGGACGGCACCACCATCGCCCAGTTCAAGGGCGTGCAGTTCCGCAAGCCGCTGTTCGAGTTCTCGGGTGCCTGCGCCGGCTGCGGCGAGACCCCCTATGTCAAGCTGGCTTCGCAGCTCTTCGGCGAGCGCATGATCATCGCCAACGCCACCGGCTGCTCTTCCATCTACAGCGGCACGTTCCCCACCACGCCCTATTGCGTGGGCAAGGACGGCCGCGGCCCCGCCTGGGCCAATTCGCTGTTCGAGGACAACGCCGAATACGGCCTGGGCATGCGCCTGGCCGTGGACGCCAACCGCAAGCTGCTGCGCGCCGCCATCGACCGCTTGCTGGCGGGCGGCCCGGACAGGAAGCTCGAGGCGGCGCTGAAGAAAAGCCTCGAGCTCTGGGCCGACACCGGTGACGGGGCCCAGGCTGCGGCGCAGGCGGTCCGCGCGCTCCTGCCCGCCGCCCTGAAGGCGGCGCCGGCGGAAAAGCAGGCGGACCTGCGCAAGGTCATCGAGCTCCAGGATTATTTCGTCGACAAGTCGGTGTGGTGCATCGGCGGCGACGGCTGGGCCTACGACATCGGCTACGGCGGCCTGGACCACGTTCTGGCCACCGGCAAGAACGTCAACGTGCTGGTGCTGGACACCGAGGTCTACTCCAACACCGGCGGCCAGGCTTCCAAGGCGACGATGCTGTCGGCGGTGGCGCAGTTCGCCTCGAGCGGCAAGCGCACCGGCAAGAAGGACCTGGGGCTGATGCTGATGAGCTACGGCTACATCTATGTCGCCTCGGTGGCCCATGGCGCCAACATGAACCAGCTGGTCAAGGCGTTTCTGGAAGCCGAGGCCTACCCCGGGCCCTCGATCATCATCGCCTATTCGCCCTGCATCATGCACGGCATCGACATGGGGCTTTCCAGCGCCGAGGCCAAGAAGGCCGTCCAGGCCGGTTACTGGCCGCTCTACCGCTACAACCCGGCGCTGGCCGCGGAAGGGAAGAATCCCTTCGTCTACGAGAGCAAGGACCCCAGCCTCGACATGCAGGATTTCCTGGCCAAGGAGATCCGCTTCGCCACCCTCAAGCTGCAGTTCCCGGAGGTGGCCGACAAGCTGTACGAGCAGGCCGCGGCCTTCAAGAAGGACAAGCACGACTACTACAAGAAATTGAGCGAGATGAAATAGGGCCGCCGGCGCAGGGGGGGGCGCCATGGCCGTCGACATCCAGCACATCGACCTGGACCATCCGCACCGCCGGCTGCTGCAGCACGCCGCGCGCGTCTTGGAGAACGGCGGCCTGATCGTCTACCCGACCGACACCATCTACGGGCTGGGCGCCGACCTGTTCAACAAGGGGGCCATGGCGCGCATCTTCAAACTGAAGCAGGCCTCCGCGCACAAGCTGCTCAGCTTCGTCTGCCCCGACCTGGCCGCCGTGGCCGACTGGGCCTACCTGCCCACAAGCTCCTACCGCATCCTGCGCCGGGTCACCCCGGGCAAGTACACCTTCGTCCTGCGCGCCAGCAAGCGGGTGCCCAAGATCCTGCTGCAGAAGCGGCCGACGGTCGGCGTGCGCATCCCCGACTCGGCGGTGGCCCTGGGCCTGGCGCGCGAGCTGGGCCGGCCGCTGCTCTCCACCTCGGTGCCCCAGGGAGCGGACGACTACTTCACCGACCCGCAGGAGATCGCCGCCACCTTCCGCCACGACATCGACCTGGTCCTGGACGCCGGCGTGCTGGCCAACGTGCCGTCCACGATCATCGACCTGAGTGGACCCGCCCCGGCTATCATTCGCCATGGAGCGGGTCCGACCGAGCCCTTCGGCCTGTGAACGCCGAACGCGCCCCGGTTTGCATTTCGCCCGGGCGCGCGGTACAATAGCCCGGGGTGCATATGACAAAGGCCAACATCATCACCATCGTCCGCATCATCATGGTTCCCTTCGTGCTGGTCATCCTGCTGACCGAGATGGAGAACAAGGAGATCATCGCCTTTGCCGTGTTCGTCATCGCCGCGGTGACCGATGCCATCGACGGCTATGTCGCCCGCAAGTACGACCAGGTCAGCGACCTGGGCAAGTTCCTCGATCCCCTGGCCGACAAGCTGCTGGTGGCGGCGGCGCTGATCGCCCTGGTCTACCTGCAGGAGGTGGCGACCTGGGTGGCGGCGATCATCATCCTGCGCGAGCTGTTCATCTCGGTCTTCCGCTTCTACTACCTGGTCCATGCCGCCTCCTTCTCGGCCTCGCTGCCGGCCAAGCTCAAGACCACCTTCCAGATCGTCGCCCTGGCCATCCTGATCATCCACCGCAAGCTGCCGTTCGCGGACCAGCTGCGGCTGCTGGGGAACGCGGTCCTCTACATCGCCGTTTTCCTGACCCTCTACAGCGGCGTCGAGTACATCATCCGCCTCAGCGGCCCCGTCAAGAAATAACCATGCCCTACCCGAAATACCGGCCGCTGGAGCGCAGAAAGATGAAGACCGTCTCCATCAAGGAGCGGCATTCCCTGGTCCACCTGAAGGATTTCCCCAAGCCCTGCCTGCCCGGCGCCGACTTCCGCCAGTTCCTCGACTCCCTGCCCCCCTACCTCGCCGCCCGCGACCTGCGTGAGCTGGTGGATCTGCTGGGACAGGCCAGGAAGAAGAACCGGCCGATCATCTGGGCCATGGGCGCCCACGTGGTCAAGCTGGGCCTGGGGCCGCTGCTCGTCGACCTGATGCAGCGCGGCTGGGTGTCGGCCATCGCCAGCAACGGCGCCATGATGATCCACGACTTCGAGCTCGCCCTGGTCGGCCACACCTCCGAGGACGTCGACGGCAACCTGCTGCAGGGCACCTACGGCAACACCGAAGAGACGGGGCTCTTCCTGAACCTGGCCCTGAAGGACGGGCTGGCCCAGGGCATGGGCGCCGGCGAGGCGGTGGGGCACTACCTGATCCAGGCCCAGTTCCCCCACCTGGAGGACAGCGTCCTCTTCAACGCCTACCGGCTGAACATCCCGGTGACCATCCACCCGGCCATCGGCACCGATTTCATCCATTACCACCCGATGTTCTCCGGCGCGGTCAGCGGTGCCCTGGCCGAGCGCGATTTCCAGCTGCTGGCCTCGATTGTTTCCGAGCTGAGCGACGGCGGCGTCTTCCTCAACATCGGCTCGGCGGTCATCCTGCCCGAGGTGTTCCTCAAGGCCGTCTCCTACTGCGCCGCCCAGGGGATCGCGCTGCAGAAATTCCACACCGCCGTGTTCGATTTCCAGCGCCTCTACCGGCCTCGGGAGAACGTCTGCCGGCGGCCGACCACCCGCGGCGGCAAGGGCTTCTACTTCGTCGGCCCGCACGAGATCCTGGTGCCGCTGCTGGCGGCCATGATCCTGAACCGCCACCCGTAAGCCCCCCCGCCAGCCATGGATCCTCGCAGCGACATGTTTCCCCTGGCCGACCGGCTGCGGCCGCAGCAACTTTCCGAGTTCATCGGCCAGGAGCACCTGACCGGGCAACAGAAGGTCGTCCAGGCCCTGGCGCAGGGCCGCAACCTGGCCTCGCTGATCTTCTGGGGGCCGCCGGGGACGGGCAAGACGACGCTGGCGCGCATCCTGGTGCGCGAGGCCGGCTACCCGTCGACCGAGTTCTCGGCCACGGTCTCGGGCATCGCCGAGATCAAGAAGATGATGGCCGGCGCCAGGACGCCGCGCCTGGGAACGAAGCGGCCCCTGGCGCTGTTCGTCGACGAGATCCACCATTTCAACCGCAGCGTGCAGGACGCCTTCCTGCCCTATGTCGAGCGCGGCGACGTCATCCTGCTGGGCACGACCACCGAGAACCCGGCCTACAAGATCAACCGCGCCCTGCTGTCGCGGCTGAAGATCCTGGAGCTGTTCCCGCTTCAGCCCGGGGACCTGCGGCGCATCCTGGACAAGGCCCTGGCCTTCATCCGCGAGCGGGCCGGGGTCGAGGTGCGCTTCACCCCCGAAGCCGAGGCGGTGGTCATCGGCTACGGCAGCGGCGACGGCCGCCGCCTGCTCAACCTGGTGGAGATCGTTTTCCAGACGGCCGAAGCGGGAAAGCCCGTCGACGAGGCGGCGGTCCTCGACATCATCCAGAACAAGGTCGCCGGCTACGACCGCACGGGCGACGACCGCTACCAGACCATATCGGCGCTGCACAAGAGCGTGCGCAACTCCGACGTCGATGCCGCCCTGTTCTGGCTGTACCGCATGCTGCAGGGGGGGGAGGACCCGCTCTACATCCTGCGGCGCCTGGTGCGCATGGCCGTGGAGGACATCGGCCTGGCCGACCCCGACGCCCTGCGCGTCTGCCTCAACGCCAAGGAGGCCTACGAGTTCCTGGGTTCGCCCGAGGGCGACCTGTTCCTGGTCGAGGCGGCCGTCTACCTGGCGCTGGCGCCCAAGAGCAACGCCCTGTACGCGGCCGACGGCAAGCTGAAGAAGCTCGCCGAGAAGTACAGGATGCTGCCCGTGCCGCTGGCGATCGTCAACCCCGACAACTTCATCGCCGCCGGCAAGGGGGCGGGCCGGGAATACGTTTATGCCCACGACCTGCCCGAGAAGACCTCGCTGCTCCAGACCCTGCCCGACGGGGTCAGGGAGAAGGATTTCTACCAGCCCGGCTCCATGGGTTTCGAGAAGCACATCCGCGAGCGCATGGCCTATTGGCGCAAGGTCAAAGAAGAGCTCAAGAAGAAAAAGTAGGATCTCGGCGTGGGGCGCAGGGCGCAAGGCGGAGGGTGAAAACGAGCTCTGGAATCAAGGAATTGCCCTTTCTTCACCCTGAACCTTATGCCTTACACCTTACGCCGAGTGCACGAGGCTCCCGGATATTGTCTTGAGTTCCTTTATGTGGTAATTACTGCACATGAACGTGCAACTGCTGCCGACGGCGCTGGAGGACATCGCGGTCCTGCGCGCCTCCGGCTACCGCGGGGCGGGCTTCCTGCTGGGGACGGGGATCGGTCGTTCGATCCTGGTCGAGCGGCTCCTGCCACTGGATTTCGGCACGGCCGGCAGCGACGCCGTCCATGCCGCCGCCTGCCGGCAATACGGCGAGCGGCTGCAGGGGACGTTCTTCTGCCGCAAGCCGCCGCGGGCCCGGGAATGGTCCATCGGCGGCCTGGTCCTCGCCGTGCGTCTCAGGGAAATCCGGGCTTTCACCTGTGAATTCGATCCGGCCGTGAAGAAGGCGCGCCTGGCGCCGCTTGCGGAAGAAACCGGGGCGGAATGGCTGAATTGAGCGGCGCGGAAGGAAAAACGCTCCTGGCGCTGGCCCGGGAGACCATCCGCAGATACCTGGCCTCAAGGGAGCGCGGCGGTGAACCGGCTCCGGAGCCGGTGTTCCTGGAGAAACGCGGCGTCTTCGTCACCCTGCATCGCGACGGCGAGCTGCGCGGCTGCATCGGTTACCCGCTGCCCGTGAAGCCGCTCTGGGAGGCTGTTCGCGAAATGGCCCTGGCCGCCGCTTTCGAGGACCCGCGCTTTCCCGCCGTCAACGGCGATGAACTGCCCGGGCTCGATATCGAGATCTCGGTCCTGACCGTTCCGCGGCCCGTATCCGGCCCGGGGGACGTGCGGGTCGGCGTCGACGGCATCATCGTCAGCAAGGGGGTGAATCGCGGCCTGCTGCTGCCCCAGGTGCCGCTCGAGCAGGGCTGGGACCTGGAGCAGTACGTTTCCTACGGCTGCCGCAAGGCGGGGCTGGCAGCCGACGAGTGGAAAAGGGGAGTGACCATCGAGACCTTCCAGGCGGTCGTTTTCGGCGAAAAAAAGCACGCGGAGGAAGCATGAGCGCCTACCATGCCATCGAGCTGAAGAGCACGCAAAAGATTGAATTCATCGATATCACCGCCCAGGTGCGCGAGATGCTGCGCGACGGCAAATGCAACTCGGGCATCCTGCTGGTCTTCACGCCGCATACCACCGCCGCCGTGACCATCAACGAGAACGCCGACCCGGACGTGCCCCATGACATCGGCGAGTTCCTCAAGCGCCTGGCGCCCAGGCACGATTATTTCCGGCACGGCGAGGGCAACTCGCCGGCGCACATCATGTCCAGCCTGGTGGGCGCCTCCGAGGCCCTGGTGGTGAACAACGGCGAACCGATCCTCGGTTCGTGGCAGGGGATCTATTTCTGCGAGTTCGACGGCCCGCGCCAGCGGCGGGTCTTCCTGAAGTTCGTCGGCGGCTGAACCCCGGCCATGAACGAGCCAGACGATCGCCCGCTTCGCCGCCGGCGGCGTTGGCCGCTGTTCCTGTTTTCATTCCTGGCCGTCATCTCCCTGCTGCTGCACGCGGTGCGCTTCAGCCGCGCCCGGGAGGCCGCGGAGATGAAACGGAGCTACGGCGAGCTGGTGCGCGAACAACCGGTCGCCGCGACCAAGGCCCGGCGCGCCCGCTTCCATCAGCTCCGCTATTTTCTCGACTATCCCATGGCCGCGTCCTACGCCGCCGCCGATCTCGTCCGCCGCCTGGACGGCATCGCGGCGCCGCTGCGGCTGGTCTCGGTCCGCATCGATCCCGGTCTGCACGACATGAGCTTCGAGCTGGCGATCGAAGCGGATACCGTCGCCCGGCGCGGGTTCGATGATTTCCTGGAGCAACTGGGGAATGCGGCCGCGGCTTTCGATATCATGGCGACTCCGGCGCCTGCCCCCGGCAGCGGGCCGCGCCTCTTCGCCGTCCGCGGCCGGGTGGAGTTGCAGCCGTGAGCTGGGGGAAACTGGCGCGCTCCCTGCTCCAGGCCCTGGCGGCGCTCGCCGTCGCGGCCGCCTTCGTCGCCCTGGACTGGTATCCGACCGTCAGGGACCTGGGCCGCCTGCGCCGCGAGCGCGGCGATTGGGATCGGAAGATCAGGAACTACGGCGCCAAGGCCGTTGATCTCGAATTTCCCGACGCGGCTGAAGAGGATCTCCTGGCGCAAATGGACTCCCGGGCCTTCCAGGCGCTGCCGCCGGTGGACGATGACGCCGGCTGGAGAGCCGTGGCCCTGACCGGCCTGCAGCAACGGATCCTCCTGGACGGCATTCCCCATGCCCGGTTCCTGTTCGGCAATATGACCGATGCGCCCGAGCTGGGTAGCGCCGGCCCGGAACGAGGGGATCCCCTCCGCGGCTGGATCGGCGGCCAAACCGTCGCCATCCAGGAGGGTTTTTCGCGGGCCCGTGACCCGGGACGCTTTTACTGGCGCGGCCTGCTCGGCGGACAGCCTTCGCCATGCGGCCAGCCCGCGAACCGCTCCGTCTGCGTCGTCGCCATGGCGCCGCTGCCGGCATTGCTGGGATTCATCAATCATGTCTCGTGGGACGAGAGCCGGCTGGAGATCGTCCGCCTGCACCTGGAGCCCGATCTTCCCCATTCCCGGGCCTGGCTGGTCTGCCGCATCTCCGGCTGGATACGCGGCGGCGCCCCTCTGCCCGGGGGAAATGGGGAAAACGAGGGCCTGCGGATCGACCTTGATTCGCCCCTGCTGTTGCGGAGAGTCGAACCCCCTCCCCCCCGGGGCAGCGAGAGGAGGGATCTGCCTCCCGCCCCGTCGGAGCGGGGCAGCACGGTTGGCAGCCCGTGGTGAAGCCATGCGCCTCGTAATCCAGAGGGTATCCCAGGCAAGTGTCGACGTCGCGGGGCGGGAGATGGCCCGCATCGGCCGGGGGCTTCTTCTGTTGGTGGGCATCGAAAAGGGCGACGGCGATAAGGAGATCGCCTTCCTGGCCGATAAAGTGCTGCACCTGCGCGTCTTCGCCGACGAAGGGGGGAAGATGAACCTCGATGTCCAGCAGGTGCGGGGAGCGATCCTCTCGGTCTCGCAGTTCACCCTGGCGGCGCGCAACCGCAAGGGGCGCCGCCCCGACTTCACCCGCGCCGAGGAGCCCGGACGGGCCCGGGAACTCTACGAGCGCTTCAACTCGCTGCTGCGGGCCGTCGTCCCGGTCGCGGCAGGGGAGTTCGGCGCCATGATGGAAGTGAGCTCGGTCAACGACGGGCCGGTGACCATCATCCTGGAAAAGACAGGTGACGAGCCCGGCTGTTTGCGGTAAGCGGCAGCAAAGGGAGGATCTATCGTGACGCGTAACGCGTGACGCGTGACAAGTGACAAGTGAAGAATTAAATTCCAAGCACCAAATCCCAAATCCCAAATAAATTCCAAATTCCAATCCCCTTAGCGGGGACTTTGATTCAATGACCAAAACGAAGAAAATGCCATTCCAAGGGGCTTTCGTTTTGGAAATTGGAATTTGGAGCTTGGAATTTGTTTGGAATTTGGTGCTTGGGATTTGGAATTTAAGTCTTCATATTGCCTTTTCTCTTTCCGTAAACCGTGAACCGTCTACCGTAAACCGATTCTATCTACTGGCAGTGACAAAAGGCGGGCCCCCCCCATGTAGCGGGGGGGGTGTTTTTGTAGGGTGGGGGTTATGGTTATATTAAGGGGGGAGAGATGGAAAGGCTAACTGGCTTTGACATTTTTTTCGACTTTTTCCGCGGGCTTGGCCGGCGCGGCGCTCTTGGCGCCTTTCTTCCTGTAATCGGTGATGTACCAGCCCGAGCCCTTGAACTGGAATGAGCTCTGGGAGATGATCTTGTCGGCCCGGCCCCGGCAGTAAATGCATTTGCGGAGCGGCGCGGCCGCTACGGACTGCAAATGCTCGAAAACTCTGCCGCATTTCGAGCATTTGTATTCGTAGATCGGCATGGCCACTTCCTCCGCGTGATGGACCTTTTTTTTATAGCACAATCGCTTTCGGCTGTCAATAAAAAACCGCTGAAACTTTTTTCTGCTTCCAGGACGTCCTATCCAGTAAAGAGGAATTGTAATTTATGGCGTTTTGTGCTATAAAATACCATTCAACTCGAATTTTGCGAGGTTTTCATGCTGAAAAAAATGCCGTGGCTGGTCATGATGCTGCTCGGCGCCCAATGGCTGTGCGCCGACATCATCGAAAGGATCCAGGTCGAAGGCAATCGCAAGGTCTCGCGCGAGACCATCCAGTTCTACATGAAATCACGCGAGGGCGGCGTCTATGACCCGCAGAAGCTGAAGGAGGATTTCCAGTCGCTTTGGGCCACCGGCTTCTTCGAGAACATCCGCATCGAGGAGGAGAACGGCGCCAACGGCAAGATCGTGCGCCTGGTGCTGGTCGAGAACCCGCTGATCTCCTCGGTCACCTACAAGCTGAGCAAGAAGGTCAAGGAGAGCGACATCAACGAGAAGCTGCAGGGCAGCAACATCCTGCTGCAGCCCTTCTCCTACTACAGCCCGTCCAAGGTGCGCAGGGTGAAGAAGCTCATCACCGACATGCTCCTGGAGAAGGGCTACAACCAGGCCGACGTGACCATCGACGAGAAGAAGGAGGAGAACGGGCAGATCGCCCTGACCGTCCGCGCCGATGCCGGCTACAAGACGCGCATCGCCAAGGTGGTTTTCCCCGGCCTCACCCCCGGCTCGGTTTCGCCGTCATTCCTGCGCCGCGGGCTCAAAAACAACCAGGTGCACGCCATCCTCTCGGCCGTCGCCGGCAAGGATGTGTACAACCGCGAGAAGATCGAGGAAGACCTTGAGGAGGTCCGCCTGCGCCTGCAGCAGAAGGGATATCTTGAGGCCAAGGTCGGCACGCCGGAATTCGCCACCATGGAGCGGAAAACGATCCTCGGTCACCGGCAGAACATGCTGCAGCTCAGCATTCCGGTGGATCTCGGCCCGCGCTACCGCATGGGTGAGATCGCCATCGAGGGCAACAAGGTCATCCGCACCGACTTCCTCAAGAGCCTGGTCGGCTTCAAGAAGGGCCAGGTGTACAACATCAAGAAGCGCAACAAGATCATCGAGAGCATGCAGAAGTTCTACGGCGGCATCGGCTACTTCTACGCCCAGGTCGTGCCCAGCGAGAACCTGGACCCGGAACGGCGCATCGCCGACCTGACCATCCGCATCCAGGAGAACGAGGTCGTCTACCTGGGCAAGCTCGAGTTCACCGGCAACACCTTCACCAAGGACCACGTCATCCGCCGCGAGTGGTTCCTGCGCGAGGGCAAGCGCCTGAACATCAACGCCCTGGAGGACTCGATCAAGCGCATGAAGCAGCTGGGCCTGGTCACCGTGGAGAAGATGCCCGAGATCAAGGCCGACCCCCAGGACCCCCAGAAGATCGACATCATCGCCGAGGTCAAGGAGATGAACCGGCAGATGATCAACTTCAACGTGGGCTACAGCGGCTACGAGGGCTGGTTCATCGCCGCCGGCTATTCCACGCAGAACTTCCTGGGCATGGGCGAAGCCTTCACGCTCAATCTGCAGCAGGGCACGCGCGCCAAGAACTACCAGTTCGCCTTCACCGAGCCTTACCTGTTCAACCTGCCGGCCAATTTCGGTATCGACCTGTTCAAGACCACTTATGAATACCCCTACATGTACACGCGCAAGGGGCAGGGCTTCAACATCTCCAGCTCGGCCCGTTTCTGGACCTACTGGGGCAGCCAGCTGGTGTACAGCATGGAGGACATCGAGATCAGCGACGTCAACGAGAGCTACCAGTACATCAGCTCCTATTACATGTACTACTACAGCGAGGGCAAGCGGCGCGTCTCGGCCCTTTCGCCCACCCTGTACTATTCCACCGTCGACTCGCCGATCTTTCCCTCCCAGGGCAGCAAGGTCCTGGCCACTTACCGCTATTCGGGCGGCTTCCTGGGCGGGGACATCTACCTGCACAAGCTGAAGCTGGAGCTCGTCCGCTTCCAGCCCCTGTGGAAGCGGCACGTGCTGGGCCTGCACCTGGCCTACGAGGGCCTGTCGCCGTTCGCCAACCGCCGGGTCCCCTTCTACGAGAAGTACTTCCTGGGCGGCGAACGCTCGCTTCGCGGCTTTGACATCTACACCATCGGCCCGCGCGACAAGAACGGCAGCGTCCTGGGCGGGACCAAGTCGTTCCTGTTCAACCTGGAATACGCCATCCCCCTGACCCAGCAGTTCTCCTTCGTCTTTTTCTACGACATGGGCAATTCCTACGACGCCGGCACGCCGATCCGGCTGAAGGACGTCTACACGTCAACCGGCCTGGAGCTGAAGGTCTTCGTGCCCATGCTCAATGTCCCCTTCCGCCTGATCTTCGCCTACAACCCGCGGCTGCTGAATGTCGGCGATTCGCACTTTGTCTTCAAGTTCGCCGTTGGTCCGTCGTTTTATTAAGATTTCAATAAGGAGATAACCATGAAAAAACACCTGTTGTTGATCGCGGCCCTGGTGGCCCTGAGCGCGTTCGCCTTCGCCGAATTCAAGATCGGCATCATCAATCCCCAGGTCGTCCTGCAGAACTCGGTCAAGGGCAAGGAAGCCATCGGCCGCCTGCAGGCGCTGACGACCGCCAAGCAGAAGAAGTACGAGTCGCTGCAGAAGGCGATCGATGCCCTGGAGAAGGAAGTCCTCTCCCCGGCGCTGAACGCCGAGGCCCGCGACCGCAAGACCCAGGACCTGGCCAACAAGCGCACCGAGATCAAGCGCTTCGCCGAGGACGCCCAGAAGGAAAGCATGGCCGCCCAGCAGAAGGAATTCGAGGCGATCCAGAAAGACCTGATGCCGATCATCGAGAAGGTCGCCACGGAGAATGGCTTTTCCCTGGTCCTGGACCTGAACACGGCCGGCGTCACCTTCTTCGATCCCACCATCGACCTCACCGAGAAGGTGGTCAAGTCCTACGACGCCCAGTCCGCCGCCGCCGCCAAGAAATGAACCTGCCTCTGGATATCGAGGGCATCAAGCGCATCCTGCCCCATCGCTATCCCTTTCTGCTGGTCGACCGCGTGACCGCCTGCGACGGGAGCCAGACCATCCAGGGCTACAAGAACGTCACCGGCAACGAGGATTTTTTCCAGGGCCATTTCCCCGGCAACCCGGTCATGCCGGGGGTGCTGATCATCGAGGCCCTGGCCCAGCTGGGGGCGGTGCTGTTGATGCAGCGCTTCGTCGGCCAGAAGGTGTATGCCTATTTCGCCGGCATCGAGAAAGTCCGTTTCAAGAAGCCCGTCGTGCCGGGAGACCGTCTGGATCTCGACGTGCTGGTGGTTCGCGACCGGGGCAGGTTCGCCGTCATCGAGGGCAAGGCCTCGGTGGACGGCCAGCTGGCGGTCGAAGCGACCATGAGCTGCATGGTGACCCAGTGAGGCAGCCGCTGATCCATCCCACCGCCGTCATCAGCCCCAAGGCCGAGCTCGGCAGGGATGTGCAGGTCGACGCCTATTCGGTCATCGGGCCCGGCGTGCGCATCGGCGACCTCACGGTGGTCAAGCACCATGCCACCATCGACCGCAACACCGTCATCGGGAGCGGCTGCCACATTTTCCCCTTTTCCTCGCTGGGAACCGACCCCCAGGACATCACCTTCAAGGGCGAGGAGACTTTCGTGCATATCGGCGATCGCAATATCATCCGCGAGTTCACCACCATCAACCGCGGCACGCCGAAGGGGGGCGGCCACACGCGCCTGGGCGACGACAACTATCTCATGGCGTATACCCACGTGGCCCACGACTGCCAGCTCGGCAGCCACATCATCCTCAGCAACGGCGCCACCCTGGCCGGCCATGTCGAGATCGGCGACTATGTCGTGCTCAGCGCCTTCTGTGCCGTGCACCAGTTCGTGCGCATCGGCCGCAACGCCTACATCGGCGGCTACAGCGTGGTCTGCCAGGATATCCTGCCGTTCGCCAAGGTGGCCCAGAGCCGCGAGTCGTTCAGCCTGTACGGCCCCAATGCCATCGGCATGATGCGCAACGGGCTCAGCCGCGATTTCATCGAGAACGTCAAGGACATCTACCGCATCCTCTACCACTCCGACCTGAACACCACCCAGGCCGTCCACAAGATCGGCGAGCAGCACGCCGGCAGCGAGGAAGCCCGGGTGATCACCGACTTCATCAGCAAAACCAAGCGAGGCATCCTGAAGAATTTCCGCTCCGATGGCTGAGACGATCGGCATCATCGCCGGCGAGCCGCCCCTGCCGCTGCTGACCTGCCAGGCGGCGCGGCGCCTGGGCTGGCGTACCGTGGTCGCCTCCGTCCGCGGGGCCGCCGCAGCCGACCTGGCCGCGGAAGCCGACGAATGGGCCGAATTCCCGCTCGGCCGCTTGGGCGGGCTTATCCGCTATTTCAAGAGCCGCGGCGTGGAGCGGGCGCTGATGATCGGCCGCGTCCCGCACGCGTCGGTCTTCTCGGCCATGGCGGCCGATGCCAAGTTCCTGCGCTTCCTGGCCGGCGTCCGCGACCGCACCACCACGTCGCTGCTGGCGGCGCTGGCCGACTTCCTGGCCGGCGAGGGCATCGAGATCATCGATTCTTCTTTCTTTCTCAAGGAACACCTGGTGGCGGCCCAGAACTACACCCCGCGCCTGCGGCTGACCAAGGCCCTGCGCGCCGACATCGATTTTGCCTGGCAAAAGGCCTGGGGCCTCGCTCAGTTGGATATCGGCCAGACGGTGTGCGTCAAGGACAGGGCCGTCGTGGCCGTGGAAGCCATGGAAGGGACCGACCGCGCCATCGAGCGGGCGGCGGCCATCGCCGGACCCGGACTGGTCGTGGCCAAGGTCAGCCGGCCGGGCCAGGACATGCGCTTCGACCTGCCGGTGGCGGGCCCGCGCACCCTGGATGTGCTGGCCACGGCCGGGGCGGCGGCATTCGTGCTGGAAGCGGGCCGGACGCTGCTGCTCGATCCCGCCTCACTGGCCGAGCGGGCGCGGCGAAGCAAGATCATCCTATTGGGGAGAACATGAGGATCGGAGTGATCGGGACCGGCGCCATGGGCGCCAATCATTTGCGCGTGCTGGCGAAAACCCCCGGATTGCGGCTGACCTGCGCCGTCGACGTCCTGGCGGCGAACCTGGAGAAGAACGCCGGGCCCTACGGCATCCCCTTGCTGCAGGACCCCCGCCAGGCCCTGCCGCTGGTGGATGCCGTCGTCGTGGCGGCGCCGACCCTGGAGCACTTCGCCCTTTGCCGCCTCTTCCTTGAGAACGGCAAGCACGTTCTGGTCGAGAAGCCGATCAGCCGCACGCTGGCGGAAGCCGATGAGCTGATCGCCCTGGCCGCGGCGAACCGGCGGGTACTGGCCGTGGGCCACCTGGAGCGCTTCAACCCGGCGGTTGAGTATGCCGGGCGGCTGGTCGCCAGCCCCCTGTTCATCGAGGTGCAGCGCCTGGGCTCCTTTTCGCCGCGCTCGCTGGACATCGACGTCATCATGGACCTGATGATCCACGACCTGGACATCATCCTGCAGTGGGACCGCTCCGGGGTGCGCGAGATCCGCGCCAGCGGCGTGCCGATCATCTCGCGGCGGATCGACATCGCCAACGTGCGCCTGGAGTTCCATTCCGGCCTGGTGGCCAACGTGACCGCCAGCCGCGTTTCCCAGGAAAAGACGCGCAAACTGCGCCTGTTCCAGAAAAACCTTTACCTCTCGGTGGATTACAAGGAACGCAGCGTGAAGATGTTCCAGCTGCGCGAGGGCCGGATCGTCGAGGAGTACCCGCGCATCGAGGATGTCGAGCCGCTGGCCAGCCTGTGGCAGAATTTCCGGCGCACCGTCGCCGGCGAGGGCGAGTTCGTCGTCAGCGGCCGCGACGGCCGGGCGGCACTCGAGCTGGCGCTGGCCATCTCCGCCGCGCTGCAGTCTACCGCGGATGCTTGAGTTTTTCATCCGGCGCCAGATCGAAAGAAAGACCTTTCCGGGCGTGTCCATCCTGGTTGCCGCCGGCGAGCGCATCCTGTACGAGCGCTGCTTCGGCAGGCGCGCCTCCTGGCCCGACCCCGAGCCGCTGGATGGCGATACCCTCTACGATTTGGCCTCGCTGACCAAACCATTGGTCACCGCCTTCCTGGCCGCCCATTTTCTGGAAAGGGGGCAATGGCGGCTGCAGGACGAAGCGCGCCGCTTCCTGCCGGAACTGCGGGCGCTGCCGGTCACCCTGGGGCAGCTGCTGACTCACAGCGCCGGGCTGCGGCCCTGGCACCCATTTTACCTCTACCGCCCCCTCGGCGACCTGGCCCAGGCAACGCCGCTCTGCGACGCCGCCGCGCCGGGGACGCGGGTGGTCTATTCCGACGTCGGCTACATCCTGTTGAAGCACCTGCTGGAAAAGGTATCCGGCGCCCGTTTTCCTGAGCTGGCCGCGCGGGTGATCTTCGAGCCGCTGCGATTGCGCGCCACTTTTTTGGGAGCGCCGCCCGGGCTGCAGGCGCGCTGCGCGCCCACCGAGGTCGGCAACCGCTATGAGAAAGGGATGTGCCGCGGCGAACACGACCCGGCCGCGGCGCGCTTCCGCTGGCGCTGCGGACTGATCCGCGGCGAGACCCACGACGCCAATTCCTTCTACGCCGGGGGCAGCGCCGGCAACGCCGGCCTCTTCGCCACTGCCCACGATGTATTCAAGTTGGGGAGGGAATTCTTTCCCGCCGCCGCCACCCTGCTCAAGGCGGAGACCGTCGCCCTCTTCTGGCGCGACCTGACCCCCGGCCTGGGCGCCGGACGGAGCCTGGGGTTCCAATTAAACTCCACTCCGCGCACGTCGGCGGGCCGGGCCCTGCCGGCTTCGGCCGCCGGCCACAACGGCTTCACCGGCACGTCGCTTTGGCTGGAGGCGGCGGGCGAGCGCCAATGGATCATTTTCAGCAACCGCGTCCACCCGCGGGTGAAGAAGGAGGATTTCAATGTCGTGCGCCGGCGTTTGCATATGCTGCTGAGGAAAGAATTGCAATTGCCCTAAATCGAAGGCAGTGTCATTTGCTGTTCTTGAAATCGGTTTACGGTAGACGGTGACTGCCTTGAGATGAAATCGGTTTAAGGTAGAAGGCTTAAGGTTTATGGGAAGAAAGGAATTCCACCTTACGCCTTAAGCCACACGCCGGGGCTATTGCTCGAAGTGCCTGACCACAGCCAGGTCCACTTCCGCCCAGCCGGAGCCATCAGGGAGCCCGCAGGCTTCGGCGAAAGGGGGCAGCCATTCATCTGGACTGCGTCTCACGGCCAGGAGCTCCTTCAGCAGCCCGGACCGCGTCTCCTCCAGGAAGCGCACCCGCCAGTAGCCCCGGGCGTAGAGGCTCAGGAATGCCTCGCCGTTGCCCCGATAATGGGACGGATAGCGGCGGCCCGGCTTCGTCTTGGCCGACTCCAAAAGCCAGGACAGGGTCTCGGGGCGGACGGTCGGCTTGCCTGCGAGCCGGTCGACGGCAACCATGGCCAGCCCTTCGTTCAGCCAGGCAGGGAGCTTGTGATGGAGCGAGCAGGCATGGACCGTTTCGTGCCAGGTGATCTGCCGCACTTTGCCCTGCACGTCGGGCTCGGACAGGAAAAGCCGCTCGCCCAGGGAGCGGTCGGCGGCCAGTAGCAGGCGCGGCGGCTTGACTCCCACCGCCACCCTGCTGCCGAAGCGCTGCGTCCAGCCGCCGGCCATTCTCCAGGTCTTTGCGACCCGGGAAACCCAAAGGGGCAGGGAGAGGACCAGCCAGGGGCGCAGTGACCAGGGAGCGGTGGCGACGAGAAATCCGGCCCACGAGGTCATGGCGTGGACCTGGAACCCGCCCCGCGGCGCCAGCCCCCAGCGTTCGCGAACCAGGCGCAGCGCCTCCCCGGCGGCGGCGCCCATCCATCCGGCCGCCTCGCGATCCCGGGCAGCAAAGAACAGCGTAATGCCGTCCAGGGTTATTTTTTCCATGGCTCATTCTAGCCGGCGCCGGGACGATTGGCAACCCAGCGCCTGATCGGGACTAATCCTGGTGACAAGTGAAAAATGACGAGTGACAAGGGAAGGAAGCCGCAGGAGATCGAACCCTGCTGTTCCTCGTCACTTGTCACTCGTTACTTGGGGCTTCACTTCCTTTCTTTTAACAGCTCTGCTACCGCCGCCTCGATCTGCTGGTCGCGCCCGAGCGCCAGGACGTCGGGATCGTTCCTGACCGGGATGTCGGGCTCGAGCTGGTTGTTCTCGCAGAGGATGCCCTCCGGGGTGCGCCAGCCGCCCTGGGGGATGCCGAAGCGCAGGGTCGGGTCGATCTGCCGCTCCCACCAGACGAATGTCCCCGTGCCGGGCACGGGCATGCCCAGCGTCTTGCCGATGCCGCGGATCTTGTATTCCACCGGGAACAGGTGGGCGTCGGAGTAGTTGCCCTCGCCCATCACGACGATCGAGGGCTTGATCCACTTGTCGTAGGGCTCGTAGCCGACCAGCTGGCCGCGGGGGACGATGTCGAAGACCTTCCTGCCGGCGAGGAAATCGGCCAGCTGGTCGTGGAGGTTGCCGCCGCCGTTGAAGCGCGTGTCGACGATCAGGGCTTCCTTGTCGATGCTCAGGCCGAGCACCTCCTCGATCACCGTGCGCATGCTGGCATCGTTCATGCCTCGCACGTGGACGTAGCCGATGCGGCCGCCGGAGAGGCGCTCGACTTCGGCGCGGCGGGCGCGAACCCAGCGGCGGTACACCAGCGGCGCCTCCTCGTTCAGGTCGATGGGCTTGACCGTCTCATCCCAGCGCTGCTTCGCGGCCGGATCGAACACCGAGAGCAGGATGAGCTGGCCGGCCTTGCGGTTCAGCAGCCGGGCGTGGTCAAAGCTGCCGTCCAGGGCCGCGCCGTCGATTTTCTCGATCACGTGGCCGGCGCGGATGCGCAGGGCGGCCTTGTCGAGCGGGCCGCCGGGCAGGATCTCCGCTATGCGGATGCCCGGGCCCGCGTGGCCGTAGTCACGGAAAAAGCCCAGGGAGGCGCTGGCATCGGCCTCGGGCGCGCGCGGCGGGGAGTAGTAGCAGCCGGTGTGGGAGGCGTTCAGCTCGCCGAGCATCTCGCTGACCATCTCCGCGTAATCGTAGTTGCTGGTGATGTGGGGCAGGAATTTGCGGTAGGTTTCATAATAGAAGTCCCAGTCGGCGCCGTAGAGGTCGGCGACCAGGAATTTCTGCCGGATCTGCCGCCACATGTGATCGAACATGTAGGCCTTTTCGGCGCCGGCATCAAGGAACATTTCATTGCCGATGGCGACGGGCTCGGCCTTGCCGCTTTCGAGGTCGATCTTGCTGACCCGGCCTTCGGCCAGCACGAAAAGGGTCTTGCCGTCGGCCGCGAGTTCCATGGCCGCCCGCTCGGCGTTGAGCTTGGTCAAAAGCTTGGTCTCTTTCGACCGCAGCTCGGTCTGCCACAAGTCGTAGCCATTCTCGAAGCGGGCCAGGTAGAAGAGCTTCTCTCCGTCCAGGCTGAGCGCGGCGCCGGCGATATCGGCGGAACGGATGGTGAAGCGCGCCTTGCGCTGATCGAGCCCCTCGAGCTCGATGACGATGTCCTTTTTGGCTTCCGCCTTCCTGGCCTCCTTCCCCTTCCCTTCACTGGCCTTGTCCGTCTCGCCTTTGGCCTTCTCCTCCCCCTCCTTCAGCAGCGCGAGATCGGGCTTGGAGAGCAGGTAGCGGTCATGGGCATCGCGGGTGAAGAACATGCCGTAGATGTCGTAGGTTACCGGCGAGCCGGAGACGTTGGCCGCGCCGTCGTGCGTGCAGCCGTAGAACATCATGGTGCCGCCCATGCCCCAGCGGGCGCCGAAGTTGTCGAAGCCGCTTTTGGTGAGGTTGATGATCTTGCCCTTGCCGTCGCTGGCGACCAGCCCGACCTGGGCGGTGAACAGGCGCACGTAGCCGAACTGAACCAGGAACCACTTGCCGTCGGGGCTCCAGGCGTAATCCTGGTCGCCGTCGGCATAGGAATAGTTGTGCTCGGCCGGCAGGATCGTCCGCGTCTTCCCTGAGGCCAGGTTGATGACCTTGAGAACGACCCGGTCCTCGAGGTAGGCCACCTCCTTGCCGTCGGGGGAGTACTCGGGCTGGAACTCCTCGGCCGCGGTCGCCACCAGCGGCTCCTCCTTGAGCAGGGTCGCGGCGTAGAAATAGGGCTCCTCCCGGCGCACGATCGAGGTGGTGTACACGTTCCAGTTGTTGTCGCGTTCGGCCGCGTAGACCAGGCTGCGGCCGTCAGGGCTGAAGCTGACGCTGCGCTCCTGCCCGGGAGTATGGGTGATGCGCTTGCCGACGCCGCCTTCGACGCTGCCGACGAAGATCTCGCCGCGGAAAACGTAGGCGATCTCCTTGCCATTGGGCGAGAGACGCATCTGCGTGACGCCGCCGGCGACCGGCACGGGCTTGACCAGGACCTGCCGGCCGTCCTGGGCGATGCGCACGTCGACCCGGCGCGGCGCGGCGCCGGCATCGAGGGTGTAGATCTCGCCGTCGTAGCCGAAGCACAGGCGGTCGGCGGCGGAACAACTCAAAAAGCGGACGGGATTCTTCGTGAAGTGGGTCAGGGCAACGGACTCCGCCGGGTTGCGCAGCGAACTTTTGCGGATATTGAACGATCCGCCCTGCTCGCTGAGGTAGTAGAAATCGTCGCCGTTGGCGGCGAACACGGGGTTGCGGTCCTCGCCGGCGAAGTCGGTGAGCTTCGTATACGTCCGGGCCTGCAGGTCATGGACCCAGATATCACGCGTCACGGCGGATGTGTGATGCTTGCGCCAGTCGTTCTCGTAGCCCTTCTGGTCGTGGTAGATGATCCTGCCGCCGTCCGGACTGACCGTGGCCGCGATCGCCGCGTGGGTCAGGACCAGCGCGATCTCGCCGCCCTGCACCGGGACGCTGTAGAGCTCCGGCAGCGCCGGGGTCGGGAACTGGGCGTCGCTGGCCAGGTCCTTGCGCACCTGGTTGAAAAAGACGCTCCGGTCGTCGGCGCTGAAACCGCTGGGGATGTCGTTGCGCGAATGAAAGGTCAGGCGCCGGGCTTCGCCGCCGGCGGCGGAAACGACGAAGACGTCGAAATTTCCGTGGCGGTCGGAGGCGAAGGCGATGGTGCGGCCGTCATGGCTCCAGACCGGGGCGAACTCGTGGGACTCGCCGATGGTCAGTGGCACGGCCTGGCCGCCGCCGGCGGGTACCTTGTAGATGTCGCCCTGGTAGCAGAAGAGAATGCTGGAACCGTCGGGGGAGATCGCCGGGTAGCGCAGCCACAGGGGCTGGTCCTGCGCCGGGAGCGGCAGCGCCCCCAGGATCCAGGCGAAAAGGAACGCAGTGCAGAACGATCTCAGGGCCTTGTCAATGGAAAGGTTCATGAATGTCCTCCATGGCAGCGGTCTGGTTTTCTGGGCCATTGTCCAATATACGGCCCCGGAGGCCAAAGGGTTAGCGCCGGCCAGAATTTTTTAGAAAAATGCCTCCGCCGGCCGCCCGCTGCGGTGCTTTCAGGTTAGGCCATGCGCCGGGTGGTCTTTTTCACCGCGGCCGTTGAGGACCTGGACCGGCGCGCCGGCGATGCGCTCTTTTTTCGCGCGGGCGGCGCCATGGTCTGACCGCCGCTGGTGGAACTGCGGAACGACCTGGCCAAGGCCACGGCTCCGGCCAGGGCCGCCGCCGCGGCGCCGAGGACGACTCCCCAGAAGAAGTTTTTGTTGGTTTCGTTCATGGCGTTATTGTAGGGGGACGAGGAAAGAAATGCAACGGCTGGGGCTGATGCGGGCCTTTTTCACCCGCCCTCCGTTCCCCTGTTTTGACAACCGGCTGCCGCCGTGGTACAAACCGGCCATGATGCGTGCCTTTTGGACCCTTACGCTGCTGGTTGTTCTGGGAGCGGGCCTCGCGGCCCAGGCCGACCCCGGTCTCGGGTTTTTCGAGGAAGCGGCGGCCGGCCCGCAGGTGAAGGCCTTTGTCCTGTCGCTGGACGGCGGCTGGACGATGAACTGTTACCTGGTCTGGGACCCCGGCACGAGGCAGGCGCTGGTCATCGATCCCGGCGCCCCCGCCCCGGTGCTGCTGGACTTCGTCCGCAAGCAGGGGCTCCAGGTGCTGGCCGTGCTGAACACCCACGGCCATTACGACCATGTCGGCGGCAACGCCCGCATCGCCGCCAGCCTGGAGACACGTTTTTACCTGCACCGCGCCGATCGCTCCCTGGCGGCGAAAACCACCGGCCCGGAGTTCGTTTTCAGCGATTATCCCGAGGATGGCCGCCTGCGGCTGGGCAGCCTGGAGGTCGAGATCATCCGCACGCCCGGTCATTCACCGGGGAGCGTCTGCCTAAAGATCGGGGATATCCTTTTTTCCGGGGATACCCTTTTTGCCGGCGGCATCGGCAAGGGCCACGGCGGGACACCCCGGCAGCGCCGGGCGAACCTGCAACTGGAGATCGACAGCATTCGCAGGCGGCTCCTGCCTTTGCCCCCGCTGACCCGGGTCTTCCCCGGCCACGGCCCGGCGACGACGATCGGGGCGGAGAGGGCCTTTAACCGCTTCGTGAGATGAGGTCATTTGCCGTGCGCGGCCAGGACCCGATGCTCCGCTTTTTTAAGGAGGAATAAAATGAAGACATTGAGGAAGATCGACGTGTTGTCGTTCGCCAAGTTCCAGACCGTGCTGCTGGCCATGGTCGGCCTGCTGATCGGAGTCATGATCGCCTTTTTCGGCTTCATCTGGCAGGCATTCGCCGGTCGCTTCATCGAAGGGGGCGAGGCCCTGCCCGCCTTCGGTGCCGGCCTGGGCATGGCGGCGCTGATCATCCTGCCCGTCATGTACGCCGTGATCGGTTTCGTTACCGGCCTCATCGGGGCCGCCCTGTTCAACTTGGTGACGGCGATCACCGGCGGGATCAAGGTGCAACTGGAAGATTAGCAAACCTGAGTTGACGTTTCCCCTTGCCCTGAAGCGGATACCCTGCGCCGTTCACCGATCGCTTTCTCCTGCCCGTCTCGCGTCCCTTGTCACCCGGCAGCGATTCCATTATCATGTATCCTTGGCGGCAAAATGGAACTGAATCCCAAACCGATTTACGGCAATTGGGCCCACGGCTGGGCCCTCGACCGCCACACGCTCAGCAGCCGCCCGGGGGACGGCGAACGCTCGAAGTACGACCGCTTCGCGACCGAGCGCAGCGAAATCGGCGAGGCGCTCTACCGCCTGAAATACCGCCTGGACCGGGGCCAGATCGAGCCCATCGCCCGCGCCGCGGCGGAATTCGTTTGCAACCGGCTCGAATTCGCCGCCATCCACGCCGTGTTGCCGGTGCCGCCGTCGAACATGGACCGCGCATTCCAGCCTGTCGTGGAGCTGGCGGCGGCCATCGGCGCCGGGCTCTCCCTGCCCGCCCCCGACGACTACCTGCTGAAGGTCAAGGCCACGCCGGCCCTGAAAAACATGGAGGATACGCGCGAACGCCGCGCGGAACTGGACAACGCCTTTGCCGTCGCCGACTCGCGCTATGCCGGCATGCACCTGCTGCTTTTTGACGACCTGTTCCGTTCGGGCGAGACGCTGAAGGCGGCGACCGCCGCCCTGCTTTTCGCCGGCCGTGCAGGCAGCGTGTCGGTGCTCACCGCGACGTATACGAGGTCGAGGTCATGAACACACCCGAAGGCCGGGCCTGGCGCGCAGTGGCCGCCGTCAGGGGGCTGGGACCCAGGGCGCTGTGGCGCATCGCTGCTTACCTGGCCGGCATCGGCAGGACGGCCTCCTGGCTTGTCGGGAATCCCGAAAAACTCGGCGAAGCGCTGGGAGTATGTCGGGCGGGCTTCGCCATTCCCGATCTTACCCTCCATGAAAACAACGGCAGCGGGGGCTTTCCCGGGCGGGACGTGACCCTGCTGCACCCGCTCCATCCCGATTTCCCTCGCCGGCTCAGTGTCCTGGAGGAGAAGCTCCCGCTGCCGGCGCTGCTGTACGTGAGGGGCAACGTCGCCCTGCTGGAGCGGCCGGGCGCGGCGATCGTGGGCAAGCGCCAGGCCGGGGAGGATGCCCTGGCGGCCGCCGCTTCCCTGGCCGCCGGGCTGGCCGCGCGGGGAGCCAATGTCGTCTCGGGCTATGCCGCGGGGATCGACAGCACCGCCCACGCGGCCGCCCTGGGCGCGGGCGGCACGACCACCCTTGTCTTGGCCGAGGGACTGCACCGTTTCCAGACCCGGCCCGAACTGCGGGAGCATCTGACGGTGGACAACATCCTGGTGGTCTCCCAGTTCCCCCCCGATTCCAAGTGGGCCGCTTTCCAGGCCATGGCGCGCAACCGGCTCGTTGCCGCCCTCTCCGACGCGCTGGTCGTGGTCATTTCCGGCCCCGAGCGCGACGCCGACCAGCGCATGAGCGGCTCTTTCAATGCCGCTCGGGCGGCCTTCCAGCTCGGCATCCCCGTGTTCGCGGCCGCGCCCGCCAGCTTCTCTACCCCTGCCGAGGGGAACCGGGAGCTGATTCGCAGGGGCGCGGTATCCTGGGACCCCGCCGCCGGGGCCGGGCCGATCGCCGAGGTCGTCCGTGCCGCGGCGGCCGGGAAATCCCCGGAGCAGAAGCGGCTATTCTGACTCCCCGGGATCCATCGTGACGCGTGACGAGTAGGCGAGAGGCTAGGGGCTTGGGGTGAGAGAGAAGAAGAAATGGCAATCGGTGTAAGGCGTAAGGTTTAAGGTAGCCATCTTTTCTTCCCGTAAACCGTAAACCGTCCACCGTAAACCGATTCCTTTCATTTCCTGCTGACACTGTCACTAACATTTCCCCGGGCAGGGACTTTGACCCAAACAAAAAAGTTGAAGAGTTAAAGAGTTCAAGAGTTGAAGGGTTCAGGCATGGCCCAATCAAGGGCTGCTAACCCATCAACCCTTCTACTCTTCTACCCATCAACAATCGCTTGTTCTTTGCTTTGGAAACCGTCCACCGTAAACCGATTTCCTTGGTTCCCGCTAACGCCAACACTATCACTCACACTTTTGGATCGTCTTGATTCCTGCAGAAGCGGTTGGTTTGAACCTCACTATGGTATAATTCATTCAGGTGAGATCATGATGAAAAACAAGCAACGACTCGTTTCCATCTGCGGCGTTTGCTTCTTGTTCGCGCTGGCGCTCCCGGCCCAGAAAAGCACCAGTCTGGAACAGGACATTGATATGCTGCGCAAGTACCACTCGGCCCTGCCGGCGGCGAACAGCGGTCTCGAGCTGGCGGCGGCCGGGAACTGGGAGCAGGCCGGCAAGGAGCTCGACCGCTGCCTGGCGATCCTGCCCGGGCACCCCAACGCCGCCTATGGCAAGGCGGTCGTCGCCAACCAGGCGGGGGAGATCGCCGCGGCGCTCGCCTGGATCGAGCGGGCCGAGAAGGGTTGTCTCGCCCTGCAGCAGGTGTGGGAAAATCAGAAAACGAACTGGCTGTCGATGTCCAGGGAGGACGAGAAGCGCATGCGCGAGCTCGCCGCCCAGAGCATCGGCGGCAGCACCAGCAGCCTGGCCTGCGTCTCCGTGGACCGCGCCTACGAGAGCAAGAAGACCGGCCGGGCCACCGCCGAGGTCATCGGAGGCGCCGCTTCCCCCTTCGAGATCCCGGCCGAGTTCCAGGTCCTGCACGGCAATCTTCTCTTCAAGCTGCGGCGCCTGGATGAGGCCGAGGGCCAGTACCTGCTGGCGCTGGCCAGCGAGCCCGCCCACGAGCGCTGCCTGAACAACCTGATCAACGTCTATTTCGTCACCCGGCGCCTGGACAAGGCGCGCGAGTGGCTGGAGCGGGCCGGCCAGCAGAAGGTCCGGATCAATCCCCGGCTGGAGCAGGCGATCCGCGAAGCAAAATAGGCGGAGCAACGAAATCCGGGAACGTCGAAAAAGAATTCCCGATCACCGGCGGCACATTCCTGTCCGGGGATCCCCTTGTCTTGACTTCGCCCATTGGGTCGGCTAAGGTTAGCTGCGGCGGCGACGGTTGTGAAGGCCGCCCCGGAGTATCATCGCCATGGAAGGAGCCAGCGCCCTGTTCTTCAGCTTCTGCCTGCTGGGCCTCTTTCTCCTGCTCGGCAAGGCGCTGCGCGTGGCCGTGCGCCTGTTCCAGACCCTCTACCTGCCTTCCTCGATCCTGGGCGGCTTCATCGCCCTGGCCTGCGGCCCCTATCTGCTCGATTTGCTGCCAGCCTGGGTGGGGCGCGAGTGGGCGCAGGTCCCCGGGCTGCTGATCAACATCGTGTTTGCCAGCCTGTTCCTGGGCGTCGCCCTGCCGGGGATGCGCGCCATCTGGAACCAGGGCGGGGCACAGCTCTGCTTCGGCCTGGTGGCCGGGCTGGGCCAGTACGTCGTCGCCCTGCTGCTCACCCTGCTGGTTCTTTCGCCGGTTTTCGGCGTGCCGCCGGTCTTTGCCTGCATCCTCGAGATCGGCTTTTCCGGCGGCCACGGCACGGCCGCGGGCATGGCCGGGGTCTTCCAGGAGGTCGGTTTCCCGGCCGGAGCGGCCCTGGCGCAGATGTCGGCCACCGTGGGCATCATCACCGCCGTGGTCGGCGGCATCCTGTTCATCAACATCGCCCTGCGCCGGGGTTACCGCACCCTGGGCCCGGGCCATGGTGCGGCGTTGCGCCGCCCCTCTTCCGGCCTGCTGAGCCGGGAGCAGCGTTTCCCGATCGCCCACGCCACGGTCTCGCCGGATTCGCTGGAGCCGTTCGCTTTCCACTTCGCCCTGGTGGCGCTGGCCGTGCTCCTGGGCTGGATCATGCTGGGCGGCGTGCGCGCCCTGCATCCGCTGCTGCGCGGTTTCCCGCTCTTCCCCCTGGCCATGATCGGCGGCCTGCTCATCCAGGCGCTGGCGCGGCCGCTGCGCGTCGACCGCTACTTCGACCGCGACACCTTCGAGCGCATCCTCGGATTTTCCATCGACCTGCTGGTGGTGGCGGCCATCGCCACCATGCGCCTCGATCTTTTCGTGACCAATTTCTGGCCGTTCCTGCTGCTGATGGCCGCGGGCATCGCCTGGCTGTTCTTCACCCTGGCCGTGCTGGCGCCGCGCATGTTCCCGCGCTACTGGCTCGAGCGCGGCGTCACCGAGTACGGCATGCAGAGCGGCGTGACCGCCATCGGCCTGCTGCTGCTGCGGCTGGTCGACCCGCTGTACGACACCGGCACGGCCGAGGCCTTCGGCTTCAAGCAGATGGTCTACGAACCGCTGCTGGGCGGCGGGCTGGTCACCGCCACCGCCCCCTTCCTGATCGTCCGCTATGGCGCCTGGCGGGCGCTGGCCCTCGCCGCCGGGATCATGGCCTTCTTCTGGTTGGTGTCGCTGCTGAGCGGCTGGTTCCGCCTGAAGCCGTGGCCGGGAGGAGACGGAACGAGCCAACGTGACGCGTGACGCATAACGTGTAACGCGAAAAAGCAATAGAAAACCGATTTCCGAGAAATGGTCCCGTGTTGGCAAAAGATCCTTTGTTGTTTTTCATTTGCCATTACTCAGCAGTCCGGAAATTGCTTTTGCATACTTCGCGTCACGCGTCACGCGTTACGCCTCACTATTCGTAGCGCAATGCCTCGATGGGGTCCAGGTTGGCCGCCTTCCAGGCCGGGTAGGTGCCGAAGCCGACGCCGACCAGCACGCAGAGGCCGATGCCGGCCAGCACCCAGTCGAGCGGCACGGCCGGGGCGGCATTCAGGGCCTTGCCGGCCAGGTTGCCGGCGCTCAGGCCCAAAACGATGCCGATGATTCCGCCGAACTGGCACAGGGTGACGGCCTCGACCAGGAACTGGAAAAGGATGTTGCGTTTTTTGGCGCCGATGGCCTTGCGGATGCCGATCTCGCGCGTACGCTCGGTCACCGAGACCAGCATGATGTTCATGATGCCGACGCCTGCGGCCAGCAGCGCGATGAAAGCGATGACGATAGCGCCCAGGCGCACGTACTGGGTGATCTGGCCCACCTGCGAGATCAGCGACTCGTTGGAGAAGATGTCGAAGTCGTTCTCCTCTCCCGGCGCCACCTTGCGGATGGTGCGCATGTGGCCGATGGCGGCGTCGATGGTGCGGTTGTAGGTGACCGGGCTGTGGGCCATGACCGTGATGTTGACGCTGCGGCTGGTCTTGCCGTACTTGGCCTGGAAGGTGGAGAGCGGCGCGACCACGAAGCCGTCGCGCGACTGCCCGAACATAGCGCCCCGGGTCACGAGGACGCCGATGACGTCCAGGCGCAACCCGTCGACCTTGATCTCCTGGCCCAGCGGGTCGACGCGTGGGAAAAGCTTCCTGGCCACGTCGACGCCCAGCACGCAGACGCGCCGGTTGCGGTCCATGTCGTCCTGGTTGATTGAGCGGCCGTCGGCGATCTGCCAGTCGTTGGTCAGCATGGCCTCGGGGGTGGCGCCGGCCAGCTGGATATTGGCGTTGGTCTCGTCATATTGCGACTTGAAGAGCTTGCCGAACTGCCACTGCTCGGCGCCGACCAGCTTGGCCTCGTCGAGCATCTCGCGCAGCCGGTAGTACTCCTCAATGGTCAGGTTCTTGCGGTTGCGGATCTTGTCGCTCAGGCGCCCCTGCTGCATGGCCGGGAACTTCTGGATCTGGAATGTGTTTTTTCCCAGACTCGACAGCCCCTCGTTGATGGAGTTCTGCAGCATGGTGATCACGGTGCTGATGGAGATGATGGAGAAAATGCCGATAACGATACCCAGCACGGTCAGCGAGGAGCGCAGCTTGTTGCCGCGCAGCGAGGCGAAGGCGACCTTCAGGACTTCCCAGAATTTCATTATTCGTACCTCAGGGCTTCTACCGGATCCATTTTTGCCGCCGTCCAGGCCGGCGCCAGTCCGGAGACGATGCCGGTCAGCAGCGAGATGGCGATGGCCAGGACCACCGTGTTCATCTGCACGCTGGTGGGCAGGAACTTGTTGATGAGCATGCTCAAGCCCACGGCCAGCAGCAGGCCGACCAGCCCGCCCAGCAGGCAGATCAGCGCCGCCTCGGTGAGGAACTGGCCCATGATGGTGCGTTTCTTGGCGCCGATGGCCTTGCGGATGCCGATCTCCTTGGTGCGCTCCTTGACCGAGACGAACATGATGTTCATGATGCCGATGGCGCCCACCAGCAGCGACAGGCCGGTGATGAACAGCCCGACCAGCTTGATCACGCCGACGACCTTGTCGTACTCCGTGGTCAGCCCCTCCTGGGTGTTGACCGAAAAATCGTCCTTCTCGTCGTACAGCAATCCGCGCACGCGGCGCATCATTCCGATGGCCTCTTCCTTGGTGGCCTCGGTCATTTCGGTGCTGCGCGCGCGCACGACGATGGTCACGGTGTCGCGGTTGCGGCGGAAGTACTTGAAGACCGTGCCGATGGGAATGTAGACCTGGTTGTCGGGGTTGAAGTTGCCCAGCATGTTGCTGCCCTGCTTCTCCAGCACGCCGACCACGCGGAAGGAGATGCCGTCGATCTTGACCTCCCGGGCCAGGGGGTCCTGCTGGGCGAACAAGTGACCGGCGACCTCGCTGCCCAGCACGGCCACGTTGCGGGCGCCGTTGCTCTCCAGGGCCGAGAAGAACCGGCCGCGCGCGAAATTGAAGTTGGTGGTGCGAACGTAGCCGTCGGTGGTGCCGGTCATCAGCGTTCCCTCGATGTAGTTGTCGCCGTAGAGCACCTTGTGCATGGTCAGGATGGTCGGCGCCACGGCCAGCGGCAGCTTGGCCAGCTTGGTGAAGCGCTCGTACTGGTCCAGGGTCACGTTCTTGCGGTTGCGCATCAGGAAGAAGTCCTCGTCGCTGAACCAGGCGTACTTGTCGATATAGAGGTTGTCGGCGCCCAGGGCGCTGATGCCGTCGACGAAGGCCTTGTCGATGCCGTTGATCGCCGTGGCCATCAGCGCCACCGAGCAGATGCCGATGACGATGCCCAGCATGGTCAGGATCGAGCGGGCCTTGTTGGCGCGAATGGCGTTCAGGGAGATCACCAGCCCCTCCTTCCATTCGAACAGGTGCTGGCGCACGGCTAATTCCCCCGATTGGGAACGGTGCAGTTCGTTACCGTCTTGTCGCTCTCCACCTTGCCGTCCAGCAGGCGGATGACGCGCTTGGCGTGGTTGGCGATGTATTCCTCGTGCGTGACCAGGATGATGGTGTTGCCCAGCTGGTAGATCTCGTGGAACAGGGCCATGATGTCCTCGCCGGTCTTGGAATCGAGGTTGCCGGTCGGCTCGTCAGCCAGGATGATCGATGGGCCGACTACCAGCGCCCGGGCCACGGCGACGCGCTGGCGCTGGCCGCCGGAAAGCTCGTTCGGCTTGTGCAGCATGCGCTCCTTCAGGCCGACGCTGGACAGGGCCTGCTCGGCCTTCTCGCGGCGCTCGGCGGCGGGGACGCCGGCGTAGATCAGAGGCAGTTCAACGTTGTGAAAGGAGGTGGCGCGGGGCAGCAGGTTGAAGGTCTGGAAAACGAAGCCGATCTCGCGGTTGCGCACCTCGGCCAGATCGTTGTCGCTCATGTCGCTGACATTTGTCCCCTTCAGGATGTACGAGCCGCTCGTCGGCGTGTCCAGGCAGCCCACGATGTTCATCAGTGTCGATTTTCCCGAGCCCGAAGGACCCATGATGGCCACGTACTCGTTGCGGTCGATCTTCAGGGACACGTCGTCCAGGGCATGGACTTCTTCGGAGCCGACCTGGTATACCCGGGAAATGTTTTCCAGATTAATGATGTTCATGTTGTCTCGGCTTGCGGCCTCAGTTTTTTTTCCCGCCCTTCCCGGCTTTGCCCTTACTTTCCAGCTTCACCTTGGTCTTGTCCTGCAGCTCGCTGGATATGGCACGGTAGGGACCGCTGACCACTTCCTCGCCCTGCTTCAGGCCCGAGATGATCTCGATGTATTCGTTGTCGCTGATGCCGATCTTCACCTCTTTCATGGCCACGGTGTCCTTGTCCACCACGAAGACGACCTCCTTGGGCTTGGACTGCTTTTTCTTGCTGGTCTTGCCAACGATCAGCTCGCGGCTGGAGTCCGGCGTTGTGCCGGCCGCGGCTTCCTCCGCGGAGCGGGCGGTGACGCTCTGGATCGGGACCGTCAGCACGTTGTCCTTGGTCTCGACCTCGATGTCGGCGTTGCAGGACATGCCCGGCCGGACTTGGGAATTGAAGTCGCTGAGAGCGATCTTGATGGCGAAATTGACCACCTCCTGCTGGGTGCCCTGGCCGGTCGTCTTGGCGGAATTGGCGATCTGGGTGACCTCGCCGTTATACGTGGTGTTCTTGAATGCGTCGAGTTCGATCTTGGCCGTGTCGCCGATCGACACCAGCACGACGTCGTTCTCGTCCACGTCGACGATCGCCTCCATCTTGCCCAGGTCGGCCACGGTCATCAGGTTGGTGCCCTGACTGAAGCCGCTGCCCAGCACGCGTTCGCCCAGCTCGACGTTGAGTTGGCTGACCGTGCCGTCCATCGGCGAGTAGATGGCGGTCTTTTTCAGGTTCTCGCTGGACTCCTTAAGAGCCGCCTCCGCCTGCTGGACCATGGCTTTTTGCGCCTCCAGTTGGGCGATGCTGGAGGCCAGGTCGGCCTTCATTTTTTCCAGTTCCTGCTGGTTCGTTACGCCGCTGCGGAAGAGCTCCTCGGTGCGCTTGAAATTGCTTTCGATGTATCCTTTCTCGATCCGGCGGATCCCCAGGTTGGCCTGGGCTGATTCCAGGTTGGCCTGGGCCCGATCGCGCTGGGCGGCATAGGAGTCAGGTTTGATGCGGATCAGCAGCTGGTTCCTTTTTACGCGATCGCCTTCCTGGACCGGCAGCTCGACGATCTCGCCGGTCACTTCCGGGGTGATGACGACCTGGTAGACGGGATTGATGATACCGGTGGCCGACACCAGCTGGGTGATGTCCCGCCGGGCGGCCTTCTCGGTCTGCACCGTGATGCCGGGATCCCTCTTGCCGCATACGACCGATTTCAGTATCAGCAGGAGGATGAGGCTCCCCACCGCGATCCAGACGATTTTTTTGCGCGACTTCACTTTTCTACCGTTTTTTCCATTGCCCATCTGCCGTTTCTCCTTGCGCGTGCCGCCAGCCTCCCGATTCCATGCATCAAGCCGTTGGGGACCGGGGGGTATCTTCCTGACACGCTGTGGAAATATACGCAGCGGATCGGCCATTTGTTCACGGGGAAGCGCAATGAAGCGGTTCCGGCGAAAATCAGTGAGTCCCAAATTGGAGGAACGCGGCAGGAGGTCAAAAGAATGACGAACCGTAATCCGTCCACCGTGAACCGAATGCAATGACTGGCATTGGTACTTATCGTTATGCGTTAAGCGTTATGCGTTATGCGTTATGCGAAAGAGCAAGAGATCGATCTTTGTGACGCGTGACGCGTGACAAGTAGGCGAGGGGCGAGGGGCTAGGGGTGAGTGGGAAGAAGAAATGGCATTCGGTGTAAGGCGTAAGGTTTAAGGTAGCCCTCTTTTCTTCCCGTAAACCGTGAACCGTATACCGTAAACCAATTGCAATGGTACTTATCGTTATGCGTCAGGTGTTATGCGAAAGAACAAGAGTTCCTTCTAATCTCCGGCTACCACTATCACTACCACTACCACTTATACCCATAAGGCCGCTTGCTGACACTAGGAGTTCGTTGAGTTTCTTGCCGGTTACTCGAGCCTGTCCCAATCGGCGATCATTTCCAGCCGCAATTGCACGCGGCCGTCGGCCTGCCAGCTCTCCGAGGAGTTGTAGTCCCACTTCAGGTACTCGGAGCCGCCGCCGCTCTCGGTGGTGATCAGGAAGCGGTTCTCCAGGTGGCCGAAGTACATGGCCTGGTCGCGCGTGGACTCCTGGTCGCCGCCGCTGGGATCGACCGGCACCCAGCCGCTGTTGGGCAGGTAGACCTCCACCCAGCGATGGTAGACGAAGTCGAAGCTGGCGTCCTCGCCGCGCACGACCACCGAGCCCGCGTAGCGCGCCGGCAGCCCGGCGGCGCGGCACATGGCGATGTAGACGAAGGCGTACTCCGAGCAGGAACCCGAGCCGCGCTGCAGCACCGTGGGCGCCACATCCCAGCCGCCGATGCGCTGGTAGACCATCTTGTCGTGCAGCCAGTCGTAGAGGTCGCGGGCGATCCAGTAGGGGTTGTCCGGACGGGTGACAGCCTCCTTGACCGCCGCCTGAATGACCGGATCCTTGAGGCGGTACTTGTCGTCATCGGCCAGGTAGCGGTTGCGCACGTCGGCGGGGATGTCCTTCAGCGTTCCCGCCTTCTCCGGGAAGAGATGGTACATCACGTCGTAAATTTTGGCCTTGACGCGCATGCGGGTCAAGGCGCGTTCGCCGGGCTTGAGGGAGGTTTTCCGGAAGCGGGCCACCTCCTGGCCCCAGCGGTCGGTCAGCCTGGCATCCGGGACCTCGGCGAACTCGACAGCCAGGATATCCTGGGTGGAGCGCTGCTTGGGCAGGGCCAGGTAGACGTCCAGATCGGTCACGGTGCCGGGGCCGAAGTTGATGACGTCGTGGGTGAAGGTAACCAGGGCGTTCCGCTCCTTGGCGCGCGTGTACGCGCCGTCCACGAAGACGGCGACCTGGGCGATCTCGTCATCCTGGTAGTCGGCGACCCACAGGCTGTTCCTTGCCCAGGTCATGCCCCAGGGATAGGGGCCGGGGGCGGGCAGGACCATGATGACGCGCCCCTTGACCGGGTCGATGCGGTAGAGCTCGTCCTTCGAGCGGTCGGCCAGCCACAGGTAATTCCCGTCCCAGGCCAGGCCGCGCGGGTCGCCGGCGGGGGCCTTCAGGGTCCTGATCGTCGTCCCGTCTTCGGGGCTGATCTGAAAGATCTCGCGGCTGCCGTTGTCGGAGACCCACAGGGTCCTGCCGTCCCAGGCCAGCCCCTGCGGGTCGGACCCCGGCGCCATGATCACCTTCAGGGTGCGGCCGCTGGCCGGGTCGATTTGGTAGATCTTGCCGCAATAGTCCTCGGCGGAGGTGTTGGTGAAATCCATGTCGGCCACCCAGAGGGACTTGCCGTCCCAGGCCAGGGCGGTGCAGAAGTAGCCCGGGGCGTCGAACGACGCCAGCAGCCTGCCATCGGAGGGATCGATGCGGTAGAGCATGTCGCTGTCGCGGTCCACGGTCCAGAAGGCCTGGCCGTCAAAGGCCAGACCGGTGCCGCAGGGCGACGGAGCGGGCAGCTTTTTGATCACCGCGCCGGGTCCGGAAAACAGGAAGATCGCCAGGAAAAGAATTGCCAAGGCGGTGAATGTCATTTTTTTCATGTACGACCTCCTGAAAACTAATTCTAAGAGCAGGGATAGAAAATGTCAACGACCGTTTTCTTCAACATCGAACGTCGAACGTCGAACATCGAACTCTGTGTTATAATAAATCATGCCTGTTCAGCGAAAGCCTTTCGTCGCGCTCATCGTTTCTTTCGCCGGCCTGATGCTGCTGCTGGGCTATTTCTTCGTCCGCCTCTACCTTCACGGCGGCAACGAGCAGCTCTGCGCCCTGATCCTGCTGCTGAAGGTCGCCGGCCTGCTCGCCTCCTTCGTGCTGGTGCTGGGCACCATGGACGCACCGGTGTTCAAGCGCTTCTGCCCGAGAAATCCCATCTTCGACTGCAAGCGGGTCATCGACTCGCCGGCGGGAACGGTGCTCGGCCTCGTCCACACGGCCGACCTGGGGGTGCTCTACTTCGCCGGCACGCTGCTGGTTCTGCTCATTTCCGCCTTCAGCCCCGGCTTCTACCACCAGGCGCTCTACCTGGGCCTGCTCAACCTGCTGACGCTGCCCTATACGATCTTCTCGGTGGCCTACCAGGTTTTCAAGGTGGGCAAGGGCTGCGCCCTCTGCCTCATCGTGCAGGCGGTCTTCTGGCTCGAGTTCTGGCAGTTCCACCCCTTCGTTTTCGGTACCCGGCCCGTCTTCGCCTTCGACCTGCCCACGCTGCACCCGCTGTTCATCGGCCTCGGCCTGCCCGCGGCCTTGTGGCCTTTGATCCGGCATTTGCTGGAAAAAGCCTATCGCGCCGAAAGAGGCCATTGATCACCGTTTACGGTGGACGGTTTACGGTGTACGGCGGCGGCAAAGAAAGGATCCGTCTTCATGCGTCAGGCGTTATGCGAAGGAACAAGACATCGAGCTTCGTGACGCGTGACGAGTAGGCGAGGGGTGAGAGGGAAGAAGAAATGGCAATCGGTGTAAGGCGTAAGGTTTAAGGTAGTCCTCTTTTCTTCCCGTAAACCGTAAACCGTACACCGTCAACCGAGATCAGGTTTTTTATACTTCCAAAGCATGGATCAATGCCGTCACGTAGCCGTTGACCGGTGTGGGGATGCCGTGCCGTCTGCCCAGTTCCGCGATGGCGCCGTTGATGAAGTCGATCTCGGTGGGCCGGCCGCGGCGGAAGTCCTGCAGCATGGAGGTGATGTTGTCGGAGGTGACGAAGCGGTTGACGAAGGCGGCGTCGACGCCGATCTCCACTCCCTCGGCGGCGGCCACGGCGCGCCCCTCGGCCAGGATCGGCCCCTTGAGCGCGTCGAAGCGCTCCTCGGCGACCAGGCGGTTGTGCCCCTGCAGCAGCACCGACAGGGGGTTGATCACGGCGTTGACCAGCAGCTTGGTCCACAGGTCCCTTTGGATGTCCCTGCTGGCCACGACCTGGATCGCCAGGCCCTGCAGCATGGCGAAAAACGGTGTCGCGGCGAACGCCGGCTCGACGCGGACATTGCCGCTGAAGCAGCGCACGTGACCGGGACCGATGAGCGTCGCGCCCATGGCCACGATGCCGATTGAGACGTTCTCCTGGCGGGCCGGAGTGCCGCGCAGCGCCGCCAGGGCAAGTTCCCTGATGCCCAGGCCGTTCTGCAGCAGGAGAACGGCGGTCGTCGGCCGCAGCCAGGGGGCCAGCGCGCGGAGCGAGGCCTGCAGGCCGCCGGCCTTGACCGTGACCACGAGCAGCGTGTCGTCGAGGGGGAAGTCAACCGCTTCGCCGGCTTGGAGCCGGACCGGAGCGTCGAACATGCCCTCGACCTGCAGCCCGTTGTCGCGGATCGCCCGCACGTGGTCGCGGCGGCCGATCAGAACCGGCGCCAGTTCCGCTTTTTGCGCCAGGGCGGCGGCGATGACCGAACCGATTGCCCCGCCACCCAGGATCACGACCTTGCGCTTGTCCGTTGCATTCTCCATGCAGGTGTTATAGCAGATATTGAGTGTCAGTGACAGTGTCAGTGTCAGCAAGAGGCTCTATGAGCAAAAGTGTTAGTGTTAGTGATAGTGGTAGCAGGAGATCAGAGCGAAATTCAGTGTCAGTGACAGTGTCAGTGTCAGCAAGAGACTCAATGGGTTATAAGTGGTAGTGGTAGTGATAGTGGTAGCCGGAGATCAGATTGAACTTAAGTGGCATTGAGTGAAATTGGTTTACGGTATACGGTTCACGGTTTACGGGAAGAAAAGAGGGCTACCTTAAACCTTACGCCTTACACCGATTGCCATTTCTTCTTCCCTCTCACCCCTTGCCCCTAGCCTCTCGCCTACTTGTCATGCGTCACGTCAGGTCATTTTCATCCAGCGTGGGCGGAACCAGTTCGTCTTCGACCGCTTCGGCGCCCTTCAGCAGCAAGCGCGCCGGGCCGGTGAGCGTGACCTCGGGCAGCAGCATGTCGTAGTCGAACTGGCTGATCCAGCCGCGGGCCAGCATCTTGCGCGAAACGTCAATGTAATAGCCCTGCAGCCAGGGGCGCAACTTTTGATCGTCGCCGAAGAAGCCGGCGAAACGCTTGGGGCGCGGGATGATCGCCGCCATGAATATGGCCTCGGCCAGGGTCAGCGCCGCCGGCTCCCTGGCGAAATAAAAGCGGGCCGCCTCGCGGGCGCCATAGACGTCCGGCCCCCACTCGATGATGTTCAGGTAGGTTTCCAGCATGCGCTCCTTGGAGACCAGGCGGTTGGCCTCGATGAGCCAGGTGATGAGCAGCTCCTCCAGCTTGCGGGCGATGGTCTTGTGCCGGCGCAGGTAGAGGTTCTTGACCAGCTGCATGGAGATGGTGCTGGCACCGCGCACGAAGCGCCCGGCCTTGAGGTTGGCGGCGATCGAGTCCTTGAAGGGCTCGAGCAGGAAACCGCTGTGGCTGAAGAAGGCGCCGTCCTCGGAGATCAGCACCGAGTGCTTCAGGAAGTCGGGGATGTCGCTGAGGGGAACGAAATCGGGGTTCTCGGGGCCGACCACGAAGGAGCGCAGCGGCCGGTCCCCCTCGTAAACCGTATATTGGAAAGGGTCGGCGAAGTGGCGGAAATCGGCATTGCCGAAGCGGCGGATGCGGAAGCCGTGTTTTTTCAAGTCGACGTCGAGCTCGAGCTCCTCGGGGCGCGACAGGTCGATGGCGAAGTCGAGATGGAAGGCCAGCTCGCCGCCGGCGCGCAGGCCGGCCAAACGGGTGAACAGGCCCGCCGGCAGCGAGGCGAACAGGTCGGCGGCGGCGAAGCGCGTCTCGGGAACGCGCAGGCGCAGGCGCCGCTCGGGCCGGGCCTCGAAGCGCAGGAGGGGCTGGAAACGCAGCCTGTGCAGCCGGGCCAGGGTTGGCCCACCCAGCTCAATATGGTCGCGGCCGATCTCCAGTCGATAGTCGAGGACGGCGATCGGCACCATGACGTTGTCGGCGGCCACGCGCCGGTGGTTGAGCTCCAGGCCGCCCAAGGCCAGAGAACCCTCGAGCGTGAGTGTGCCGCGGGAACGGCCGCGGCTGGCCAGCACCATCTTCGCCGATTCAAAGCCGAGTCGAAGCCCCCACTGCCTTTCCATGAATGGCAGGGGGGTGGAACGTTCCGGGCGCAGGCGCAGCTCCAGCCGCTTCCGCTCGCGCTCGACGAGGCCGGAAACCCGGCAGGCCCACTTACGGCCCTGATCGAACACCTCGACCGTGGTTGCGAACTCCGGCCCATGGTATTCCAGCCTCGGGATATAAAGGGCCTGGTGGACGCCGTCGATCACGCTGTGCAGGGTGAAACGGTCGATCTGTACGCTGTCGGGGATCAGGCGGTAATACAGGTTCAGCAGGCGATCGACCCGGGCCCCGAAGTCCGGCGCCGGGCCGGCAGCAACCGGCGGATCTTTCATCGCCCGCGCCTGGGACTTTTCCGGCGCGGCGGCTGCCGCCGGCAACGGCAGGGCATTCCCCGGCCGCAGGTCGACCTGCAGGCCGTCCAGCGCCAGCCGCCGGGGGAGAACCTTGCCCAGCAGCATTTTGCCGGGAGCCATGGCGACCAGCGCCCGGTCCAGGGAAACCGCCAGCGAGCCGTCGCTTGCCCGCAGCCGGATCTCCTGCAGCTCGATCCCGGCCAGGCCGCGGAATCGTGCCCCGCCGATCTTGACGGTCATTGCAGGATGGCCCAGGGTGAAGTGGCGGATCCTGTTGTCGAGGACGTTGCGCAGGACGAGGTTGCGGAAAGCGAAGAACGCCAGGGCCGAGGCAGCGACGATGCCCAGCGCGATCAGGCCGGCATGCCGCAGGGCCGTGCACGGACGTCGGGGGGCCGGGAAGCGCCGCGGTACCGCCAAGCGCTCTCCCGCGGCGGCAAGCGCCGGCCGGATCCTGGCCCGGGCCTTGTCCAGAAAATTCCGAAGCGATCCGAGAAGAACCTTGATCCGCTCGATCACGCACCTCCGGGAATTCACCGTGATAGATTGTAGCCCATCGCCTGCCGGAAGAAAAGAGACGGCGGCGGCGGGGACACGCTCATGACTTGGCGAACTTCGAGCGTTGGAATTTTCTTTCCAGCTCGCCGGCGATGTCGGCGGGATTGGTCAGCGGCATGCCGTCGGCCTGGACCTCGTAGTCGAGCAGCCTCGCCTTCTTCACCTTCTCCAGCCCCGGCAGCTTGGTGCGGTGGGTCGTTTCCAGGTGCCGGCCGTCGCCGTCGACGATGATCACCCGGGGCAGGAAGATCTCCGGGCGGCCGATGAAGGCGTCCATGATCTCCACGGCCTCGGCGAATTCGCCGCGCGTGGCCCGTCCCAGCGCCTCGTAGCGACAGAGCTCGCGGCCGTCCCAGGTGGTCACCGTGGCCCAGCTCTCCGAGATCTTGGAATCGATGGGCGCGTCCAGGTTCAGGGTGTCGTGGCCGCTGGGCATCAGCAGGATCTTGCCGCCGCCGCCTTCCACGTTGGCGGCGTACTTGGGCACGGTGATGCCCGCCATCCAGCCCTGCAGGTGCTTCATGTACAGCTTGCCGACCTGGATCGGGGTGATGAAGTGAACGATGCCTTTCTCCTTGTGGCACTGCAGCAGATAGTAGGGGTGGACGCCGATCCAGAACATGCGGCGGAAGGTCTCGGCCAGCGTGCGGTAGTAATCGTTGACGTGGTTCAGCAGCACGGTCTGGTTGCGCACGGTGAAGCCGTGCGCGCGGATGCGGCGGACGGCCACGGCCAGGTCGGCGGTGATCTCATGGTAGTGGTTGATGTGGGTCATGAAATAAACGTACTTCTCGATGCACCCGGAGTGGCGGTTGGCCGAAGCCTTGATCAGTTCCAGCAGGTCGTCGGTCACGGCCATGGGCAGGACCACCGGGACGCGGGTGGCGATGCGGATGACGCGCAGGTGCTCGATGCGGCTCAATTCCTCCAGCACGTACTGCAGACGCGGACGGCTGATCATCAGGGCGTCGCCGCCGGTGACCAGCACCTCGCTGATGTTGCGATTGGAGCCGATGTAGAAAAGCCCGCGGTCGATCTCGCTGCGGTTGACCTCCACCGTGTCGTCCAGGGACTTGGCCCGCTGGCAATGCACGCAGTAGGAGGCGCAGCTGGTGTTCTGGGCCACGAAGAGGGCCACGCGGTTGGGGTAGCGCTGGTAGACCGAGCCGAAGCTGCGCGAGCTCTCGCTCATGGCCCCCTCCACGCCCGTGTCGGGAAAGAGCAGGTTGGCCGGCGTGGGCACGCTCTGCCAGAAGACGGGATCGAGCCGCTTGTGCGCCTTTTCCCCGGGAAGCATCTCGGGGTGGAAGGGGTCTTCCTGCATGAGCGACGCGTAATAGGGGGTGATGCGCAGGGGCTGCTTGCCCTGGGAGCGCAGCGTGTCCACGGTGCGGGCGATCTCCCGTTCCTGGAAAGCGCTCAGGTGAATGACCTTCTTGAGCTGGTCGACGCTGCGGATCGAATTCTGCAGCTGCCAGCGCGGGTCGTTCCACTGCATCTCGTCCACCCCGCGCCACAGGCGGATATGATTGAATTTCCTCGGTTCGAACAGGATGCTTCTGGTTTTCTTCATGATGTCCTCCAGCGGGTCACCAACGGTCCTGATCCGATTATAGGGAATTTTCCCGGTCATGGCAACCCGGAAACAAAGGCGATTTTTATGGAGACGGGATTGCATCGCCGGGGGAATTCCTTTATCCTTGGCCGGGAGAAAGATCACCATGAAAGAATCGTTCGTTCAATGGGCTGAGTCGATCGTGCCCTGGCTGCTGGTGCACGGTCCGCGCATCGTGCTCATCATTGTGGGTGCCTGGCTGCTGAACAAGATATCGCGCAAACTCATCGAGAAGACGGTGCGCCTGGCCGTGCGCAGCGAGGATTTCTCCTCGCCCGAGGCCGAGAAGAGGCGCAAGGACACGCTGATCCATATCTTCGCCCTCACCCTGCGCGTCGTCATCCTCACCCTGGCCGTGCTGATGCTGCTCCAGGAGCTGGGACTGATGATCGGGCCCATGCTGGCCGGCGCCGGCATCGTCGGCCTGGCCTTCGGTTTCGGCGGCCAGTACCTCATCCGCGACGTCATCTCCGGGCTGTTCATCATCCTGGAAAACCAGTACCGCATCGGCGACGTGGTCAAATTCGGCGGCACGGCCGGCCTGGTGGAGGACATCAGCCTGCGGCGGACCGTCCTGCGCGACCTGGACGGCACGGTGCACTACGTTCCGCACGGGGAGATCAAGGCCGTGTCCAATCTCTCCAAGAGCTTTTCCCGGGTGAACCTGGATATCGGCGTGGCCTACGGCTCGGACATTGAGCGGGTCGCCGCGACGGTGGATCGCGTCGGCCGCGAACTGGCCGAGGACCCGGCCTGGCGAGCGCTGATCATCACGGCGCCGCGGTTCGTGCGCGTCCAGGATCTCGCCGACTCGGCGGTGGTCATCAAGGTCATCGGCGACACGCAGCCGCTGAAGCAGTGGGACGTGGCCGGTGAAGTGCGCCGACGCATCCTCGCCGCCTTCGCCCTCGAGGGGATCGAGATCCCTTTCCCGCAAAGGGTCGTGCATCAAGCGAAGAGACCCTGACGATCCAACAGTGACAGTGTCAGTGTCAGTAGTGCAATAGAAAGACAAGTGTCAGTGTTAGCCGGAAAATATGGGACTTGGTTTAAGGTGCAAGGTTTAAGGCGTAAGGTGAAAGAAATCACTGCAGTGAAATACTTTCTTCACTAACACGATCACGATCACGATCACTTTCTTTATCTTTATAAATAAAAATCGGAATTTCCTTGAACTGGATCGATGCAATTTGTTATACTGAAAACAATGAGCAGAGATTTGTTTTTCGAGAGACAATACGCTGCGATTGCTTGCGGCGCTCAGGGGCGATGACTGACCTGCGCCGCGACCTGCCCGTCCTGCTGCTCCACAACATGAATCCCGAGTGGACGCCGGAAGAGCGCAGCGAGACCCAGGAAGATGTCACGGCGTTCGCCGAGGCCCTGCGGGAAGTGGGCCATCCGCTAGAGGTGGTGACGCTCGAGGACGGCCGGCTGGCCGAGCGCCTGAACGGTTACGATCCCGGCGCGCACATCGTGTTCAACTGGTGCGAGCAGCTCCCCGGCATCGCGCACAGCGAGCCGGATGTCGCCGCGGTGCTGGAGAATCTGGGCTTCGTTTTCACCGGTGCCTCGCGCGACGTGCTGTCGCTGTCCTACGACAAGCCGCGGGTCAAGCGCCTCCTGGACGAGGCGCGCCTGCCCACGCCGCCCTGGGCCGTATTCGACGCTTCCGATACGGGCGGATGGGACATGTTTCCGGCCATCGTCAAGGCGGCCCACGAGCACTGCAGCATCGGCATCTCGACCGAGTCGGTCGTCACGTCGCCCGCCGAGCTGGAGCGCCGTGTAGCCTTCATCCTGGAAACCCATCGCCAGCCCGCTCTGGTCGAGGAGTTCATCGACGGGCGAGAGCTGCACCAGGGGGCCTGGGGCAACGGCAGGGTTTCCTCCCTGCCGGCGACGGAAATGGATTATTGCGAATTGGCCGACATCCGCGAGCGGCTGTTCACCTACGAGGCCAAGTACGATCCGAAGTCCCGTCTGTATGAAAAGATCGCGCTGCACGTGCCGGCGCTGCTGGAGCCGGAGGAGGAAAGCGAGCTCGAGCGCATCGTCCTGGCCGCCTACCAGGTTTCCGGCTGCCGTGACTACGGGCGCATCGACGTCCGCCTGCGCGACGGCATTTTCCACGTGATCGACGTCAACCCCAACCCCGACATCAACCCGCTGACCTCGCTGACCCAGGCCGCCGCCGATGCCGGTTATTCCTACGGGGAAATGGGCAGCCGCATCGTGAACCTGGCCGCGGCCCGGCATCCCCGATTCAGAACGCAGATATGAAGATGAGCAACAGTGTCAGTGACAGTGTCAGCAAGACATCAAAGCAATCGGTTGACGGTTTACGGTTTACGGAAAGAAAAGAGGCAATCGGAAGACTTAAATTCCAAATCCCAAGCACCAAATCCCTCAAGAAAAAGTGTTAGTGATAGTGATAGTGTTAGTGAAGAAAATGTAATTCAGTGTAGAAATATTCTCCTAAAGTGCAGATCTGTGCTCCAAATTCCAATTTCCAAAACGAAAGCCAAGGCAAGTGTCAGTGTCAGTGACAGTGTCAGCATGAATGCATCGACAATCGGTGGCAGGATTAGGCCAAGTGCATTTCTTGTTTAACAACTTTTGCTTTTCAATGTCATGTTCAATCTTTCTACGTCGAACTTCGAACGTCGAACATCGAACTGCGTCTTTAATTTTGCCATTGTCTTGCCCTGAGCCTTACGCCCTGAACCTTACGCCAAGTTCCGTTCTGCCTCGTCACGCGTTACGCGTCACTCGTCACGTATGACAATCCTTCATTGCCTGCGATCCCGGTTCATTTTGTTCTTGTGATATAATGCCCCAATGATCCTGTTCGAGCTCAATGGCTCAGCGGTCCGCTACCCGGGCGACGAAGACCGCTCGCTGCTCGATTTTCTGCGCCGGGACATGGGGATCACCTCGGTCAAGGACGGCTGCTCGGGCCAGGGGGCCTGCGGCGCCTGCCTGGTGGAGCTGAACGGCAGGCCGGCCTTGTCCTGCGTCACGCCGATGAAGAAGATCGCCGGTGGCCGGGTCGTCACCCTGGAGGGCCTGCCAGAGGATTTGCTCAAGCTGCTTGGCCAGGCTTTCGTCGGCAAGGGGGCGGTGCAGTGCGGCTTCTGCACCCCCGGCTTCCTGATGCGCACCAAGATCCTGCTGCAGAAGAACCCGCGCCCCGGCCGCGAGCAGATCGTGGCCGCGCTGAAGCCGAACCTCTGCCGCTGCACCGGCTATGTCAAGATCGTCGAGGCCGTCGACCATGCCGCCCGCCTGCTGGCGGGGGAGGAAGCGACCGCCCCCGACCCCAACCAGGGGATCGGCGGCCGCCAGCAGAAATATGAGGCCTGGGAAACGGCCGTGGGGCGCCGCCCGTTCGTCGCCGACCTGCGCTTCCCCGGCATGGTCTTCGGCGCCCTGAGGTTCTCCGACCACGCCCGCGCCGTTGTCAGGCGCATCGACACGAAAACGGCGCAGGCCATGCCCGGCGTGCTGCGGGTGTTCACCGCCGCCGATATCCCCGGCAGGCGCCACACGGGATTGGTCGTCGACGACTGGCCGCTGATGGTCGCCGCCGGGGAAACGACCCGCTGCGGCGCCGATGTCCTGGCCGGAGTGGCCGCCGCCGGCGAGGAGCAGGCCCGGGCCGCCGCCGCCGCCATCGATGTGGACTACGAGGTGCTGGAGCCGCTGACCGATCTCCTGCAGGCGGAGGGGAGCCCGATCCGCGTCCATGAACAGGGCAATCTGCTCGAGAAATGCGTCATCCGCCGCGGCGGCGACGTTGACGCCATCCTGGCCGCCTCGGCCCACGTCGCCTCCGGCGTCTTCCGCACCCAGATGATCGAGCACGCCTTTCTCGAGACCGAGGCTTCCGTCGCGCTGCCGAAAGCCGGCGGCGTGCGCCTCTATTCGCAGGGGCAGGGCGTATACGAGGACCGGCGCCAGGTCGCCTCGCTCCTGGGGCTGAAGCCGGAAAATGTGCGCGTCATCCAGGTGGCCAACGGCGGCGGCTTCGGCGGCAAGGAGGACCTCACCACCCAGGGCCATGCCGCCCTCTTCGCCCTGCTGCTGGGTTGTCCGGTGCGCGTGCGCCTGAGCCGGCCCGAATCGCTGCGCATGCACCCCAAGCGCCATCCCTTCGTCATGGAGTATGCCCTGGGCTGCGACCGCCGGGGAAAACTCACGGCGCTGCGGGCGCGGATCATCGGCGACACCGGCGCCTACGCCTCGGTGGGGGCCAAGGTGCTGGAGCGCGCCGCCGGGCACGCCAGCGGCGCCTACCACGTCCCGGCCGCCGACATCGAGGCCAGGGCGGTCCATACCCACAACGTCCCCTGCGGCGCCATGCGCGGCTTCGGCGTCAACCAGGTCACCTTCGCCATGGAAAGCTGCGTCGACATGCTCTGTGAAAAGGGGGGCTTCGACCGCTGGCAATTTCGCTACGACAACGCCCTGGACGCCGGGCGCATGACGGCCAGCGGCCAGGTGCTGGGCAAGGGGGTCGGAGTGCGCGCCTGCCTGCTGGCCATCAAGGATAGGTTCCTGGCCGAGAAGAACGCCGGCCTGGCCTGCGGCATCAAGAACACCGGCATCGGCAACGGCATCGCCGACGACTCCGAGGTGAAGATCGAGATCGTATCCGGGTCCCGGCTGCTCATTCATCACGGCTGGACCGAGATGGGGCAGGGGGTGCACACCGTGGCCCGCCAGGTGGTCAGCCAGGAAACCGGCCTCGACCCGGCGATCATGGAGGTGCGCGTCGATACCGCCGCGGAGGCGCGCAGCGGCATGACCACGGCCTCCCGCGCCACCTCGCTGGTGGGCAACGCCCTCATCGACGCCTGCGTGGCGCTGAAACGCGACCTGGGGAGAAAGCCGCTGGCCGCGCTGGCGGGCCGCGTCTATCCCGGGCGCTGGCGCTGCGACTGGACGACGACGCCGCGGGCGGACGGCCGCACCGTCAGCCATTATTCCTACGGCTACGCCGCCCAGCTGGTGGTGGTCGACGGCCAGGGCAGGGTTTCCCGGGTCGTCGCCGCCCACGATGCCGGCCGGGTCGTCAACCCCACCCTGTTCGAGGGGCAGATCGAGGGGGCGGTGGTCATGGGGCTGGGCTACGCCCTGAGCGAGGATCTGCCCTTGAAAGACGGCCTGCCCAGCGGCCGCCTGGCCGACCTGGGCCTGCTCAGGGCCGGCGACGTGCCCGGGATCGAGGTGATCGCCGTGGAAGTGGCCGACGAGCATGGTCCCTACGGCGCCAAGGGGGTGGGCGAGATCGGTTTGGTGCCCACTGCCGCCGCCGTGGCCAACGCCCTGTGCCTCTTCGACGGCCGGCGCCGCTTCCGGCTGCCGCTTGCGAGGCGGGAGAGATCCACATGAGCCTTTATTTGCGCGACGCGACCTACGTCGACTGGCGGACGCTGAAATTCTCCCACGGCCACCTGCGCCTGGAAACGGGCGACGACGGCGCACTGGAATTCGTCAGCGAGGTCCCCGCGGATCCCGGTCCGGGCGACAGGGTGCTGGACTGCCGCGGCAAGCTGGTCACGCGCTCCTTCGCCTGCGGCCACCACCATGCCTATTCGGCCCTTTCCCGGGGCATGCCGCCGCCGGTGAAACTACCCGCCGACTTCGCCCAGAAGCTGGAATACGTCTGGTGGAAGCTGGACCGCGCCCTCGATCCCGAGCTGGTCCTGCTGTCGGCCCTGGCCACGGCGTTGCAGTGCGCCCGCTGCGGCGTGACCTACGTCATCGACCACCACTCCTCGCCCAATGCCGTCGAGGGCTCGCTGGACGCCATCGCCGGCGCCTTCGCCGAGGTGGGGATCGGCGTGCTGCCCTGCCTGGAGCTTTCGGACCGCGACGGCGTTGCCGCCAGCGAAAAAGGGCTGGCCGAGACCGGCAACCGCCTGGCCGCCGGCAAGCCCTGCCTGGTGGGGCTGCACGCCTCGTTCACCGTCGGCAACGAGCTGCTGACCCGGGCCGTCGCCCTGGCCCGCAAATACATGTCGGGCCTCCACGTGCACGCCGCCGAGGACGCCATCGACCAGGAGACGACTTACGCCCACTACGGCTGCCGGGTGGTCGAGCGCTTCCATGAGGCCGGCGTCCTCGATTTCTCCCGCACCATCCTGGTCCACGGCCTGCACCTGGACAGGGAGGAGCGGGCCATTCTCAAGGGTTCGCCGGCCTGGGTGGCGGAAAACATGGAAAGCAACCTGAACAACCGCGTCGGCCTGTTCCGCGCCGACGGTTTGAGCAGCCGCGTCATGCTGGGCACCGACGGCATGCACTCCGACATGCTGCGCTCGGCCCAGGCGGCCTATTTCAGCGGTATTGACCCCGAGCGGGCCGACCTGGCCGAGATCTATTCGCGCCTGCGCCGCGTCCACGACTACCTGTCCGAGAACGGCTTCGCCGGCGACGGCGAGAACAACCTGGTCGTGCTGGACTACCCCGCGCCCACGCCGCTGAACGAAGGGAATTTCCTCAGTCACCTGTTTTACGGCATGAGCGCCTGCCACGTCGACAGCGTCATCGCCCGCGGCCGGCTGATCGTGGAGAACCGCCGCCTGCTGACCGTCAACGAGGCGGAGGTGCTGGCGCTGACCCGCGCCGGCGCCGAGCGGCTCTGGAAGCGGCTGGCTCAGTAGCGGAAGCTGGAGCCGCCGATGAACTCGCGCAGGATCGAGGTCGGGGGAACCTCGTCGGCGGCCACCGGCCGGAAGAGCCGCAGGAAGTTTCTCAGCCGCTGCGCCTCGGGATAGGCCTCGTCGTCGCGCGGGATGGCCTCCAGCAGCGGCACGGCCAGGTCGCGCAGCACCGCCAATTCGTAAACCAGTGCCGAATTGAACATCACGTCGGCGTTCTCCTGGAAAGGATAGGTATTGCGCCGCTCGCCGCGGATGACCGAGGGAAAGCGCTTCAGGGTTTCGGCGGCGCTGTAGTTGCGGTAGCGGTTGTCGCGGACCATGCGCCGCAGCATGCGCGTGTCGGTGGTCGAGATGCGGCTGTGGTCGTTGATGGTCAGCTGCGTCAGCGCCGAAATGTAGATGCGGAACTTGGTTTGCTCGTCGACCGCGGCGCTGATGCGCGGGTTGAGGGCGTGGATGCCCTCGACCAGCAGCACCTGGTCGTCCTCGAGCCAGGTGAGGCGGTGGTCCGGGGCGCGGCGCCCCGTCTCGAAATCGAACCGGGGAACGGGCACTTCACGCCCCTCCAGCAGGTCGGAAAGGTGGCGGTTGAAGAGGTCGAGATCGAGCGCCTCCACGGCCTCGAAGTCGTACTCGCCGCTCTCGTCGCGAGGGCAGGCCTCGCGGTCGACGAAGTAGTTGTCCATGGAAAGGGCCAGCGGCCGGATGCCGTTGACCTGCAGCTGGGCCGACAGGCGCTTGCAGAAGGTGGTCTTGCCGGCGGCCGACGGGCCGGTGACCAGCGCCAGGCGCAGGTCGTCGCGCTGCTCGGTGATGGCGTCGGCGATGCGCGCGATCTTTTTCTCGTGCAGAGCCTCGGCCACCTTGATGATCTCCGAGATGTTGTCGCGGGCGATGATCTGGTCCAGGCGCCCGACGTCGCTGACGCCGAGGATGTTCCCCCACTCCTTGCTCTCCTGGTAGATCTGGAAAAGCTTGCGCGTCTTGCCGATGTGGCTGTTGACCGTGAAGTCATCGGGTTCGGGGAAAAGCATGACGAAGCCCGGGCTGTAGGACTTCAGCTCGAAGCGCGAAACGGCGCCGGTGGAAAAGGCCAGCGGATAGATCTCCAGGTTGGCGAAATTGCCGCACTCGTAGACCTGGAGCGTTTCGCCCGGGAAGTGCTCGGCCAGGCGCCGGCTGTCGCTCATGGCGCGGCCGGCGAAAAAGTCGACGGCCTGCCGCCGCGGCAGCCGGCGGCGGCGGAACGGCAGGTCGCGGGCGCAGATCTCGCGCATGCGGGCGCTGATCTCGTTGAGCAGCTCCTGGGTGACGGGGATGCCGCAGGCGAAGTCGTAGTAGAAGCCGAAGGAGATCGAGTGGCCGATGACCAGGCGCGTGTTGCGGAACAGCTCGGAGACGGCCATGTTCAGGATGAAGGAGGCGCTGCGCTGGTAGGCCTCCACGCCGGCCTTCTCGCCGTAGGTCACCCATTCCAGGCGGGCATCCCGCTCCGGGACGACGTCCAGCGGCACCAGGTCGCCGTCGAGCCGCGCGGCCAGCACCAGGCCGCTGGCGCCGCGGCTCAGCTCGAACAGGTTCTTGCCGGGGGGCGCGGTGATCGTGTTGCCGTCGGGGTAGGTTAGAGTGATTTTACCCATGATTAATTATACCATATTGAACCGAACAAGGGGCTCGGCGCAGGGCGCAGGGCGTAAGGCACAGGGGAAGAATAAGGCATACTATCGATCATCGGCGTTTTTTTAAAAGCGCCACCATGCTTTTTAAAAAGGAGTACTGAGTTGGATCAGTTTCTTCTCTTTCCTTACACCTTACGCCTTACACCCTACACTGAGTTCCTCTCCCTGACCCTTGACACCCCCGGCATGAAAGAGGAAAATATCCTCGCGCAAAAAGGAGCTCTTATGATCCCCATCATCGACCGCGTCGTCGATCCGGCCGTGCTGGAAAAGACCGTCGCCCGCTTCCGCGAGAAGAACATCATCCTGCCCACCTTCGCAGAGCAGCGCGATCCGGAGAGGATCCCGGCCCGGATCAAGGACAGGCTGCGCGGCATCGGCCTCTGGGACCTGCACCCGCTCAACCTGTTCCGCATCACCTGGAAGAACGAGCCCCGGGAAAAGGGCGGCCTGTTCGGCGGCGCCAACTTCCTGGAACTGCCGCCGTTGCTAACCGGAGTCAAGGCGCGCATCGTGCTGCTGGTCGGCAAGTGGTTCCCCACCGGGGCGCACAAGGTCGGCGCCGCCTACGGCTGCCTGGCGCCGGTATTGGTCAGCGGCCGCTTCGACCCAACCTTCCACAAGGCGGTCTGGCCCTCGACCGGCAACTACTGCCGCGGCGGCGCCTTCGACTCGTACCTCATGGGCTGCACCGCCGTCGCCATCCTGCCCGAGCTGATGAGCCGCGAGCGCTTCGACTGGCTGCGGGAGATCGGCGCCGAGGTCATCGCCACCCCGGGCTGCGAGTCCAACGTCAAGGAGATCTACGACAAATGCTGGGAGATCCGCAAGACGCGGCCCGATTGCGTCATTTTCAACCAGTTCGACGAGTTCGGCAACGCCGTGTGGCACCACACCAATACCGCCGCCGCGATCGAGGAGATCTTCAACCGGCTGGCCGGCCCCGGCTCGGTCCTGGCCGCCTTTGTTTCGGCCACCGGCTCGGCCGGCACCATCGCCGCCGGTGACGCCCTGCGCCTGAGCCACCCGGCGCTCAAGGTGGTGGCTTCCGAGGCGCAGCAGTGCCCGACGCTGCTGCACAACGGCTTCGGCGGCCACCGCATCGAAGGCATCGGCGACAAGCACGTGCCCTGGATCCACAACGTGCGCAATACCGACGCCGTGGCCGCCATCGACGACGAGGACTGCATGCGCCTCTTGCGCCTGTTCAACGAGCCGGCCGGGCGCCGGCGCCTTCTGGAACTGGGCCTGGCGGAGGAGCAGGTCGACGGCCTGCCGCTGCTGGGCATCTCCTCGATCGCCAACGTCCTGGCGGCCATCAAGACGGCCAAGCATTTCGAGATGACCGGCGACGACGTGCTGGTCACTCTGGCCACCGATTCTTCCGACCTCTATGCTTCACGGCTGCGGGAGCTTCATGACGAGCGCGGCGAGTATACCGCGCTGCAGGCAAGCTGCGACCTGGAGCGCTGTCTCTGGGGGCAGGGAGAGGATTTCTTCAAGGAGCTGACCTACAGCGACCGCAAGGCCATCCACAACCTGAAGTACTTCACCTGGGTGGAGCAGCAGGCCAAGGAGATCGCCGACCTCAACCAGCTCTGGCACGACCGGGAGATCTGGCCGCGCATCTTCAGCCAGGTCGGGCGCTGGGACGAGATGATCGCCGAATTCAACGAGCGCACGGGCCTGCTGAAGGCCTTGTCCTGAGATGAGGACCCTGGTCCGCAACGGGACGATCGTCTCCGACGGCCGCTCTTTCCGGGGCGATATCCTGGTCGAGGGGGAAACCATCGCCGCGGTGGGGGAGGGCCTCGCCGCTCCAGCCGCCGCCGACCGCGTCATCGACGCCTCGGGTTGCGAGGTTTTTCCCGGCGGAGTCGACCCCCACGTCCACTTCGGGCTGGAGACGGCCAACGGCACCTCCAGCGACGATTTCGCCTCGGGCACCCGCGCCGCCCTGGCCGGCGGCACGACCACGATCATCGATTTTGTCACACCGGGCCGCCACGAGTCCCTGTCCGCCGCCTTGGCGGCCAGGAAGGATGCGGCGCGAGGGTCGGTTTGCGATTACCTTTTGCACATGAGCGTAACCGCCTGGGGGGAGCGGACGCTTTCCGAGCTGCAAGCCTGCCGCCGCCAGGGGATCGTCTCGGTCAAGGCTTACCTGGCTTACAAGGAGACCATCGGCCTGGAGGATCGGGAGTTCCTTGCCGTCCTCGATGCCGCCCGCAAGTTAAAGTTCCTGACCCTGGTCCATGCCGAGGCGGGCGACATGGTCTCCTACCTGCAGAAAACGCTGCTGGCCGGGGGAAAGACATCGGTCGCCCATCATGCGCTGGCGCGGCCGCCCGAGGTGGAGGGCGACGCGATCCGCCGGGCCCTGCTGATGGCGCAACTGGCCGGGGTGCCGCTTTACATCGTGCACGTGTCGACGCGCCAGGGGATCGACGCCGTCGCCGCCGCCCGCCAAGCCGGGCAGACGGCGATCGCCGAGACCTGCCCGCAGTACCTGCTCCTGGATGAAAGCCTGTACGCAACCGAAGGCGACGCGGCGGCGGCCGCGGTCATGAGCCCGCCGCTGAGGAGCGGGGAGCATCGTCAGGCCCTGTGGCAGGCGCTGGCCAGTGGGCTGGTGCAGACGATCGGCACCGACCATTGCCCGTTCCTCCTTGCCGACAAGCGGCGCCATGCCGGTGACGATTTCACCCGGGTTCCCGGCGGCACCGGCGGCATCGAGTACCGCTTGCCGCTGCTCCATACCTTCGGCGTCCGCAGCGGCGGGATCAGCCCGGCGCGCTTCGTCGACCTGGTCGCGACGCGCCCGGCGAAGCTGTTCGGCCTCTATCCGCGCAAGGGAACGATCCGCCCCGGGAGCGACGCCGACCTGGTGGTGTGGGATCGCGACAGAAAATGGACGGTGGCCGCCGCCCGGCAGTGGCAGCGCTGCGACCACGCCATTTACGAGGGGCTTGAGCTCGTCGGCGCGCCGGCTTGGGTTTTCAGCCGCGGCGAAACGGTGTTCGCCGACGGCCGGATCGAGGCCGAGGCGGGCCGCGGTGCCTGGTTGGGAAACGACCGGGCGCAGGGCGACAATGGGCGCCGCGGTTGACGGCGTGCTGCTGGCCGGCGGCTGCTCCTGCCGCGCCGGGGTGTTCAAGATGACGGCGCGAGTCGGCGGCAGGCCCCTGCTGCTGTGGGCACTGGAGTCCCTGGCCGCCGTCTGTTCGCGCGTGATCGTCGTGGCCGGCTCCGGGGCCGATCAGGTCGAAGAACTGGTCGCCGGCCTGCAGGGCGTCGAGCTGGTCGTGAACAAGGATTTCGCCACCGGCATGCTTTCATCGGTGCAGGCCGGGGCGCGCCGGGTGCGGGCCCCGCGCTTCTTTCTCCTTCCCGGCGACATGCCGCTGGTGCGAACCGCCGTCCTGCGCCGGCTGCTGGATGCGGGACATGACGCCGACATCGTCGTTCCCGCCTGCGCGGGACGCCGGGGCCACCCGGTCCTGCTGCCGGCCACGCTCATTCCCGACATCATCGCCGAGCCCCCGGGCTCCAACCTGGGGAACATCATCCGCCGTCGCGGCAGCGTCGTCGTCGAGGTCGACGATCCCGGCGTCCTGGCCGACCTGGACACGCCGGCCGACCGGGAGCGGATCGACGCCGCCCTGCGCGCCAGGAGAGATCAATGAACCAAGTCCATTTCTGGGAATTCGTCCATGAAGGCATCCGGGCCGGCGAGCCGCTGATGCTGCTGCTGGTGGTGGCCAGCGGCGGTTCGTCGCCCGGCAAGCCGGGTTTCAAGATGGCGGTGACGATCCGCGGCGAGCGGCACGGCACCATTGGCGGCGGCGCCGTGGAAAAAGACCTGGCGGACAAGGCGGCCGCGCTGCTCGCGCGCGGCAGCGGCCGCGTGCGTTTGCTGAAGCTGCTGCATCATGAGGGCCCGACCGGAAAAACCGCCGCCAGCAGGCGCTCCGGCATGATCTGCTCCGGCTGGCAGCAGGTGGCCCTGCTGCCCCTGAACGCCGGCGACGGCGACGCCGTCGATTCGCTCCTCTTCGCCCTGAAGCGCAATCGCCCCGGCCGGCTGCAGCTTTCGCCGCGCGGGCTGGAGTTCCAGCCGGGGAAAAAAGGGGGCGGCGCCTTTACCGCCCGCTCGGCGGCCGAATGGACCTACCGCGAGGAGACCGGGCAGCGCCCGACCCTGACCATCATCGGCGGCGGCCATGTCGGCCTGGCCCTGTCGCGGGTGATGGCCGGACTCGATTTCCATGTCCGCGTCCTTGACGACCGCGAGGACCTGGCGACGATGGCAGACAATGCCTTTGCCCAGGAGAAGCACGTGGTCAGCTTCCGTTCCGTCGGCCGCCTGGTGGAGGAGGGGGACATGAGCTACGTGGTGATCATGACCTACGGCCACCAGGCCGACGAGAAGGTTCTCGGCCAGCTGCTGCGCAAAAAACTGCGCTACCTGGGGCTGCTGGGCAGCCCGGCCAAGAACGCCGCCATCTTCGCCCGCCTGGAGAAAAAAGGGTTCAGCGGCCGGGCCCTGGGCAGGGTGCGCGCCCCGGTGGGGCTGGCCATCCACAGCCACACGCCGGAGGAGATCGCCATCAGCATCGCCGCCGAGATCATCCAGGAGAAGAACCGGCCGAAGCAGACGTAATGAGTGAACGAACTTTCAGTGCTCAGTGATGAGTGATGAGAAAGAGTGAGGAGTCGGATGGGATTTCGTTTTGACATTCTTTCTCATCACGCATCACTCATCACGAATCACTGATAAGCGCGGTTCTTTTTGACAATCCCCGGCCCGTATGCTACGTTTCGGCCGGACTCAGGAGGCACGATGGAACCATACGATAAAATAATGGCAGCGGTGGAATTCATCCGCTCGCGGTCGGCGCTGGCGCCGCGCGTCGGCGTGGTGCTGGGTTCGGGCCTCGGAGAGTTCGCCGGCCGTCTCCAGGACGCCGCGGCCATCCCCTTCGGCGAGATCCCCCACTTCAGGAGGGTGAGTGTCGCCGGCCACTCCGGGCGCCTGGTCCTGGGAACGGTAGGCGGCGTCGCCACGGCGGTTTTGCAGGGGCGCTACCATTATTATGAGGGCCACGCCATCGAGGACGTGGTCTTCCCGGTGCGCGTCCTGGGCAAGTTGGGGATCACGAGCCTGCTGCTGACCAATGCCGCCGGTGGCATCGGCAACGAACTGCGGCCCGGCGACCTGATGATCATCCGCGACCACATCAACGGCATGGGGCTCAACCCGCTGCGCGGCGGCAACGACGAGCGCCTGGGACCGCGCTTCCCCGACATGAGCACCGTCTATGACCCGGAGTTCCAGGAACTCATCGCCGCCGCTCAGGCGCAGATCGGCCTGGAACCCAGGCGGGGCGTCTACCTGGCCCTGAGCGGCCCCTCCTACGAGACGCCGGCCGAGGTGCGCATGCTGGCCGGGCTGGGCGCCGACGCCGTGGGCATGTCCACCGTGCCCGAGGCCATCTGCGCCCGCCACATGGGGCTGCGCGTGGCCGGCATCTCCTGCGTCACCAACCTGGCCGCCGGCATCTCCAGGCAGCCGCTCAGCCACCGCGAAGTGACCGAGACGGCCGAGCGGGTCAAAAGCTTCTTCATGCGTCTGCTGAGCATGGTGATCCCCAAGATGGCATGACTCCATGCTGAAGCCGTTCGCTGCTTCATGTCAGTGATCGATCCGATCTGTCGTGATGCGTGATCCGTGATGAGTCACCGCAATGAAGCGGACCATTGCGGCTTCTCATCCCTCATTGCCATCGATCGTCAAACGGGTTCAGGCATTCATTTCGCTCATTGAGTCGCATCCTGTCCGCCGCTCTCCCGACGGAGCGCTTCGATCACGACGCGGCGGCCGTCGTAGGCCGGGGTGATCGTGCCCGCCCGGCGCATGGCGTCGATCACCACTCCGGCCCAGGATCTCTTGGTGTCCCTCATCTCCAGCATCTCGAAACCGGCCAGGCGGCCGGCCAGCGCCGAGTTCGCCGCGCATGAATACAGGCGCGCATCGGCCAGGGGGGCGCCGCCGACCGTGATCTCCTGGAGCGTGCCGCAGAAGATCCGGTAGCGCAGCCCCGAAGCGACCGGCTTGAAACGCTGGACCAGGCGCCGGATCTCGCGGCCGGCCATGCGAAAGGTCACGATGGTGAAGCGGCGCTGATCGAGATCGGATAGCTGCGCCCGGGTGACCGGCCCGGCCAGGATCGGGTGGTGCACGCCGGCCAGGTTCTCGAACTCGATTTCGACGCCGAACTCGGCCCGCACCGCGTCGGCGATGAAGTGGACCTGGGGGCTGTCGTCGCCGCGGTTGGCGAAATCGGCCGTTGCCGTCGCAATGAGTTCGTCGTACTTGGCGGCCAGCGGCGCCCACAGGCGGTCCAGCTCGGCGGTCACAACCGGATCATCGGGCGTGGCGCTGGTGACCGGGAGCAGCCGCGCCTGATAACGGCCGACCCGCCACTGCCCCGACGCGTTCTTCTTGAGAAGTAGATCGAGCCGCCCCAGTTCGCCGCCCCTCTGGCCCGCCTGCACGATGATCGTGCCATTGACTTCATCCGCTTTGAGCTCGTCGGACCACCAGACCGTCTCGCCCTGCGGCAGACGCGTGTGGGAATGGCCGCCGACGATCACGTCGATTCCCGGTACGCTGCGCGCCAGGCGCCGGTCATCCGCATGGCCGCAGTGCGACAGCAAAATAACGATGTCCGCCTTCTCGGTGCCGCGCAGCCGCGCGACGAGTTCGGGCGCGACCGTGAAGACATCGGCGACCGCCAGGCCTTCCCTGGCCGCCGGGTATTTGGCGGCTTCATTCTCGACGAGGCCGAAAATGCCGATGCGCACGTCTCCGACCTGGCGTACCTCATACGCTTTGGCGAGCGGCCGGCCGTCCGCGGCAGCCGTGACGTTCGCGCAAAGGAAAGGAAAACGCGCGGAGGCGATCATCTCCCTGAGCTGCGCCAGCGAGCCTTCGAACTCGTGATTGCCGAGCGCCGCGAAGTCGTAGCCGGCGGCATTCATCGCCGCCACGTCCGCCCTGCCGTGGTACTCGATCGAGAAGGGGCTGTAGTAATAGAAATCCCCGGCATCGACCAGCCAGAGGGGTGTCCCGCGCGGCTCCAGTTCCGCGCGAATGCGGGCGGCGAGAGTGGCGCGCCTGGCGATGCCGCCGATGTCGCGATGTGCCGGCAGGTCGGAGAGCCGGCTGTCCCGCAAGGCGATGTCCGGGTAGCTGAACGGCCGCAGATGGCCATGCACGTCGTTGCTGTGCAGGATGGTGAGTTGCTGCGAAGCGGCGCCCGTCAGCGAGGCGAGGCAGGCGAGGATGAGCGCCAAAACGATGGAGCGGATTCTCATGGGGCACCCCCGATCCGTCCCGGGATGACGATGCGCAGGAAAACCTGTCTTGCCCCCGGGCCCATCTTGAGAATAGCATTCTGAGGAAATTCGCTTGTGGTGTCAAGCGCGGGCGGTGCACGATGGCCGCTGTCGCGAAGCGGGCCTCTCACCGGTCCCGGAGCGTTCTCATTTTGCAGGTCAAAAAAAAACCCCCCGGCCTTGCGGCCGGGGGGTCCCTTTTTCCGCTCGGATCCCGGTCAGGGGATCCGATTGTTCTCAGTTGAACGAGTAGCGCAGACCGAGCTGCATCTGCCAGCGCGAACCGAGCTGGCTGAGGACAAAGCGGTCCCGCGTCGAGAAGTTGACCTTCTGCCTGCCGGTGGCGGCGTCGATCCCCTTCAGCGTCCAGGGAGTGTCATTCTGGTTGCTGACGTACCAGGACTTGCCCCACTCGTTGTTGAGCAGGTTGAGCACGTTGACGATGTCCAGGGTGACCTGCAGGCGGTGGTCCTTCAGGCCGGGGATGGGGATGTCCTGCGCCAGGCGGGCGTCGAGGCCATGGTACCAGGGATCGCGGCTGGCGTTGCGCTGGATGATGGTGCCGCGAGCGGCAGCCAGGGCCGGGTCGCCGGCGATGTAATCGTTCAGGGAGTTCCAGGCGGCGTTCTGGTCGGCCAGGACGATGCCGTTGGAGTCGACCATGATGACCTCGTTGAGCGAGGCGGGCACGTAGACCAGGTCGTTGCCGGTGGCGCGGTCGCCGTTGGCGTCGTAGTAGTTGTAGGTGGTGGAGTAGGGGCGGCCGGAGCGGGCGCCGTAGAACAACCCGATGCTGGTCGGGGCGTCCTTGAGGAAGTTGAAGGTGTAGGAGACGGCGGCGCCGATGCGGTGGCGCACGTCGTAGTTGGACCAGGTGAGCTCGGGATCGTTGGCGTCGTAACGGATGTTGTTGTAGACGAAGTTGGAGGAGGCCTGCGAGGAGGTGCCGGAGTTGACGTCCTTGGCCTGGCCGTAGGCGTAGGAGAAGTTGGCCCAGGAGTTCTTGTTGAAGCTCTTCTGGAACTGGACCGACAAGGTGTACTGGTAGCCCTTGGAGGTGTTGGTTAGCAGGATGACGTCGGTGAACTTCGGGTTGACGTCGCGGGCGTACATGACGCGGCCGCCCAGGCCGATCTCGCCGGTCTTGCGCAGGTTGAGGTTGTTGTAGAGGATCTCGTTGATGTTCTTGGAATAGATGAACTCCAGGGTGCCGATAATCCCCCAGGGCAGCTCATGGTCGACGGCCAGGTTGGTGCGCAGCACCTGGGGATAGGTGAACTTGTCGTCGATGACGTCGACTTCGCTGGTGCCGGAGACCAGGCCGGGGCCAGACTCAGGCTGGTTCAGAGGATCGGGGACGAATGAGAACGAAGGGTTCCGCAGGTCGAAGCGGGTGAACTCCAATCCGGTGTTGGAATACTGGTTGGAGATCCACACGTAGGGTGTGCGGCCGGAGAAGATGCCGATGCCGCCGCGCACCTGGGTGGTTTTATCCTTGCTCACGTCCCAGTTGAAGCCGACGCGGGGCGAGAACAGCAGGTTGCCCGAAGCGGCCTGGTCGGTCTTGATGCCGAAAACCTGCTCCACCAGCGGGTTTGCCTGGGGGATGTCGTTGATGATCGGCACGTCGAGGCGCACGCCCAGGGTCAGGGTCAGGTTGGGCAGCACGGCCCAGTTGTCGCCGGCATAGGCGCCCAGCTGCATGACGCCGAACTTGGCCGCCCACTTCTGCTTGGGATCGGCGGTGTAGAAATCATGGTAGTAGCGGGAGGACTTTCCGATCTCGAAGTCGTTCAGGCTGTTGAACTCCCAGTAGCCGTAGTAGTTGCGGATGTAGACATTGGCGAAGTTGAAGAACTCGTTGTGGGTGCCGATGGTGAACGTGTGCTTGCCCTTGTACCAGGTCAGGTTGTCGGTGATCTCGATGATGTCCTGGTCCAGGCTGTTGGCGCCCGAGTACTGCTCGGTGCCGGCCGTCAGGCGGTAGCCGCCGGCAATGGCCACGTTCACCTGCGGGAAAAGGGTGTCGCCCACGGCGCGGCTGTCGCGGATGGTGGTGTAGTTGACGATGAACTCATTGAACAGGTTGTTGCCCAGGGTGCTGTTCAGCTGGGCGACGGTGGAGTTGGTGGTGTTGGTCAGCTCATAGTAGACGTCGGCGAAGGGAAAGACGTAGCTGGAGGCCTTGGAAGGATTGTTGTCCCGGCTGCCGCTGACCAGGTTGTGGCGCAGGGTCAGGCGGTGCTTGTCGCTGATGTTGTAGTCCATGCGCAGGAAGAGCTTGGAGTTGTCCTGGATGACGTCCTTGTAGCCCTCGCCGTAGCCGCCCGGGTCGTAGCCGTATTTGTTCTTCAGGATGCTGATGAAGCGGTCGGCGTCGGCCTTATTGACGTTGCTGCCGCCGAAATCGTTGGAGGAACCGCTGTCGTCGATGACGTAGTTGGTCGGGACCTTGTTGTCGCCCATCTCGCCGCTCAGGAAGAAGAACAGCTTGTCCTTGATGACCGGGCCGCCGACGCGGAAGCCGTACTGCTTCTCGCTGAAGGTCCCGTAGGCCTTGTTGTCCGGGCCCTTGCCCACGAAGTCCTGGTTGCGGCCGAAGTAATAGGCCGACCCGGCGAAGGTATTGGTGCCGCTGCGGGTAATGGCGTTCAAGCTGGCGCCGGTGAAGCCGCCGTGGCGGACGTCGTAGGGGGCGATGACCAGCTGGAACTCCTGGACGGCGTCCAGCGAGATCGGCGCGGCCAGGCCGGGGGTGCCGCTGGAGCCGAGGCCGAACAGGTCGTTGTTGACGGCGCCGTCGATCTGGATGTTGTTGTAGCGGTTGCTCTTGCCGGCGGCCGAGTAGGCGCCGCCGCCGCGGGGGTCCACCTGCGGGGCCAGGCGGGCAAAGTCGTCGAACGAGCGGCCGATCGAGGGCATGCTCTCGATGATGGCCGTGCTGACGTTCTGGGCGGCGCCGGTGCGCCCTTCAGAGATGATCGGGTTGGAGGCGATGACCGTGACCGCCTCGGCGATGGTCTCCAGCGCCAGCTGGAACTTCAGGTTGCGATCCTCGCCCAGCCGCAGGGTGATGCCCCTGATCTCCTGGGCCTTGAAGGGCTCCATGGCGATGGTGACCGTGTAGGGGCCGCCGGCGCGGACGGCCGGGATGTTGAACAGGCCGTCCATGCGGCTGACGGCCGTATAGACCGTCCCGGTGGGCGTATGCACGGCGGTGACGGTGGCGCCGACGACGGGATTATTGTCGACGTCGGTGACCAGCCCGTTGAACGCTGCCGTCGTCACGCCCTGGGCCGTGACCAGCCCGGGAAGGATGAGGCAGAACAGCAGGACTGCGAAAAGTGCTCTTTTCATGAATATACTCCTCCTTTTAATTTGTTGCTCTGACATGAAGCATATCTTAATCCAAAAAAATGAAAAATCAATCCCCCCCGCGGATAAAAATAAAATAACCTGGCCGCGCGGGGCAAAAAAGCCGTTTTGACTCGCGTTCAAGCATGTGCTACCATGGGCCGATGAAGAGAAAGCCCTTGATCATCGGGGTGGCCGGCGGCACGGCCTCGGGCAAAACCACCATCGCCAACGCCATCATGGCGAGCATCGCGAGCATCAACCACCCGCAGATGGTGATGATCCAGCACGACGCCTATTACCGGGATGCCAGCCATTTGCCGCTGGCGGAGCGCGCCCGCATCAATTTCGACCATCCCGACGCCCTGGAGACCGACCTGATGGTGCGCCACCTGCGCGAACTGATCGCCGGCCGGATGATCGAGATGCCGGTCTACGACTTTTCCACCCACGCGCGGCTGAAGAAGGGCATCGTCAAGAAGCCGGCCAAGGTGATCGTCATCGAGGGCATCCTGATCTTCTGCGAGCGGGCGCTGCGCGAGCTGATGGACGTCAAGATCTTCGTCGACACCGCCGCCGACCTGCGCTTCATCCGCCGGCTGAAGCGCGATATCCTGGAGCGCCGGCGCAGCATGGACTCGGTGATCGGCCAGTACCTGGGGACGGTGCGCCCGATGCACGAGGCTTTCGTCGAGCCCAGCCGCAAGTACGCCGACATCATCATCCCCGAGGGGCACAACCCGGTCTCGACCGCCATGGTCGTGACCATGATCCGCCAGCGCCTGCGCGGCGGCGGCAGCAAGGAACGCTGAGAAAGGAGAGGACGGACACATGGCCGAAAAAAGATTCATCAGCGCCCAGGAGCTGCTGGAGGATTCGTTCCGCCTGGGGCGGCGTGTGCTGGAGAGCGGCTTCCGGCCCGACTTCATCGTCGGCGTCTGGCGCGGCGGCACGCCGGTGGGCATCGCCGTGCAGGAGCTGCTGGAGCACAACGGCGTGCCCAGCGACCACATCGCCATCCGCACCTCGTCCTACGAGGGCATCGAGCGGCGCGGCAAGCAGATCCGCATCCACGGCCTGGGCTACATCGTGGACAACGCCGGCGCCGAGCACCGCCTGTTGATCGTCGACGACGTGTATGACACGGGCCTGAGCATCCAGGCCATCATCCAATCGCTGCACGAGCGCTCGCGGCGCAACGCGCCGCACGACATCCGCGTGGCCACCGTCTTTTTCAAGCCCGGAAACAACCGCACCGACCGCCGGCCCGACTTCTACGTGCATGAGACCGACAAGTGGCTGGTCTTCCCCCACGAGCTGAACGGCCTCGAGCCCGGCGAGATCGCCCGCTTCAAGCCCGAGGTGGCGCGCAGCCTGGAAAAGGAGAAATAGCATGAAGATCAGCAGGGAATTCATCGAGAGGATCCCCAAGACCGACCTGCATTTGCACCTGGACGGCTCGCTGCGCCTCTCGACCCTGGTCGAGCTGGCCCGCGAGCAGGGCGTCGAGCTTCCGGCCTGGGACGAGGCCGGGTTGCGCCGCCTGGTGTTCAAGAACGCTTACGCCGACCTGCCCGAGTATTTGCAGGGTTTTGCCTACACCACGGCCGTCATGCAGACGCCGGAGGCGCTGGCACGAGTGGGCTACGAGCTGGCCGTGGACAACCAGCGCGAGGGGGTGCGCTACATCGAAGTGCGCTTCGCGCCGCAGCTGCACCAGAACGCCCGCATGACCAGCATTGACGTCATGGCGGCGCTGGACCGCGGCCTGGCCCGGGCCAAGGACGAGTTCAACGCCCGACCGGAAGTGAAGCGCGGCAACGAGCCGCCCTTCGAATACGGCATCATCGCCTGCGCCATGCGCATGTTCGGCAAGGGTTTCTCGAATTATTTCGACAGCCTGCTCGACGTGCACGCCCATTCCGAGCGCAAGTGGGTATTCGGACTGGCTTCCCAGGAGCTGGTGCGCGCGGCGGTCGAGGCGCGCAACCGCCTGGGCCTGCCCATCGTCGGCTTCGATCTGGCCGGCGCCGAGGCGGGCTACCCGGCCGGCGACCATGCCGCGGCCTACGCCCTGGCCCACAAGCACTTCCTCAAGAAGACCGTCCATGCCGGCGAGGCCTACGGCCCGGAAAGCATTTTCCAGGCCATCACCGACCTGCACGCCGACCGCCTGGGCCATGCCGTCTACCTGTTCGACCCGCACATGATCAAGAGCCCCGACATCAAGGACAAGAAGGCCTACATCGACAACCTGGTGCAGTTCATTGCCGACCGGCGCATCACCATCGAGGTCTGCCTGACCTCGAACCTGCAGACCATTCCGGCCATCCGCGATCTGGCGCGCCACTCCTTCCGCCACATGCGCAAGGCCAAGCTGTCGGCCACTTTCTGCACCGACAACCGCACCGTCTCCCAGACCACGGTGAGCAATGAGATCCAGAAGGCGGTCCAGGCCTTCCATATCACCCCCAAGGAATTGAAGAACTTCGTCATCTACGGCTTCAAGCGCAGTTTCTTCCCCGGCAGCTACATCAAGAAGCGCGAGTACGTGCACCAGATCATCGAGTATTACGAAAAGATCGAAAAGCAATTCCAGTAGTTCGACGTTCAAGTCTTTCAGCACTAGTTCAAGGGTTAAAGAGTTCAAGCGTTAATGAGTTCGAAAAAAAACATTCTTCAAATGCAATGCCTTAACGCTTCAACCCTTCAACTCGTCAACGCTTCAACAGTGCTTTTCAACGCCGAACGTCGAACCTCCTTCTTGACTTTGCGAGCCCCTGCGGCTACTATGATTTTTTAAATCCGTACCGAGCCATAGGTGCATCATGAACCTGATCTCGCTCCTGCGCGGCGTTCTGGGCCTGTTCCTGATCATCGGCATCGCCCTGCTGTTCTCCAACAATCGCCGGCGCGTCAACTGGCCGCTGGTTCTCAAGGGCATCCTCATCCAGCTGGTGTTCGCCGTCTTCATCCTCTATGCCGACACGCTGCGTTCCTGGTTCGCGCCGCTGGGCTGGCCCAAGACGGCCATCTCCTGGCTGGGCGGCGCCGTGGTCAGCCTGCTCGGCTTCACCACCGAGGGCTCGCGCTTCGTCTTCGGCCGCCTGGCGGCCAACTCGGGGCCGGACAGCCTGGGCGTCTACTTCGCCTTCCAGGTGCTGCCGACGATCGTCTTCGTGGCCACCCTGACCTCGGTCCTCTATTACCTCGGCATCCTGCAGGCGGTGGTCAGGGGCATGGCCTGGCTCATGGCCAAGCTCCTGGGCACCTCGGGGGCCGAGTCGCTCTCCAACACGGCCAACATCTTCGTGGGCCAGACCGAGGCGCCGCTGCTGATCAAGCCCTATATCGGCAACATGACCAATTCCGAGATCCTGACCGTCATGGTCGGCGGCATGGCCACCATCGCCGGCGGCGTGATGGCCGCCTACATCCAGATGCTCGGCCAGGCCCTGGCCGAGGTGCAGAACATCCCCCTGGCCGAGGCGCAGCTGCGCTTCGCCGTGCAGCTGCTGGCCGCCAGCGTCATGGCGGCGCCGGCCGGGCTGGTCATCTCCAAGGTTCTCTTCCCGGAAACCGGCACGCCGGCGACCAAGGGCAAGGTCAACCTGAAGGTGGAGAAGAACGCCGACAACGTCATCGAGGCGGCGGCCACCGGCGCCGGCGACGGCATGCAGCTGGCGCTGAATGTCGGCGCCATGCTCATCGCCTTCATCGCCGGCATCGCCCTGATCAACTACCTCTTCACCGGGTTGGGCGACCTGCTGGGCATCAACGCCTACCTGCGGGCCCATTTCGGCATGCCCCTGTCGCTGCAGCTCGTTTTCGGCGTGGTGCTGCGCTACCTGGCCGTCGGCATCGGCGTGCCCGCGGCCGATGCCTTCCATTTCGGCAGCCTGCTGGGCACCAAGGTGGTGCTCAACGAGTTCGTCGGCTACATCGACCTGGTCGGCCTGATCCGCCAGGGCGCCCTGAGCCCCAAGGCCGTCACCATGGCCACCTATGCCATGTGCGGCTTCGCCAACTTTTCCTCGATCGCCATCCAGATCGGCGGCATCGCCCCCATGGCGCCGCACCGCAGGAAGGACATCGCGGCGCTGGGGCTGAAAGCGGTCCTGGGCGGCACCCTGGCCACCTTGATGACCGCCACCCTGGCCGGCATATTGCTGGGCTAGCGCCGGCTCAGTGAAAAGTGAATAGTGATTAGTGAAAAGTGAATCGAGAGTATTGACGTACTCTTGTTCGTCTCGCGGCTAGTCCTTTTTTCTCTTCACTTTTCACTTTTCACTTTTTTCCTGCGTCCCGGCTCCGGCGCGATTGTGGTATGATGCCCCTGGCGGGGAGACCCCGCGAATTTAGAGGAGGAATCCACCGATGAAAAAAACAATGCTTTTCGTTTTGGCCGTCATCCTGGCTGTGGCGCCGCTGGCCGCTGCCAAGAGGCCATTCACCATCGATGACCTTTATAGGCTGAAGGGAGTGTCGGGTCTGGCCCTTTCCCCGTCCGGCGACCGGCTGGTGTTCGAGGTGTCGTCGACCGACCTGAAGCAAGCGGAGCGGAACACCGACCTGTACGAGATCCGCTGGCCTGCCGGGACGGTACGGCAGCTGACTTACGAAAAGGGCTCGGAGAACTCGGCTGTCTGGTCGCCCGACGGCCGGACGCTTTATTTCGTGTCGAGCCGCGGCGGCTCGCCCCAGCTCTACGCGCTGCCCATCGATGGCGGCGAGGCCAGGAAAGTCACCGACTTCGCTGCCGGCGTTTCCACCCCGCTGCCCTTCCCCGGTGGCAAGGCCATTGTCTTTGCCGCCTCGGTCTACCCCGAATGCGGGGCGGATGGCGCCTGCCACAAGCAGCAGGCCGACAGGCTGGCCTCGGGCCCGGTCCAGGCCCACCTGGCCGATTCGCTCCTCTACCGCCACTGGGTCTCGTACCGGGAGTTCCAATACAGCCATCTCTTCCGCTGCGACCTGGAGACGGGCAAGGTCACCATGCTCACCGGCGGTCCGGCCGATTTCCCGACCTACAACCACGGAAACGGCCGGGGTTTCGACGTCTCACCCGACGGCCGCGAGATCTGCGTGGTGCACAATCCCGACGCCCGTCCCGAGATCTCGACCAACAGCGACCTGCTGCTCCTCGCCGCCGACGGCAAGGGAGAGTCCCGTTCGCTCACCGCCGGCAACCGGGGCTTCGACGGCGATCCACTGTATTCTCCCGACGGCCGCTGGATCGCCTACCGCACCCAGGCGACCCCCGGCTACGAGGCCGACTGCTTCCGCCTCGCCCTGTATGACCGGGCCAGGAAGACGTCCCGCGTCCTGACCGCGGCAATCGACAACTGGGTGGAGACGTTCCGCTGGGCTCCCGATTCCCGCTCGCTCCTCTTCCTGGTCCAGGAGCAGGGGCACTATCCGCTCTACCGGGTCGAGATCGCCTCGGGAAGGATCGCCAAGGTGCTGAGCAGCAGGACCATCCGCGACTTCGTGCCCATGCCCGACGGCCGCGGCGTCGTTTATGCCCGCTCGGCCGTGGGCGAGCCGGTCGAGCTCTGGACGGCGCGCTTCGACGGCGGGACGCCCCGCCGCCTGACCACCTTCAACCAGGCGCTGGCGGGCGAGGTCGATATCCGTCCCGCCGAGGAGATCCGGGTCAAGGGCGCCGGGGACCGTGACATCCAGGTGTTCATCGTCAAGCCCCACGGGTTCGACCCAACCAGGAAATACCCGCTGATCCTCAATGTCCACGGCGGGCCGCAGTCGATGTGGGCCGACAGCTTCCGCGGTGACTGGCAGGTCTACCCGGGCGCCGGCTACATCGTGGCCTTCCCCAACCCCCACGGTTCGACCGGCTTCGGGCAGGAATTCACCGCCGCCATCTCCGGGGACTGGAACGGCAAGGTGATGGATGACGTGCTGAAGGTGGCCGACCACCTGGCCGGACTGCCCTACGTCGACGCCGGGCGCATGGGGGCCATGGGATGGTCCTGGGGCGGCTACGCCATGATGTGGCTGGAGGGGCAGCCGACCCGCTTCAAGGCGCTGGCGGCGATGATGGGAGTATACGACCTGCGCTCGATGCACGGGGCCACCGAGGAACTCTGGTTCCCGCAATGGGACCTGGGCGGCACGCCCTGGGCCAACGCCGGTGGGTACGAGCGCATGAACCCCTCCTCGCGGGCGGCGAAATACAAGACCCCCTGCCTGGTGATCACCGGCGAGCGCGATTACCGCGTCCCCTACACCCAGAGCCTGCACTTCTTCACCGACCTGCAGTCGCAGGGAGTCCCCTCGCGCCTGATCGTCTTCAAGAACGACGGCCACTGGCCCGACAACCTGAAGTCGATGCCGGTCTACTACAACGCCCACCTCGAGTGGTTCCAGCGCTTCCTGGGTGGCGGCCCGGCCCCCTATGACACCGAGAAGATGATCCGCAATACGGCCTTTGAGGAAGGAGTGAAAGAGTCAGAAGAGCGTGAGAAGTAAAAGAGACGGATGGACGGGCAAGAGCCGATCGCGAAGAAGCTGGGGACGATACATGTTCATGCAAAACCGTATTGCTTCACTTCTCACTTTTCACTATTCACTGATCACTAATCACTGGCTACTGCTTCCAACGGAAACTCTTCTAGCGAGGTGATAACGAAAACAGGCGCGAACCCATCGGGAACGGGAAGGCCCCCGGGGTTGACCCAGCAAAAGTCCATGCCGGCGTTGCGCGCCGCGGCCATGTCCGAGCTGACGCTGTCGCCGACGTAGAGGACGGAACCGGCATCCACGCCGATCCTTTCCAGCGCCGGGGCAAAGATGCGCGGGTCGGGCTTGGCGATGCCCACCGCCTCCGAGATGACGATGCTCTGGAAATACGGGGTGATGGGCGAAGCGGCGAAGCGCCGGTTCTGCACCGCGGCGATGCCGTTGGTGATCAGGGCCAGCGGACAGGCCCGGGCCAGGTTTTTCACCAATTCCAGCGCCCCGGGCAGCAGCAGCGATTGCCCCGAGAGTTCCTCCAGGTAGAATGCGCTGGCCCGCTCCAGGGGCAGTGCGGTCAGTCCGAGCTCAACGGCCAGGCGGCGGAAGCGCTCGATGCGCAGCGATGCCTGATCGATCTGGCCACGCTCGAACATCTGCCAGACGTCGCGGTTGTGGCGGCGGTAGGCGGCGATGAATTCCTCCTCTCCGGCCGGTACCGCGAACTGCCAATGGCAGGCCAGCAGGGCGGCGCGTTCGGCCTGCGGATAATCGAACAGCGTATCGTCGGCGTCAAAAAAAACGCTTTTATATTCTTTTGCCATGGTGTTCAGTAGGGCCAGGGTTTGATTCCGTCCCTGTCCGCCAGGTGCAGGACCATCTTCGGCCTGGCGACCGGACCCGAGCCGATGCGGATCGCCGCCAGCAGCCGCTCCCGCACCGCCGGCATGGACCCGGCCTGATCGGAATGGATGGTCAGCAGGCTCTGCCCCTTTTCCACCCGCTCCCCGACATGGGCATGAAAGACAAAGCCGGCGCCGTGGGCGACGGCGTCCTCCTTGCGGCGGCGGCCGGCGCCGGTGTCGATGGCGGCCATGCCGACCGCGAACGAGTCGATGGCGGTGATGAAGCCCGTTGCCGGCGCCGGGAGTTCCTCCTGGTGCCGGCTCGCCGGCAGCAGCGCCGCGTCGTCGCATACCCGCGCGTCCCCGCCCTGGGCGGCGATGAAGCGCCGGAAGACGTCGAGGGCACGGCCCGAGGCGATGGCTTCCTCGAAGCGGGCGACGGCCTGAGCGTAGGACATCTCCATGCCGGCGGCGCGCAGCATGCACCAGCCGAGGGCGAAGGTGACCTCCATCACGTCGGACGAGCCCCGGCCCTGGAGGGCCTCGATGGACTCGATCATCTCCAGGCTGTTGCCCACGACGCGGCCCAGCGGCTGGTCCATGCTGGAGATGATGCCCAGCGTGGGGCGGCCGGTCTTTTCGCCGATGGCGACCATGGTTTGGCACAGGCGGATCGAATCCTGCTCGTCCTTCATGAAAGCGCCGCTGCCGGTCTTGACGTCCAGCACGATGCCGTCGGAGCCCAGGGCCAGCTTCTTGCTCATGATCGAGGAGGCGATCAGCGGGATGGAGCTGACGGTGGCGGTGGCGTCGCGCAGGGCGTAGAGCTTCTTGTCGGCCGGCACGATGGTGTCGGTCTGGCCGCAGATGACCATGCCGGTGTCGGCCAGGACCCGGCGGAACTCAGCGCCGCTCAGGAAGACGTTCATGCCCGGGATGGACTCCAGCTTGTCCAGCGTGCCGCCGGTATGGCCCAGGCCGCGGCCCGAGAGCATGGGCACGCGCACGCCGCAGGCGGCCAGCAGCGGCGCCACGACGAAGCTGACCTTGTCGCCGACGCCGCCGGTGCTGTGCTTGTCGATCTTCCTGCCCTCGACAGTGTCCAGGGGAATGCGGTCGCCCGAGGCCAGCATGATTTCCGTCAGGTCGGCCAGCTCGCGATCGCTCAGGCCGCGGATATAGACGGCCATCAGCCAGGCGGCAGCCTGGTAGTCGGGGATGTCGCCGCTCACGTAGCCTTCGATGAAATAGGCGATCTCCTCCCGGCTCAACTCCTGCCCGTCGCGCTTGCGGGAAATGATCTCGTATGTGCCTGCTGCCATGGGGCGTCTCCTGCGCGCGCCGCCGGCTCGGCTCCGGGCCGGGCCGCGGCGGGAAAAGGGCGCTGCCTTTCTCCGTCAGGGTAGCAAAAAAGCGGCGCGGATGCAACCCGGGTTCCGCCGCATTTCCCGATTGACAGGGAGCAAAAAAAAAGGCAGGATTTTTCCATGCGAGAGAAATCAGGACGCGGGAAAACTGCCGGTGGAAAACCCGGCGCCGCGGGCGGCCGCCGCCGGCAAGCGGCCATGCCGCCGCGAAAGCGAAAGGCGGAACGGAAAAAGCCGGGCGACCTTCTCCATTCCGATCCCGGCCAGAAGGCGGCCGCCGCGGCGCTGCAGCAGGAAACCGAGATGTTCCTGGACCTGGTCAACACCCAGCCGGTGGGGATCTACCGCATCCGCGTGTTCTCCAGGAGGAAGTGGCGGCCGGGAGCGTGGAGCGTCCCGCGTTCCGCCCCGTATTGCGTTGAACTGGCCAGCGAGCGCTTCTGCGAGATCCTCGGCATCAGCCGGCAGGCCTTCGAGAGCACCCCCGGCATCGTCGAGGAGATGGTCCACCCTGAGGACAGGGACGATTGGGTCCGGCGCAACACGGACGCCAACGCCCGGCTGGTCCCCTTCGAGTGGGAGGGGCGGCTGCGCGTCGGCCGCCGGGAAATCTGGGCTCACTTCGAGTCGCTGCCCCGGCCGCTGGCCGATGGCGACGTGCGGTGGACCGGTTTCCTGCAGGACATCAGCGAACACAAGCGGTCGGAGCGCCGCCTGCGCGAAAGTGAAGAGCGTTACGAACACCTGGCCCGCATCATGCCGGTGGGGATCTTTCACACCGATGCCGCCGGCTCGACCACCTACGTGAACCCGGCCTGGCGCCGCATCACCGGCCTGGAGGCCAACCAGGCCATGGGCCTGGACTGGTTGCGGGCGGTCCACCCTGACGATCGCCGGCGCCTGGTGGCGGGCTGGAAACTGGCCTCGCGCCGGCAGCAGGCCTCGAGCGAGGACTACCGCTTCCTGCGTTCCGACGGCACGGTCGCCTGGGTATTGGGGCGGGCCGTTCCCGAATTCGACGCCGAGGGCCGCATCATCGGCTACGTCGGCACGATCACCGACATCACCGAGCGCAAGCAGGCCGAGCAGCGGCTCCACGAGAGCGAGGAGCGGCTGCGCCTGCTGAGCGACAATCTGCCCGGGGGCATGGTCTACCAGATCGATTCGGGCCCGGACGGGAGCGAGCGCCGCTTCACCTACCTCAGCGCCGGGGCCGAAGCGCTCCATGGAGTGCCGGTCCGCGAAATTTACCGTGATTCGGAGTTCATCTACGGCCAGCTCGACCCCGAGGATGCGAAAAAAGTCGCTGAGCGCGAAGCCGAAGCCGTCGCCGTCATGCGACCGTTCAGCGCCGAGGCGCGGGTGCGCCTGCCTTCGGGCGAGGTCCGCTGGCGCCTGTTCATCTCGGCGCCGCGCCGCCAGCACGACGGCCGCCTCATCTGGGACGGAATCGAGATCGACATCGACGACAGCAAGCGGGCGGAGGAGGAGCGCGGGAAGATGCAGGCGCTGCTGCTGCAATCGCAGAAGATGGACTCGATCGGCCGCCTCGCCGGCGGCGTGGCCCACGACTTCAACAACATGCTGGAGGTCATCCTGATCCAGGCCGACATGGCGGCGCAAAAACTGGCCGCCGACCATCCGCTCCAGGGCGACCTGCGCGCTATCCGCCAGGCGGCCAGCCGCTCGGCCGAGCTCACCCGCCAATTGCTCGCCTTTGCCCGACGCCAGACGGCGCTGCCCAGGCTGGTCGACCTCAACGACACCCTGGCCGGTTCACTGGACATGCTGCAGCGACTGGTCGGCGAGGACAAGACCCTGGAGTGGCGCCCCGGTGCCGGGCTGGGCCCCGTGCGCATCGACCCCCAGCAGCTGGTCCAGGTGCTGACGAACCTCTGCCTGAACGCCCGCGACGCCATCTGCGGCGTGGGCTGCATCGAACTGTCGACGGCTGCTGTTTGCCTGGACGCCGCTGCCTGCGCGTCCATTCCAGGCGCTGTTCCCGGCAAATACGCGCGTCTGACGGTGAGAGACTCCGGCTGCGGCATGGCGCCGGAAGTCCAGGAGCGCATTTTCGAGCCCTTCTTCACCACCAGGCCTCTGGGGCGCGGCACCGGCCTCGGCCTGCCCGCCGTCTACGGCATCCTGCAGCAGAACCACGGCTTCATCACCGTCGACAGCTTGCCGGGACGCGGCTCCACCTTCGCCATCCACCTGCCGCGTCAGGAGGGGACGGTCAAGCCGGCGGACACGCACCCCTGCCGGTGCGGTGACCTGGGCGGCAGCGAGACGATCCTGGTCGTCGAGGACGAGCCGGCCATCCTGGAGATCATCGGCATCCTTCTGCGTCAGTCGGGGTACACCGTCCTGGCGGCGGGCTCGCCCGGCGAGGCGCTGCGTCTGGCGGGTGGGCACTCCGGCGCCATCGACCTGCTGCTCAGCGACCTGGTCCTGCCCGAGATGAACGGCCGTGAGCTGGCCCGGCGCCTGGAGGAGAGCTGTCCCGGGCTGAAGCGGCTCTTCATGTCGGGGCACGCCGCCGACATCCTCGCCGACCACGGCATGGACGACCCGGAAGCGAACTTCATCGCCAAGCCGTTTTCGCTGGAAACCCTGCTGGCCAAGGTGCGGGAGGCGCTGGGGAAAGGGTAGCGGCTCAGCCGCCGCCGGCCGGGGAGAAGAGGTCGACCGTGTCACCGGCGCGGACCCGCGTATTCAGATAATCCTTCAGGCGGACATTCTCGCCGTTGACCAGGATGATGGTTCCGGTCAGAAGTTCGTTTCCCGGGTCGAGCAACTCGTCCAGGAATCCCTGCCCGGCCAGTTCTTCGGCACGCGTCAACAGCTCCAGGAGCGAGCCGCCGTCCGCCTCGACCTCGATGGCCGCGGTCTTCAGTTGCCGCCGCAGCAGCGCGTAAAACCGGACCGTGACCGTGCCGGCCACCTTACAGCCCGAGCTCGGCCAAGGTCGCCGCTGACGGCGCGCCCTGCGCATCCCAGCCGCGCACGGCATAATAAGCGTCGAGCATTTCCTCCAGGCGCACCCGGCGGTGGCGCGAAGACCCGGTCTGGAACTCCTCCTGGAAGAAGCGCGGCGGCAGGGTGTCGTCGGCGCGCATGAAGCCGGCGCGGTTGTTGAACAGCCGCTCCAGGGTGTAGATGCGCCGCCCCGCGGTCAGCAGTTCCTCGTCGCTGAAGTCGAGGCCGGTGACGGCGCGCAGCATCTCGCTGAAGGTGGAGATGCCCATGGCGAACTGCAGGAAGCGGCAGAGGATGGCCGAGTCGACGACGGCGGCGATGTCCTGGAACAGGGCCACGATCTCGGGCTTGCCGGCGGTGGAAAAGCGGTCGAGGAAGACGGGGTGGCCGAGGATCTCGGGCATGATCATGTAGCCGCGCATGTGGCAGCCGCCGCGGTTGGAGGTGGCGTAGGACAAGGCCATGCCCTGGGCGCCGCGCGGGTCGTAGGCGGGGATCTCCATGCCCTTGACCTGCATGGCCAGTTCGGGGCGGCCGTACTTGGCGGCCAGGCGCCTGGAACCCAGCCCGAGCTCCGCGCCGAAGCCGCGCCGGCAGGCGGTGTCCTGCACCCAGCCCACGAGCCGGTTGGCGTCGCCCCACAGCATCTTTTCGCCCAGGGCGCCCGCTTCGTGGAGCTCCATGGCGCAGCCGATGGTGCTGCCCATGGTGATGGTGTCCAGGCCCAACTCGTTGCAGGCATAGTTGGCTTCGGCGATGGCCGTGAGGTCGCTGATGCCCAGCTGGGCCCCGAAGGCCCAGACGGTCTCGTACTCGGGCCCCTCGCCCTGCCGGTTTCTGGTTTTCGTGGTGCGGCCGCAGCCGATCGGGCACTTGTAGCAGGCGCTCTGGCGCTGCAGCAGCGTTTCGGCGATCTTCTCGCCGCTGATGCCCTCGGCGTCGTTGAACACGCCGCTGCGGAAATTGCGCGTGGGGAACATGCCGTGGGCGTTGATGACGTTGACCAGCACCGGCGTGCCCAGCACCTGCAGCGACTTGCCGGTCACCGGGTTCTTGTCGACGGCGCGGTCCAGGCGCGCGTTCATGGCCTGGTAGGCCTCGGGATCGGCGATGACCACCGCCCGGTTTCCCGAGGCGGCGACGGCCTTCAGGTTCTTGCTGCCCATGATCGCGCCCATGCCGCCGCGGCCGGCGGCGCGGTCGCGGTCGTTCATGATGGCGGCGAACGGCACGCGGTTCTCGCCGGCTGGGCCGATGCAGGCCACCGAGGTCTTTGCCGGGGTGCGCTCGTGGATCGCTTTCTGGGTCTGCTGCGTGTTCAATCCCCACAAGTCGGCGGCGTCGCGTACTTCGATGCCGCCGTCATTGATGAAGAGGTAGACGGGATGGTCTGCCCGGCCCCGGATGACCAGCCCATCCAGCCCGGCGCTCTTCAAAACCGCGCCGAAGCTGCCGCCCGAGCTGGAATCGCAGATGGTGCCGGTCAGCGGCGAGCGCGATACGACCTGGTAGCGGCCCGAGGTCATCACCGTGCCCGTCAGCGGGCCGGTCATGAAGATCAGGGCGTTCTCCGCGGCGAACGGGTCGAGGGGATCCGGGCAGAGGTCGGTGTACAGCTTGACCCCCAGGCCACGGCCGCCCAGGAAGCGGCGCAGCGTTTCCGGGGTGACGGGGAGGGCCTGTTGCCGGTTGCTGCCCAGGTCGATCTGGATTATCTTCCCCATCCAGCCGTTCATCTTTTCCTCGCTATTCGTAGAATTTATTGAATGGTTCCAGGTGCGGACAGGACTGGCACTTTTTTTTGTAATAGGCATAGACGGCCTTGGGCTGCTTGTCGATGCTGGCGAAGCGCGACGGGCAGAAATGGCAGGGGATCTCCTCCTCGAGCCAGGCGGCCGGCGCGAACTTGTACAGAGACAAGCCCTCGACGATGGCCACGCTGGAACTCACCCCCAGGCGCGAAGCGCCGGCGCGGATCAGGCGCCAGGCGTCCTTGAAGTTGCGGATGCCGCCCGATGCCTTGACGCCGATGTCGGGGCCGACCGTCCGGCGCATCAGGCGCACGTGATCGGGGAAGGCGCCGAAGGCCCCGAAGCCGGTGGAGGTCTTGACGAACTTCGCCCCGGCCTCGACCGACAGCCGGCAGCCGCTGACGATCTCCTCGTCGGTCAGGAAACAGGTCTCCAGGATCACCTTGACCAGCGCCGGGCCGCTGGCGTCAACCACGGCGCGGATGTCGTCGCGCACGAGGTCGAGTTTCCTGTCGCGCAAGGCGCCGACGTGGATCACCATGTCGATCTCGGCGGCGCCGTTCTTCACCGCCTCCGCGGCTTCGAAGGCCTTGGCCGTCGGCGTGCCGGCGCCCAGCGGGAAGCCGACCACGGTGCAGACCAGGACGCCGCTGCCCTGGAGCTTCTCGAAGGCATAGCGCGTGTAGCCGCCGTTGATGCAGACGGTGTAGAAACCGAAGCTGCGCGCCTCGCCGCACAGGTTGGCGATCTTCTTCTCGCCCGAGTGGGCGCTCAGCTCGGTGTGGTCGATCATCTTGACCAGGGTTTCCTTGTCGAGATCGATCATTTCCCTCTCTGATGCAGGTGAAAGATGAAGGGCAGCAGTTCGCCGAGGGTCGTGCTGCGGCAGGTTCCCTTCGCGTCGCACATGTGGACCCTGGCCGTTGGCATGGCGAACTCGGCGAGCACCTGGCGGCAGGCGCCGCAGGGCGGCAGGAACCCGGCGTTCCCGCCGATGACCAGCACCTCGCGCAGGCGCTTTTCCCCGTCGGCGACCATGGCGAAGACCGCGTTGCGCTCGGCGCAGCAGGTCAGGCCGAAGGAGGCGTTCTCGACGTTGCAGCCGCTGTAGATCCTGCCATTGCCGCCGAGCACGGCGGCGCCCACGCGGAAGTTCGAATAGGGGGCGTAGGCCTTGCCTCGGGCCTTCCTCGCCGCCGCCAGCAGGAGCTTCTTCTTGTTGTCCGCCATGGGCCTCCAGAGATCGGTCATACTTAGAACAAACAAAGATTGTAATTTAGTGGTGGGAATTAATCAATAGAGTTTGATAATTGTTGGGTTGCGACTTGGCCCACGGCGTACGGCAGACGGCAAACGGCAAGAAAAAGGCAAAAGGAGAAAGGCAAAAGGCAGAAGGTAAGAAAAGAGATATTTTGAAATGACCAAAAAATATCTTAGAATGGCTTTATTCTTTACTTTTGCCTTTTTACTTTTGCCTTTTGCCTTGGTTTTATTCTTAATCATCGAACTTCGAACTTTCCCCTCGTCCATCGAACTTTGATCCTCTTTCTTCGTATAACCTTCTTATGCTTTGTGCTAGAATGCAGTTTCCTGATCGGAGACACATGAACAAGATCGTCATGCCGTTTTTTGCCGTCCTGATCCTCGGGGCGCTGCTCCATGCCCAGACGCTGGAGGAGGTGCTGGCCCTGAACCGCCAGGCGCGCGGCGGCCCGGAAAAGCACGAGCCCATGAGCCGCTGGAAGATGACGGGAAAGATCGTGGCAACCACCCAGGGGGTCGAGATGCCCATGACCGTTTGGCGCAAGCGTCCCGACAAGATGCGCGTGGAAACGGTCCTCCAGGATAAAATCATTGTCCAGGCCTTTGACGGGAAAACGGCCTGGTGGATCATGCCCTTTCACTCCGCGGCGGCGCAGGAGATGCCGGCGGAACAGGCCGGGACCTTCGCCGAACAGGCCGTTTTCGTGGACCCATTTGCCGCCGGCGGGGAGAAGGGCCAGGCGCTGGAGCTGCTGGGCCGGGAGGAGATGGACGGCGTCCCGGTGTTCCACCTGAAGCGCACCCGGGCCGACGGCCGAAAAATCGACCATTTCCTGGACGCCGCGAGCGGCCTGGAGCTGAAAAGTTCACGGACGGTGAAAATGGGGGAGAGCGAAGCGCTGGCCGAGATCCTTTACGGCGATTACCGGCCGGCGGGCGGACTGGTGATGCCCTTCGCCATCGAAAACCGCCTGGACGGCCGGACGCAGGTGAGAATGACCTTTGACGAGATCGAGATCGACCCGGTCATGGATGACGCCATGTTCGCCATGCCCGGTAAAACCGACAAGGAAGAAAAAGCCGGCAATAAGCAAACGCCCGGCAGCAAGAAAAAGCACGGCAAAAAAAGATCGCCCGGCGGGAAGGGCGGGAAATAAATTCAGGAGGTTGCCTTGAAAAAAATGCTAGGTCTTTTGCTCATTCTTGTGCTTTTCGCCGTCCCGGGACCGGCCCGGGACGACCTGCACAAGCAGATGGCCGCCGCCGGCACGTCCAAGGAGTTCCCCGGCGCCCACACCCTGCTCGTCTTCGAGCGCACGGAAGTGCGCGTCGAGGATTCGGGGCTCAGCCATGTCGACAGGGAGGCATTCTACAAGGTTCTCGACACGGAGGGGGCCAAGCAGTTGCAGTCGCTGACCTTCGGCTACGACCCGCTTTCGGCCTACGTCGAGGTGAAGGAGATGAAGGTCCTCCGCGCCGCCGGCGCCGTGGAAAGCGTTCCCCTGTCCGCGGTCAGGGATTATCCGGCTCCGGCGCGGGCCATCTACTGGGGGGCCCGCGAGATCATCATCCCGGCCGGCCGCCTCGAGCCCGGCGACGGCGTCTGGGTCAGAACCTACCAGAAAGGGTTCACCTATGCGTTGCTGGCGACGGAAGAGGACAACCGTTATGTGCCGCCGATGAAGGGGCATTTCTACGATATCGTCCCATTCTATTCCGAAATCCCCGTGCGCGTGAAAAGCTACAAGGTCCGCATGCCGGCGACGAAGCCGCTGCAGTTCGAGATGTACAACGGCCAGGCCCGCCACTACGTCCACATGCTGGGCGGGCATACCGAGTATTTCTGGGAGGTAAAGGACATCCAGCCCTTCCGGCGCGAGGCCGACATGGTCGACCCCTCCGATGTCGCCCCCAAGCTGCTCCTGTCCACCTCGCCCGACTGGCAGGCCAAGTCGCTGTGGTTCCACAAGGTGAACGAGGATTACGGCTCCTTCGAGTTCGACGACGAGATCAAGGCCAAGACCGACGAGATCGTCCGCGGCGCCAAAAACGACTGGGGAAAGATATCGCGCCTCACCCACTGG
>DCVB01000113.1:34129-35899 GCA_002327965.1 Candidatus Aminicenantes bacterium UBA2199 | reverse complement strand
CCGCTGCAGACGCGCCAGAAGTCGCGGATCGAGGCCACGTACTGGCGGCCGGGCATGACCCTTTCGTAGGAATGGGCCAGCAGCGGGTCGCTCTTGATGCCGCGCTGGCGGAAAATCTTGCGCATCATGGGCAGGGCTATTTGCTCGGTCGTGCCGGGAGCCACCGTGGTCTCGATCAGCACCAGGCAGTCGGCAGGGATCTTCTTCGCTATGGTCTCGAACGAAGCCTCCAGGGCCGTCATCTCCACGTTGCCGCTGCGACAGTTGCCCAGATCCTCTTTGAGAAAGTCGAGCTGGACGTCGACGACAACCACATCGGCCAGGGAAAGGACCTCGTCGTTGTATGTGGCCAGGAGGGTCTTCTTCTCGAGAACGGTCCGATGGATCAGTGGATCGACTTCAGGATCTTCGGCCTTCACAGGAGAAATGCCTTTATTCAAGGTCGGAATTTTCCAAAAAGAACGTGGAGAGGGGCGCTGTACGCCGATGACGAATTTGGTCGGAATTCCCTTTTTATTCTCTACATCCGCCACGATAGCTGCCATAACCGCACCGACGAATCCCACTCCGAGAACAACGACGATCTCCATGCCTTTGGCGCGCGCTTCATTGGCCAGTGATTCGACCCGGGCGAATTCGGCCTTATAGTCAGCAAGGGTGGGTAAAGGGAATTCGATACCATCAGGAGAAATTGAAACTGATTTAGTCATTAATTGCTCCATTTCAGTGAGATTTATTTCGGTTTATTTTTCGAAATATGCTGCCGCCGATGGCCTTCATGGGCATGCAGCGAGGCAGGCAGAAAATCGGTTGGAGGAAGAATGTTGTTCAAACTGTAGAAATATCCCTGCAACCTCCAAAATCAGTAAAAAATATATCATGCACAGTCAGTATTGTCAATGAAATAGCCGCTTTTCGTCATTTTTGTTTATTAGATCAAAATGGGCGAAGATAGAGGCTAAATGCACATTCCAACCTACCAGCTGATGTCAAATCCCTTGCAGACTTCAGCCTGGTCAATGACTTCCTTTTCAAGCTTGTCTACGCGTGCTGCCCTGGGGCCAGTGTGTAAAAATAACTCAAACTGGACTATTGAGGCTTCGTCACCTTGGGCATAAACCTCGACATCGCCGTTCCAGAGATTGCGAACCGTTCCAGATATACCATATTTTTCTGCCTCTCGAACTGTATAGAATCTGAAAGCTACCCCTTGAACCCTCCCCTTGATTGTATAATGATAGGTTTTCACAGGAACATCATAGCAAAAAAGACCAGCTTTTTGTGTTTGTGTCAGCAACAAGCCATTTGGTTGTTAAAAAAGCCTGCTGCAAACACTATCACTACCACTATCACCGAGGGCTACAGGCTTTTTTTGAAGATCCTTTTCCTTTTGTGCTGCAGCGGATCAAAGTACTTCCACTGGGCCTGGATCTTGTTATTCGTTTCGAGTTCCTGGTTGGATTCGGTGAAGCGGAAACCCTTGGCCACGGAGGCGCGGGCGATGTTGACGACCATCAGCAGGTCCACGCCCATGCCGCGGTACTGCTTCTTGATGCCGGCCAGGTAGAAGTCGAGGACGTCGTTGTTCTTGAAGGCGCGCAGCAGGTGCCACCAGCCGAAGGGGAAGAGGCGGCCGTTGGCCTTGCGGAAGGCGTTGGAGAGGCTGGGCATGGCGATCATGAAGCCGATCATCTCGTTCTTGTCGTTGACCACGGCCTGGATCAGGTCCTTGTCGACGAAGGAGAAGTACTTCTTGACGTAATAATGGAT
>DCVB01000113.1:959-34121 GCA_002327965.1 Candidatus Aminicenantes bacterium UBA2199 | reverse complement strand
TGGAACAGCTCCACGGCGCGGCCCAGGATCTCCTTTTTCTTCTTGAACTCGAGCAGGCGCAGGTTGCCGCGCTCGCGGATGCGGTCGGCCAGGCGCACCAGCTTGTCGGGAAAGGCCGACATGTCCCTGGGCACGGTGGCGCGGAACTCGACGTAGTCGATCTCCTTGGCGAAGCCCAGCGCCTCGAGCAGCCTGGGATAGTAGGGATGGTTGTAATAGCCGGCGATGGTCGGCAGCTGGTCGAAACCCTCGACCAGCATCCCCTGGGGGTCGAGGTCGCAGAAGCCGTGCGGGCCGGTCATGGTCTCCAGGCCCAGCTCCTTTGCCCAGCTTTCGGCGGCGGCGAAAAGGGCGGCGGCGACCTCGGGGTCGTCGATGCTGTCGAACCAGCCGAAACGCAGGTTTTTGGTGCCGTATTTCTTGTTGGCGGCGCGGTTGTCGATGGCGGCGATGCGGCCGGCCAATTTGCCTTCCTTATAGGCCATGAACAGCTTGCAGTCAGAGTACTCGAAGGCCGGGTTCTTTTCCCGGTTGAAGATCTCGATCTCGTCGCGGATCAATTGCGGCACCCAGAGGGGGTGGCCTTTGTACAATTGGAACGGTAACATAACAAATTTCTTCAGATCGGCTTTATTCAGGACTTCCTTGATTTCTACGCTCATAGTCACCTCAGTTGTTATTATAACAAACACCTGCAATTTCACAAAATCAAGTGAACTCAAGAAGAACGACAAATATCGACTAAAAATATAGACAACCGGTTAAATATTTTCTTGGGGGGACAAATTCATCCCTTGTTTTATGATTTTATCATGACTCCGACTATCCATTCCGTTGAGTGAGGATGGATTCTGCGACGGCTCGATAGCGATTAGCAATTGAATCCGCGTTCCACTCCCTTAAAAAAAAGTATGGGGTCTTTTTACTTTGCAATTTACTAGTCATGGCTGCGGTCATCGCCTCAACATCATTTTTAGGAACCAATACCCCATGATCTCCGTTTCCCAATATCTCGGCCGGTCCTGTTGGACAATCGCATGCGACAACCGGCAATCCCATGACCATGGCCTCGATTAGCACATTCGGCCAGCCTTCATAATTCGAGCTAAGGACAAACAGATCGGCGTTAGCCATCCAAATATAGGGATTGACCACTTTTCCGGGCATAGTCAGTTGGTTTGCGATCCCGAGTCTCTTTGCCAAATTGGTCAAACGACGCCTTTCCGGTCCATCGCCCAAAATGATTAAGTGAACATTGCTTTCGGTTTTCGTCAGGAGGGCAAAGGCACGCATGAGCAGGGAGAAATTCTTTTGTTTTACCATCCGCCCAACGCCAAGAATCCTTTTTTTATTTACAGCGACTTGATCCAGCATTTGAGGTCGTCCTTCATTGGCCTGATACTGGATGCTCTTAAAATCGATCGGATTAGGAATAAAATGAACCATATTCTCAGGCAAACCGAATTGCTCAACAAACAGCCGTTTGTTAGCCTCCGAATTGACGATAAAGCCATCCAAGTTTGTATAGCTTGGATAGAAGAGTCGGAATAATCGGTTATATAATAATATGCTCGTGCGCGAGCTGCCAATGAAAATCCCATTGGGGAACTTTTTTTTTATTAGAACCGAAATAAAATTGGGACTTTCCAAAAAACTATACAACGCGAAAGCTCCATTTTCTTCATTGAGGATGGATTCTAGCTTGTGCTTTGCCTGCCACACCATGAGTCCTGAGTAGAAATGGAGGGGGTCGGTTGCACAGTCAAGGGGGAGAACGCGAACATTCGCCGGCAAATTGAATTCCACATCATTTTTTATAATGATAATCGTCACATTGACATCACGCGACCAACGTTCAGCCAAAACGGAGACCACATGCTGGGCCCCTGCCCGTCTTAAGTCGGTCGTAAAAAGATAATAATTCATTTCAATGCCACTCGATTCCAAAGCATGAAAATCTCAATTCGAAATTCGCACAAATCGTTTCGCCCCCTTTTGGATACAGAGCCAGATGCATGAATGCGAGTAAATAGCCTCCAGTCCATAACATTTCTGGTCCTGGACAAGATAATTCCCTGCCGGAAATCATCTCTGCAGAAGAAACTGTCACGAGGAGATTGTAATAAGTACCAGATAAAATTGCAATGGTTCATAGCGAGATTCTTCATGGCGGACGAGGAGCAAGTATTCTCCAGCCGATTCGCACTTTCCATTGAATTTTCGAGCCCTAAGCCGGCTACTTGCGATAGAGACGCACTTGTTTTAGAATTGTGTGAAAGAAATAAATCATTAAATGAACATGAAGTTGCGACATCGTTGTTTAAGAAAGAGAATGTATTCTCTTTTCATCAGTCAAGCCATTCATGCCCCAGAAAATCTGAGGCCCAGAAGGCATTTACTACCCTGTTCAAGTGCACCTCGAATATCATGCACTGATCTGAAATTTTCAGCCGGAAAGCAATTTCCCGATTGTACTATTTGGCTAGCATCCCTTGCCCAAGATAGGTTGTTATTGGAGTGCACCTGATCATGTGCGGAATTGTTGGCGGTATTGGATTGGGGGAGAGTGCAACGGCGGTCCTTCCCCTGCTGAAGGATATGTGTAATCTTGTCCGCCATCGAGGCCCGGATACCGAAGGTTTCTTTGTGGACGATCAAATCGGTTTGGGCATGAGACGGCTGAAAATCATTGATCTTGAAACCGGCGATCAACCCATATGGAATGAAGATGGATCGATCGTTGTCGTGCATAATGGCGAGATATACAATTATATGGAACTTAGAGAGGTTCTTATTAGCAAAGGGCACAAATTTTATACCCATTCCGATACGGAAGTCATCGTCCACCAATATGAGGAAGACGGCGAACAATGCGTCAAATCATTTCGAGGAATGTTCGCCTTCGCACTTTGGGACAAGCGAACACGGCGTCTGTTTCTTGCCAGAGACCGCTTCGGAGTCAAACCGCTTTTTCTTGCAAATAATAGCCATAGCATCGCCTTTGCCTCAGAGATGAAGGCGTTCAAGCCCGTGTCATGGGTGGATTGGTCATGGTCATCCCCTGGGCTACGAGCATACCTGCAACTGGGTTACATTCCATGTCCGATGACTGCCTATTCCGGGATTCGTAAGTTTGAGCAGGGTTCGACAGAAACCTGGCGAGTTACCGATGATGGCCGGGCTTTTCTGTATTCAAAAAAAAAGTATTGGGAGCCCGCTCAACCTGCAGTTAAAACGAATATTTCATTTGAAGATGCATCTGAACAACTCCTGTTCTTATTGAAGGAAAGCGTGCGCCTGAGGCTACTTAGTGACGTTCCGCTGGGTGCATTTCTGAGCGGCGGTTTGGACTCATCGTCAGTGGTAGCCTTGATGCGTATGATTAATGTAAGGAACATCAAGACATTTTCAATCGGATTTGAGGAGAATGAGTTCAACGAGTTGCCTTATGCAGAAAAGGTTGCACGGCATTTCGGAACTGAGCATTACACGCATATTGTCACAGGAACCGATGCAAAAGAAATTCTGCCAATAATTTCCAATTACGACGAACCCTTCGCGGATAGTTCCTCTATTCCAACCTATTTTGTGAGCAAGCTTGCCCGCGAGCACGTGACCGTTTCCTTGTCTGGGGACGGAGGAGATGAATTGTTTGCAGGATATTGGCATTACTATCAACTATCAAGGTTGCTTAAGTTTCAACGCTGCCCATTCCTGCTTAGACGCCTTTCTTCTCAAATAGGCAAAGCATTGTTCCCCATCGGAACCCATAAAAATGCTTTTTTTGACAGGCTGGTCAGCCCTCAAAGCAAGCTCTTCCTGTCCCTGACATCCTCCATGCCCGCCAGTATGCTCATGAATGCATTGTCTCCCCGAATTCGCGATTTTCTTCGCGTTGAGCCGACTGACCAGGAAATGGCATGGTTTCAATCATTTTCTGCGATCGCCAGTCCTGCGGATGCTCAATTGGCAGACCAGCGGTTTTTCCTGGCGGATGACATCCTGGTCAAAGTCGATCGAAGCAGCATGGCCGTTTCCCTGGAGTCAAGGGAACCACTACTGGATGCACAACTTGCTGAGTTCGCAAACGGGTTACCACCATCCTATCATTTGCAGGGACAATCAGGGAAAAAACTATTCAAATATTGTATGGCTCCCCACATTCCCAAGAAAATTCTGCATAGAAATAAAATGGGGTTTTGTGTGCCTCTTCAGAAATGGATAATGGGACCTTTTGCTAATGACATTGAGGGACAGCTTTTAACTGACTCGACTGGGCTTTTTTGTCAGAGAGGTATTGAGCATTTTTTTAGGATCATGGAAAATCGCCAGCCTTCTGCCTGCTCGGCGATTTGGCGTCTATTTTGCTTTGCTCAATGGGCAGCAAAAAGCGGGTCGTAAACACTTCACTTGCATTGACCTGGCATCAAAAGAGGTTTACCTGCCAGCACTTAAGTGAAGTTCGTCCATCAACCTTGCCTATCCAATAGAAATCGAAACGTCGTATCTATGGCTGGGTTAGTAAATATTGATTAAATTTTTTTAATCTCGATGCTTCCGTTCACCGTCTCGACCCTGACCTTGTGCTTGCCGTCGTTGACGTCGCCGCTCATGGAGCTGCCGACCAGGTGCTTCTCGATCCTGACGCCGAAGTCGTTGCGGATCGAGCCGTTGATCGTGCGCCCCTCGACAGAGAAGGCCGACTTGCGGTTGAGCTCGATCTCGATGGCGCCGTTGACCGTTTCGGCCACAAGGTCGCCGTTCAGCAGGGGCTCCTGGGAGACTTCGATGGCGCCGTTGACGGTCTTGAAGGAGGCGGAGACGAACTCGCCGGCGAACCCGACCTTGCCGTTCACGGTCTTGAGCTTGAGCTCGGCGAACTTGCCCTTGCAGTCGATGCGACCGTTGACCGACTTGAAATAAGCCGCGGCCAGCTTTTCCGGAATCGAAACGGTGAATTCCACCTTGGCCCGGGTATTGGGCTGCAGATGCTTCACCTTGACCTGCAGCTTGTCGCCGGACAGGTCGAAAATGACGTCGACGTTCTCGATTTCCCCTTTATAGTCGGACTTCTTGATGGCCCGGATATCGACGCTGTCGCCCTTGGAAGTGGAGATATTGATCTCGCCATTGATGTTGGACAGCTCGAGTGCGCCGTTAGCGGGCAGGGTAAAGGATTTGTTGATCTTCTGTTCGTAATTAGCCGAATACAGGCCCGAGAAAGCCAATAACAGGGCCAATAGCAGGTACTTTAGCTTTTTGATCATGTGTCACCTCCGTAAGGTCTAATAACGTAAGGGAAAGGAAGAAAGTTCGCTAATTAGTGATTAGTGATTAGTGAGTAGTGATTTGAGAGAGCAATTCATTCGTGATTCGTGAGTCGTGAGTCGTGATTTGAAAGAAAAAGAAGCTTACTGTCGTGATTTGTGAGTCGTGAGGCGTGATTTGAAGCCAAAAAAGCCAGTTTAAAAGGATAGCTTGGTAATAAATGCTGAATGATTGGTAAGAACCTTAAGCAATCAAGTGAATTATGATAAAAAGAAATCTCTTTAATTCGCCAAATTACGGCTACTAATCACTAATCACTAATTACTCATCAGTAATCACTTAGAATGCAAAATGCATATTGCCTCATCTAAAAATCTACCTGAGCGGCGATTCGTTGCCTCATGTAAAAAACTACCCGAAAGGTAGGACAATGATGCCTTCAGCATCAGGCAAAGAGCCTGGTGAGCGAGGTGTCGAGGATGGGGCTAAGCATGGCAACGAGGAAAGAGTTGAGTAAGGAGGTGGCTCGGCGCTACCAGAGGGCGAGCCGGGGTGGGAAGAGTGCCATTTTGGGGGATTTTTGCCAGGGAGTGGGCTACAACCGTCATTATGCGGCATTCCTGTTGCGGCACTGGGGGCGGCCGGTCCATATGCGACTTCCGGGCGGAGGGCAGGAAGTGGTCGTGATCGGAGAACGGCGGGTAAGGAAGCAGCGGCAGGCAAGGCCAAGGATCTACGATGAGGTCGTGAGGGAGTATCTGGTGAGCTTCTGGGAGGTACTGGATCATCCCTGCGGCAAGAGGCTGAAGCGCTGCCTGGAGCCGATGGTGGCCAAAGCTCGGCAGTTCAGGGAGATGCGCGTGCCGCGGAAGATCGAGGCGAAGCTGGAGCGGATCAGCGCACCCACCATCGACCGGTTATTGAGTTCGGAGCGAAAGAAGCACGAGTTGAAGTGCCGGTCCAAGACCAAGCCCGGGACACTGCTCAAGAAGCACATTGCCATCCGCACGGGGGTGGAATGGGATGAGGATGCGGTGGGGTTCGAGGAACTGGACCTGGTGGGTCACGATGGCGGCCATGCCAGTGGCGACTATGGGTACACGCTGAACGTGACCGACATCAAGAGCGGCTGGACGGATATGCAAGGGATACGGAACAAGGCGCAATGCTGGGTTTTTGACGCGCTGCAGGATATCCGGTCCAGGCTGCCGTTTGAGCTGAAGGGGATCGACTCGGACAATGGCTCCGAGTTCATCAACGCGCACCTGCTCTCCTACTGCCAGGCGGAGGGGCTTGTCTTTACGCGATCACGATCCTACCAGAAGAACGACAACTGTCATGTGGAGCAAAAGAACTTCACGGCCGTGCGCAACTTCGTCGGCTACAGCCGGTACGACAGTCCGGAAGAGCTGGCGGTACTCAATGAGCTGTATGGCAGCTTGCGGCTCTACTTAAACTTCTTCCACCCGCAGATGAAGCTGGTCAGGAAAGAACGTATTGGAGCCAGGGTTAAGAAGCAATATGATCTGCCTCAAACGCCGTATCAGCGGTTGTTGGTGTTGGAAGAGATCAGCGCGGACCGAAAACAGAAGCTTCGAGACAGTTACGAGCAGCTCAACCCGTTCGCGTTGAAGAGATCGATCGACAATTTACAGGCAAAACTGCAAAAAATGGTCTACGAGAAGCACAAAGGGAGGTCCGCTTATGTTATCAATCGCCTTAAACCGGTACTTGCATAAGTGTTTTGCTTCAGGTAGATTTTTATATGAGTCAACGATACCCTCTTCAAGTAGATTTTTGATGAGGCAATGCGAAATGTTGCGGAAATTTTCAATTTTTTATAAAATATGAAAAATTCCAAGCACGGAGGTTCTAATGTCATACACGCACGCTGAATTGAAGGAAAAAACGGTCGCCCAGCTGCGCGAGATCGCCGCCGGCATCGAGCACGAGGCGGTGCAGGGCCATTCGCAGATGAACAAGGAACACCTCCTGGTCGCTTTGTGCAAGGCCCTGAACATCGAAATGCGCGAGAAACACCAGGTGGTGGGGATCGACAAGTCCAAGGTCAAGGGCCGCATCCAGGCCATGAAGGATCGGCTGGCCAAGGCCATCGAGGCCAAGGACCGCAAGCAGATCAAGTTCTGCCACAGGCAAATCCACCGCCAGAAAAGGAACATCCACAAGGCGACAGTATAGAATAAGTTCGACGTTCGACGTTCGACGTTCGACGTTGAAGAAAAGACATAAGTTCTACGTTCGACGTTCGATGTTCGACGTTGAAGAAAAGACATAAGTTCGAAATTAAGGGATAAGGCGTTGTATCGAACTGGCAGGTTGGATAAGGTAGGCTATAAATGAAAATCATTGGGTTTGAAGAGATCGAAGCTTGGAAAGAGGCAAGAGTCTTAGTCAAGGAATTGTATGCCGGATTCACTAATTGCCGGGATTACAGCTTTAAGGATCAGATACAAAGAGCAGGCATTTCGATTATGGCTAATATTGCGGAAGGATTTGAAAGAAACACGAATAAGGAATTCATTAATTTCTTATCCATAGCCCGTGGATCATGCGCTGAAGTAAAAAGCTTGCTATATACAGCTTCTGATATCGGTTATGTTGATGGTAGCGCATTTACTGGTTTTCATGGTCGATTAAACAAGGTCAATGGGCTTATAAATGGGTTTATCAGCTACTTAAAAGCCAATCCAAGAAAAAAATAAGTACGATTAGGTCTTTTTCTTACAACTTCGAACTTCGAACTTCGAACATCGAACCTGCCTCTTCCTAGTTCTTTGGCTTTTCGCCGAAGAAGGTCTCGGATAACTTTTCGAAATGGATGAAATTACCGATATTGCGCAAAGCCAGCAATGCCGCTTCCTGCTCGGCTTCGCGGCGGTTGTGGCCCGAGCCCGAGCCGATCTCGGCGCCGTCCAGGAAGACGGCCACGCGGAACACGGTGTCGGGCGGCTTGCCGCTCTCCCCCATCACCTTGTAGACGGGCAGGATGTTGCGGTGCTTCTGGATCAGCTCCTGCAGCTCCGACTTGTAGTCGTTGATGCGCAGCTCGTCGGCGATCAGGCCGTCGAGGATCTCGCGGAACAGCTCATGGACGATGCCGGCGGCGGCGGCGAAGCCGGAATCAAGGTAGGCGGCGCCGATGAGCGCCTCCAGGCAGGAGGAGACGATCTTGGCGTTGCGCCGGCCGTCGTTCTTCTCCTCGCCGCGGCCCAGCAGCAGGTGGCCGCCCAGGCCCAGCGTCTTGGCCACGCGGAACAGCACCTTGCTGGACACCAGGTGGGCGCGCAGCTTGGCCAGGTCGCCCTCGCGCAGGTCGCGGCCGCGGCGGTAGACGGCGTCGGTGATGGCCAGGCCGATGACCGAGTCGCCCAGGAACTCCAGCCGCTCGTTGTCCAGCCCGTGGTTGCGCCCGCCCTCGTTGTAAGACTTGTGGGTCAGGGCGGTTCGCAGCAGCTCGCGGTCCTTGAAGCGGTAGCCCAGCTTCTTTTCGAGCTCCTCCATCGGTCTAGCGGACTTTCATGACCACGAAGGTCAGGTCGTCGGCGTTGGCGCGGCCGGCCGAGAACTCGATGGCCCGGGCTAGCAGCTTCTCCTTGATCTCCAGCGCCGTCAGCGCGGCGTTCGCGACCAGCAGCCGCTTCAGCTCGCCGACGCCCAGCATCCTTTCCTCGTCGTCCATGATCTCCGACAGGCCGTCGGAGAAGAAGAAGAGGATGTCGCCGGCCTGGTATGGCAGGCGCAGCTCTTCGATCCCCTCTTCCGTGAAGTTGGTCAGCCCCAGGGCCATGCCGCGCGGGGCCAGCTCCTGGCACTCGCCGGTCCCGGAGCGATAGAACAGGGCCGGCGTATGGCCGGAGCGGGAGAAGATCAGGTTCTTCGCCTTGAGGTCGAAGCGCACCAGGTTGACGGTGATGAAGGTGACCTTTTCAAAGGAGTTCTGCAGGCTGAGGTTGCATTCGTTCAGGATGGCCGCCGGCTCCCTGCCCGATTTCTGCAGGCAGTTCATGATCCCCTTCAGCTCGGCCATGTAGAAGGCGGCCTGGGCGCCCTTGCCCGAGACGTCGGCCACCAGCACCGACAGGAAGCTGCCCGGCGTGTGGAAGTAGTCGAAATAGTCGCCGGCGATCTCGGTGGCCGGGATGTTGACGGCGGCGATGTCGAACTCGGGGCAGGCGAAATGGTCGGGCGGCAGCAGCCGGAGCTGGATGCCGCGGGCGATGCGCAGCTCCTCCTCCAGCCGCTGCTTCTCCTTCTCCTCGGTCAGCAGCCGGCCGATGCCCGAGGCCATGTCGTTGAAGGATTCGGCCAGGAAGTGCATCTGCTCGTGGGACTTGAGGCGGATGCGGTGGCTGAAGTCGCCGCGGCGGATCTTTTCCGTGGCCTTGGTCAGCTCGTTGACCGCCTTGGTGATGACGCGGATCATGCGGAAACCGATGAGGAAGGAGACGACGATGAAGAAGCCGAACAGGCCGATCATGAAGCGCACCAGCGTCGAGATGGGGAACACCCCCGCCTGGCTGTCGCTCTTCCTCAGGACCTGCAGCTCCTTGTTCAGCTCGTCCAGCTTTTGGCTCTTGGCGTGGAGATCCTCGGGGGCGCCGCCGGCATGGATCTCCTTTTCCAGGGCGCGGATCTGCTTCTCCAGCACGGCCGGGCGGTCGGATGTCTTCAGCTTCTGCAGGATCTTGGAGTAATCGTTGATCAGCAGGAACATGTTGAATTTCAGCGCCGGCTTGCCCTTCTTGAGCTCGTCGTAGTCCCAGAAGCGGAAGGTGAAGGGGAAGGGGAAGTGGTACTTCTCGAAGGCGACGCCCTCGTTCCCCTCGAGGCTCACGGTCACCCCGCCGCCCGAGTTCGTGCCGATGACATTGCCCCCGGCGCCCATGAACATCACCTTGAAGTCGCCGATGGGCGGCATGGCATCGAACAGCTCCTGGTTCATCGTTTCGACGATCAGGGCGGCGAACCCTCCCTTACGGCGCTGAACGCCGTGGTACAGGACGCCGCCGGACTTGAGGAAGCCTTCCTTGAAGCCGGCCAGCAGGCCGTTCAGATCAGGCACTTTTTTGGTGAAATCCTCGGGATAGACGAAGAAGGGCTCCAGCCTGCCCCCGCGCTCCCGGGAAAAAACCAGGTTCATGAAAGGGGTGCGGCGGCGCTGGAAGCGCTCCACCTCCGCCAGGATGCGCTGCTCGTCGGCCAGGTCCAGGCAGTAGTCGGCGAACTCGCCGTAGCTCTGGATGTCGTTGCGCAGCAGGTTGCCGAAGATGGCCGAGTTGTACTGGTAGATGACGATGTTGGCGATCAGGTAGTAGAAGACGGTGATCAGCACGATGGGGGTGACGATGAAGAACAGCGAGGCGATGATCAGGCGGTTGCGGATCTTCCACAGCAGCCTCCGGCGCAGGATGCCCAGCAGGCGGATGACGGCCAGGATGACGGCCAGCCACAGGAAGAACTTGTAAGTCCCCTTCGAGAAGAAGAAGAACGAGAAGAGGGCGATCAGGGCCAGGGAGAGGATGGCGGCGTCCAGCTTGCCCAGCTTGGAGTATACTTCCTTGCGGTAGACGTTCAGGTAGGCCATCAATTTCGCCGCGCCCAGGACAATGGTCAGCCACAAGAAGAACCTGAACGTGCTCTTGGAAAAGATCAGCAGGGAGATCAAGGTCAAGGCGGCGGAAACAAGAATGACGATGTCCAGTTTGCCGAGTTTTTTCAGCATTGGATGCGATTATATATCTTACCACCGGCTATTTCAACAACAAACCGTTTATTAAGAAAATCAGGGCCAGAAGGACTAATATTGCCTAATTCGAGAACCGATTTCCAGAAATAAAACAACACTTTGCCTTGCTCAAATCCAGCCCAAAGCGATTGCAACTGCCTCATAAGCTCAGTGGACAATGGGTTTTACTGAAGATTCGATGTTTTTCTTTGGACAAAAGATGTCCTTGTTGCAGATTCACTTAAGATTCGTTAGAATTATACTATCATGAAAAGAAATTTCATATTCCCCAAGGCCAATCAAAATAATTCATCCCCATTTTCATGAAATTGTTTTGCCCAATGGCTGATCTTCTGGAAAGGCTTCACATAAGGTGCAGGCACTTTCTCCCCTCGAAATTTCCTGGTCTCAAGCATGGACCTGCAAGGAACTGTACGGCCAGCGCTGAGACAGGAAAATAATTCTATGAGCAAAGTAACCAGAATGCTTTTCGTGGGAGATATTTCGCTTGGTGGAGAGTACGCTTCCCAATGCCAAACTGATTCCCCGAAATGGATCAAACCTTTTTTAGATCTCAAACCCATTTTTGACGAAGCCGACATCTGCATCGGCAATCTGGAAAGCCCCTTATTCCTCAGCCCTACTCCACAATGCAAGCGAAATTCATTGTCGACCTTACCCGACGCCATCGAAGTGCTCAGTTTTTTGAAATTCTCAGCCTTAAGCCTCGCGAATAACCATATCACCGATCAGGGGTCTGAAGGGATCGCGAAGACATGCGACCTCCTCGACGATAGGGGGATTTCCCATTTCGGCGCCGGCATGAATCTTGACGCCGCGCTTCAGCCGACATTCATTCATGTAAAGGGTAATACCTTCGCTTTTCTAGGTTATATTGAGGAGACATCAGAAGTAGGAGCCAAGTCAGCAAAGGAATCGCAATACGGATGTACGCCGTTGTCCTTGGAATGTATTGCCAAGGACATTGCTGCGATCCGAGACATGGCCTCACATATCATCATTTCATTGCACTGGGGCTATCAGTTCGATCTGTATCCTGAACCGAGGCAGTTGGAATTGGCTCGACAAATCATCGATCTCGGCGCCTTGATCGTTCACGGGCACCACCCTCATGTCGTCCAGGGGATGGAGCGCTATCGGAACGGGCTTATCTTGTACAGTCTTGGGAATTTTTTCTTTCCCAATTTCAAGCGCACGGACGGGTGCTGGTTTCGCTTTCCTAGGGAATCCCGGAGAACGGCGGCGGTCCAATGCGAGGTGGGAAACGATGGCGTTCTTTCAGTTTCACAGGTGCCCTTATTGATTGATTCGAACTACCGGATTCGCGTGTTGAAAGGAAAACCCGCGATCCGGGCAATCGCTGAGCTCAACCGGCGATCATCATTGATCAATTCAGTGGAATATCGCAATCTCTGGTCGATCCATCACAAGAAGACCAAGGCCAAGAGAGCAAGAAAAGAAATTGCTCTTTTGTTGTGCGGTGGAATTAACAAGGTAATTCGCCTTATTCGAAAAGATGGGCTGGCGGCTTTTGTCATGCAACTCAGGATGCATCATTTTATTTCAATTTTTCACAAATTTCGAGATTTCTGCCGTCAAAAACATTCCTAACATCTTCTTTTTGTGCAGTGAGCAGGAAACAGAAACAGCAATCGACGTAAGGTTTAAGGCGGCACTCTAATCTTCCCTTAAACCTTGAACCCTCTACCTTAAACCAATTTAAATTCATGGCAGATACGTCTACTGTAAACCGAGCTCCTTGACCAGTTCGGTTATGACCTTTGTCGCCGGCCCCTGCAAAAAAACATCCGCAATCGGCGTGAAATTGGACTCGTGCAGGTTGATCTCGATCAACTTTGCGCCGCGGTTCTTGGCCAGCAATGGGATCTGGCAGGCGGGCTGGACCTCGCCGCTGGAGCCGACGACCAGGAAGAGGTCGGCCGAGGAGGCCTCCCGGTAGGAGCGGTTCAGCGCCTGCTCGGGGATGCCCTCGCCGAAGAAGATGAAGTCGGGCTTGAGCAACCCGCCGCAGCCGCAGCGCGGGGGCAGCTGGGCCAGGCGCTCCGGGAGCGCCGCCTCGCGCTTGCCGCACTCCAGGCACAGGAGCCAGCGCGAGTTGCCGTGGAACTCGATCACCTCGCGGCTGCCCGCCTCCTGGTGCAGGTTGTCGATGTTCTGGGTGATGACCGCCTTGACCCTCCCCGCCGCCTCCAGGGCGGCGATGCCGGAGTGGGCGGCATTGGGCCGCGCCTGCCCGAAGGAGTCGTAGAAGATCTCGCGGATGCGCCTCCAGGATTCCTCGGGTTGGGCCAGGAAATGGTCGATGGCGATGAAGGCGGGGTCGACGCGGCTCCACAGCCCGCCCGGGCCGCGGAACGGCGGGATGCCGCTTTCCACCGAAATGCCGGCGCCGGTGAACACGGTCGCGTGCCGCGCTTCCCGCAGCAGGGCGGCTGCCTGGGAAAGGGCGTCGGCCATGGGGCTATTCCCCGAACACGTGGCCGAAGCGGTAGGTCAGGGCCAGGAAGAAGACGTTGCCCCGGAAATGGGTGGGCACCTCGGCCTTGAGGCCGAAATAGCCGTCCTCGACGTAGTCGGCCTTCTGGCGCTGGTAGGCGACCTCCAGCAGCATGTGGCGCGAGAACTCCCAGCCGGCGCCGGCCGAGACGCCGAACAAACGGACCGGGTCGCCATAGCGGTCGGTGTAGAGCTGGCTTTCGCGCGACCAGCCGCCGCGCAGGCTCAGGACGCGGCCGCCTACCGGCAGGCGCGCCTCGCAGCCCAGGCGCAGGTTCCGCCCCTGCTCCTGAGGCAGGCGCCAGGAGTTCAGCTGCGGGTACGGCAGGCGCGGCAGGCCGTAATACTCCTCGATGAAGGCGTTGTCCCACTCGATCACCGAGTAGTCGGCGCTGAGGGCGAGCCAGGAAAAGGGGCGCAGCAGCAGGCCGGCCGCATAGTGCTCGGGGATGATCACCCGCGCCTGGCAGCTCTCCTCCATTTCGTTGGATTCCTCGCCCTGGGAGTCGACCTCCCAGGAGAGCCGCGTCGAATCGAAGCGGCTGCGCAGGCCGGCGTGCCAGGCGGCGCCCAGCTGCAGCCAGCGAAACGGGGTGAGCAGGGCGCCGACGATGACGTTGCGGCCGCGGACGCTCTCGGTCAGGTCGCTGTGCGCCTGGAAACCGTCCAGGTCGCTGAAGACGTGGAGGCGGCCGGAGTTGAAGAACTGCTGCAGCGTGACCCCGGCGGCGAAAAAGCGGCCGGGCCGCAGCGCCAGCGAGAAGGAGAGGACGTCGAATCCCTCGGCGCCGGCGAACCCGGTGACGGTCCGCCGGGGCGGCCACAGGCCGTTCAGCGAGGTGATCACTTCCCGGGTCGTCCCCTTGAAGCCGTAGGGGATGTAGCGGTAATAGCCCATGGCCAGGGCGGCGGGGCGCCGCAGCAGGGTGAAGGGGGCGGAGATGGCGAAGAAGTCGATCTGACTCAAGCGGCTGTCGAAGTTGTAGTTGTACAGGCGCGTGTCGCCGGCCACCCTGCGGTCCTGTAGCTCGTAATCGTGGTCCTGCGCCGTCGATTTGTAGCCGAGGTAGAATTCGGGCCCGCGCCCGGAGACCAGCCCGGCCGGATTCCAGAAGGCGGCGGTCAGGTCGTCGGCCACGGCGGTGAAAGCATTGCCCATGGCGCGGGCCTTGGCGCCGTAGGCGAAATTGAACATGTTGAACCAGGGCTTATACTGGGAATGGAGAACGAAAGGCAGCAGGAGCAGCAGTGGGGCCAGGAGACGGGATTTCATTGCAAGTTCCTTAGAACTCTTCGTAAGACTAAATTTCCAAATCCCAAGCACCAAATTCCAAACAAATTCCAAATTCCAAATTCCAATGTCCGAAACAAAGAACTAGCCCTCGTAGACGAGTGGACGGGTGGAAGGGTTGACGGGTTAGGAAACAGCACTGTTGAAGGGTTGAAGGGGTGAAGAGTTGATGAGTTCAGAGAAGGCGCTGTTAATTGCAATTTTCTGAACCCTTTAACTCTTCTACTCTTGAACTCTTCAACTTCCCCGGTTGGTTCATTATTTTTTGTCTTCGGCCAGGTCGTCTTCCTCGTCGTAGCCGACCCGCTCGTCCTGGTCCTCGATGACCACGCGCCCGCCCACCGTCTCCTCGTAGGAGAGGCAGCACATCAGCCGGCCGCACATCCCGGAGATCTTGACCGGGTTCATGTTCAGGTTCTGGCGCTTGGCCATCTGCAGGGTGATGGGCTCCAGGTTGTTGAGAAAGGTCTTGCAGCAGAGCTGGCGGCCGCAGATGCCCACGCCGCCGATCATCTTGGCCTCGTCGCGGATGCCGATCTGGCGCATCTCGATGCGCATGCGGAACTTGCGGGCCAGGTCCTTGACCAGGTCGCGGAAATCGATGCGCCCCTCGGAGGTGAAGTAGAAGATGGCCTTTTTCTCGCCGGTGAAGAAGGTGACGCGCACGAGCTTGATGGGGATCTCGCGCTCGCGGATGCGGTTCTGGCAGTACTCGAAGGCGCGCCGCTCCTCGCGCTCCTTGCGGGCGAAGCTGTCGATGTCGCGCGAGTCGGCCAGGCGCAGGATCTCGGGGATGCGCGGCACCCCCTTGAGGCAACTCAGGGTGTCGCCGAAGTGCTTGACCACCCGGCCCAGCTCCTCGCCGGTGATCGACTGGATGATGACGCAGTCGTTGGGCCGGATGCCCTCCTCGCGGGTGCGGTAATGGAGCAGGTCGCGGCGGCTCTCGATCTTGACCAGGATGACCTTATCCATGGGCGGCGCCCTCCTGGCGGCTGTAGCTGTTGATGAACTCCAGGATGAGGACGCGGGCGTTGAGGTTGCGCTGGATGTCGCGCAGCAGGTACTCCATCTTGCGGATCAGAAAGAATATATTTTCGATCCGGGTCAGCGCCGCCAGTTCCATGAGCTTTTCCTTGAAATCGGGATTGACCAGGATTCCGCCCGCGGCGGGATCGATCATCAGCACCATTATATCGCGCAGCAGCACGGAAATCAAGTTGACCATCTCGCGGAAATAGGCGATGAACTTATCGCGCACGCGGCTGCGGTCGTACAGGTCGAGCAGGATGTCCTCGACCTCGCTCTGGCGCATGAGGCGCTCCAGGATGCAGAGCATGGAGCGGCGCTTGTCCTCCATCTCTTTCCAGTCGTCCTCGGCAAGCTCCTCCATGTTTTCGGTGTTGAAGAACGCCATCAGGCGGGCTTTTTCCGGGTCGACGCCGCGGCGCTCCAGCTCCAGCTTCACCTCGTGGTTGGAGAGGGGCATGAACTTGAGGATCTGGCAGCGTGAGCAGATGGTGGGCAGGATGAGATTCAGGTTCTGCGTCAGCAGGATGAACAGGTTGCTGGCCAGGGGCTCCTCCAGGGTCTTGAGGAAGGCGTTGGCCGACGACTCGTTCAGGCGCTGGGCCTCGCGCAGGATGAACACGCGGCGGTCCCCCTGCAGCGGACGGTGGTGGGCGGAGGCGATCAGCTCGTCGAGCTGGGCCTTGCGGTAGAACTGGCCGTCGGGGGCCAGCACCTGGACGTCGGGATAGAGGCCGCGGTCGATGGCCAGGCAGTTGTGGCAGCGGTCGCAGGCGTCGAGGCGGTTCTCCTGCCGGCAGCACAGGGCCTTGGCGAAGTTCATGGCGAACTGCAGCTGGTGAAGGGGGTCGGAGCCGGAAAAGATCAGGCTGGTCGGGACGCGCTCGTTGCGCAAATAGCCCGTCAATGTGGCTTTGATCCGGGCGTTACCAATGATTGCAGCCAAGGACATGAGGTGTTTGCTCCGAAACGCGCTGTTTTTCGCGGGTTTTCACCTAAATGGTAACACATTATTGCGGTTTGGGGAAGACAGACTTCGTGACGCGTAACGCGTAACGCGTGACGCGAAAGAATAAGAGACGATCTTTGTGACACGTAACGAGTGACGCCATTTCTCGGCAATTCGTGACGCATGACGCGTAACAGTGACAAGAAACATCCATTAAACGAATGCCCATAAAATTGAAAAATCACTGATTTGGACTCTCGCTTTGAACATTTGATTTGGAAATTGATTTTATTCTAAAATCTTCACTCTTCACTCTTCACTCGTCACGCGTTACGCGTTACGCGTCACGAAGGTAGACTATTCTTCAATTTCTTTTTCAAGTACTTTCCGGTCAGCGAGCTCTTGCAATGCAATAGCCCGGGCAAGTCGCCTTGGTATATGATCTTGCCCCCGTGCCGGCCGCCGCCGGGGCCAAGGTCGATCACGTGATCGGCGACGCGCAGCATCTCCAGGTTGTGCTCGATGACCACCACCGTGTGGCCGCGGCCGATCAGGGCGCGGAAGACGTCGATCAGCTTGCGCACGTCGTCGAAATGCAGGCCGACGGTGGGCTCGTCCAGGACGTAGACGGTGGGGCTGCCCGAGCCGCGCGCCAGTTCCTTGGTCAGCTTGATGCGCTGCGACTCGCCGCCCGACAGGGTCTGCGAGCTCTGCCCCAGGCGCAGGTAGCCCAGGCCCACGTCGATGAGGATGCGGATCTTCCGGGCCAGCAGCGGCACGGCGGCGAAAAGTTCATGGGCTTCGCTGGCGGTCAGGTCGAGGACGTCGGCGACGGAGCGCCCCTTGTACTTGACCTGGCGCGTCTCGGAGTTGAAGCGCTCGCCGTCGCAGACCGGACAGGTGATCTCCAGCTGCGGCAGGAAGCTCATCTGCAGCTTCTGCACGCCCAGCCCCTCGCAGGCCTCGCAGCGCCCGCCGCTTAGGTTGTAGCTGAAGCGCGCCTGGCTGTAGCCGCGCACCCGCGCCTCGGGCAGGGCGGCGAAAAGGGCGCGGATCATGGCCATGATGCCGATGTAGGTGGCCGGGCAGGAGCGCGAGTTCCTGCCAATGGCCGACTGGCTGACCATCAGCACGCGTTTGACGCGCTCCAGCCCGCTGACCCGGCCCCAGGCCAGGCGCGGGTCCGGCGCCGGCGCGCCCTCGATCTCGCGGCGCAGGATGGGCGCCAGGGCATCGACGACCAGCGAGCTTTTCCCCGAGCCCGAGACGCCGCTGACCACGGTCAGGCGGTTCAGCGGAATGCGCAGGTCCAGGTTGTCCAGGTTGTTCAGGCGGATGGCCTTCACGCCCAGCCAGCCGTCCGGCCGGGCGGCAGGGCCGGATGCCACCTCGATGCGCCGCCGCCCGTAGACGTAGTCGGAGGTCAGGGACCCGGCGGCGGACGCGAAGCCCGAGATGGGGCCGGCGTACATCACCTCGCCGCCGTGCTCGCCGGCGCCGGGGCCGATGTCGACGATATAATCGGCGCTGCGGATGGTCTCCTCGTCGTGCTCGACCACCACCAGCGTGTTGCCCATGGCGCACAGCCGGCGCAGGATGCGCAGCAGGTTCAGCTGCTCGGAAAAGTGCATGCCGATGGAGGGCTCGTCGAGGATGTAGATGATGCCGTTGAGGCCGAAGCCGAGCTGGGAGACGAGGCGGGCGCGCTGCAATTCGCCGCCGGAGATGGTGTCGATGCGGCGGTTGAGGGAGATGTAGCCCAGGTTGAGGGTGACAAAGGACTCCAGGCGCTGCACCATCTGCGGCAGCAGTGAGCGGGCGACCTCCCGCTCCCCTTTCTCCGGGCGCACAACCTTCAAAAACTCAAGCAGGTCGGCGATCTCCATCTCCCCCAGTTCGTGGATGTCGCGGCCGCGGAAGCGGAAGGCCAGCGCCTCGGGGCGGAAACCGCTGCCGTTGCAGGCGGAACAGGCCCCTTCATCCTCGATACGGCCGCGCCCCAGGCAGCGCGGGCAGGCTCCCTCGGGCGAGTTCAGCGAAAAGCTGCTGGGCTGCGGCTCGGGCAGGGACAGGTCGCAGCGCGGGCAGTACAGGCGGTCGGAGAAGAAAGCCTCCCCGGCGCCGGCGCGCACCAGGATCTCGCCGTCCCCCTCGTTCAGCGCCAGGGTGACGCTGTCGGCCAGCCGCGCCTCCGCCCCGGCCTCGACGTCCAGGGCATCGATCTGGACGGCGATGCGGTGGCGGACGTTGCGCGCCAGCTCGGGCGGGTCGTCCAGGTAGTATTCCCTGCCGTCGATCAGGGCCTTGAGGAAGCCGCGTTTGCGGTACTTTTCCAGCAGCGCCTGGTAGTTGCCGCGGCGGTGGCGCACCAGCGGGCTGTAGATGCGCGCCAGGGAGCCCTGGAAGCGGGTGAGCAGCGCCTGCCGGATCCCTTCGGCCGAGTAGCGGCTGATCAACTCGCCGCAGCCCGGGCAATGGGCCTGGCCCAGCTTGGCGAAGAGCAGGCGCAGGTAGGGGGCGATCTCCGAGACGGTGCCCACGGTGGAGTTGTAATAGTAGGAGGAGTGCTTCTGGTCGATGGAGATGGTCGGGGCGATGCCCTTGATCGAGCGCACGTCGGGGCGCTCCAGCGACTTGATGTACTGGCGGGCATAGGCCGAGAGCGACTCCAGGTACTTGCGCTGCCCCTCCTGGAAGATGGTGTCATAGGCCAGGGTCGACTTGCCCGAGCCGGAGACGCCGGAAATGACGATCAATTGCTTCTTGGGCAAGCGCAGGTGCAGGTGCTTGAGATTGTGCTTGTGGGCGTCGATGATCTCGAGATAGGACATTAGAGCTTTATGATATCACAGAACCTTCGACCGAGACTTAGTGATGAGTGAATGAGCTTACCGATCCTTAGTGATGCGTGATTAGAAAGAAAAGAAAGTTAATGTCATTTCGATGCAAATGCCAGCTCTCATCACTCATCACTCATCACTTATCACTATTCTTGCGCTTTGAACCTCTTCAAGTCGCTGGGATTCTCCACCCACTCCTCGATGTAGCCGCATTCGGTGCAGACGAAGCGCGTGATCCAGACGTCGAGGCTGGTCAGGTTGATGGAGATGCGGCTCCAGCTGTTGAGCACCGGTGAGCCGCGCTTGCGGGCGATCGTCTTCGAGCCGCATTTGGGGCAGGTTTTATTGTTTTTCATGATGGCACCTCATTTGCACCGGTTATAGCAAATAGCAAATGAAATATCAAGGCACTCGGCGTATGGCGGAGGGAAAGGGCCATGCATTGCAATCGGTTTAAGGTGGAAGGTTTACGGTTGACGGTAAGAAAGAGCAATACGAAGACTTAAATTCCAAATCCCAAGCACCAAATTCCAAATAAATTCCAAATTCAAAATTCAAATGACCAAAACGAAAGCCCTTGGCGAAAAAGAAAGTTATTGGTTTACGGTAGACGGTTTACGGTGTACGGAAAGAGAAGATGTAATAAAAAGAATTAAATTCCAAATCACAAGCACCAAATTCCAAATAAATTCCAAATTCAAATGACCAAAACCAAGAGCAAGCGCTTGTTGACGGGTAGAAGCGTAAAAGGGTTGACGGGTTAGCAGCCCTGGATCGGGATATGCCCGAACCCTTCAACTCTTGAACTCATTAACTCTTCAACTTCTTCGTTTGGGTCATTTGGTAATTGGAATTTGTTTGTTATTTGGAATTTGGGATTTGGAATAAGTCTTCGTATTACCTCTGTTTTTACCGTCTACCGTTCACCGTATACCGTAAACCGATTACATTTCGTGCCCGAACCATCAGCCGATTTCCATCCATGGCTGTTCAGCCCAGCCTTGACTCGGCAGGTGAAATATCATAAAGTTAACCTTCTAACAAGCACCAGGAGGTCTTCATGGCTAAAGAACTGCTCTCGGGCAACGAAGCCATCGCCCGCGGCGCCTGGGAGGCCGGCATCACCTTTGCCGCCGCCTACCCCGGCACCCCCAGCACGGAAATACTGGAGAACATCATCCGCTACCAGGAGGACATCTACTCGCAGTGGGGGTCCAACGAGAAAACGGCCATGGAGGAGGCGCTGGGGGCCAGCTTCACCGGCGCCCGCGCCATCGTGACCATGAAGCACGTGGGGCTGAACGTCGCCGCCGACCCGCTGTTCTCCGCCAGCTACATCGGCGCCACCGGCGCCCTGGTCATCGTCTCGGCCGACGACCCGGGCATGCACAGCTCGCAGAACGAGCAGGACAACCGCCATTACGCGGTGGCGGCCAAGCTGCCGGTGCTGGAGCCCTCCGACTCCCAGGAGGCCAAGGACATGGTCCTGGAGGCGGTGAAGATCAGCGAGGCCTTCGACACGCCGGTGATGATCCGCATGACCACGCGCACCTCGCACTCGCGCTCCGCCGTGGAGCTGGGCGAGCGCCAGGCGCCGCCCGAGATCGAATACAAGAGCGATTTCTCCAAGCGCAACCTGCTGCCGGGCAACGCCCGCCGGCGCCACGTGGCCGTCGAGGAGCGCCTGAAGAAGCTGGCGGTTTTCAGCGATTCCTTCCCCTTCAACGTCCTCATCCAGGGCAGGGAACGGATCGGCGTCCTGGCCAGCGGCGTCTCCTACCAGTACGGCCGCGAGGTCTTTCCCGACGCCTGCTTCCTGAAACTGGGCCTGCCCTACCCCTTCCCCATCGAGCTGTTCCGGCGCTTCGCCGCCATGGTCGACAAGATCTACGTCCTGGAGGAAAACGACCCGATCATCGAGAATTTCGCCCGCCTGGCCGCGCCCGACAAGGAGATCATCGGCAAGGACGTGTTCCCGCTGCTGGGCGAGATGTCTCAGGACGTTGTCGCCGCCAGCCTGGGGCTGAAGCCGGCCGACCCTGGCATCGGGGCCGGCGTGCCGGGCCGGCCGCCGTCGCTGTGCGCCGGCTGCCCCCACACCGCCTTCTTCTACAACCTGGGCATCCTCAAGGTGCAGTCCAAGGGCGACATCGGCTGCTACACCCTGGGGGCGCTGCCGCCGCTGAGCGCCATGGACACCTGCGTCGACATGGGCGCCAGCATCACGGTGCAGCTGGGCATCGAGAAGGCCCTGGAGAAGGCGGGCAAGACGACGAAGCAGGTCGCCGTCATCGGCGACTCCACCTTCTTCCATTCGGGCATCACCGGCCTCGTCGACGTCATCTACAACCAGGGCAAGTCGACGGTGGTCATTCTCGACAACTCGATCACCGCCATGACCGGCCACCAGGAGAACCCCGGTTCGGGCAGGACGCTGATGGGCCAGGAGGCCCGCAGGGTCGACATCCTCAAGCTGGTGCGGGACGGCCTGGGCATCGAGCACGCCTACGAGGTCGACGGCTACGAGGTCAAGGCCATCCGCGAGCTGCTCAAGCGCGAGATGGCGCGCCCGGAGCCCTCGGTGATCGTCGTGCGCCGCCCCTGCATTCTGCTCTACCGCAAGGCGCGCTGGTCGCCGGCGGTCGTGGACAAGGAGACGTGCACCAGCTGCAAGACCTGCCTGCGCCTGGGCTGCCCGGCCATCAGCACCGACGCCGACGGCAAGTCGCTGATCAACGCGTCGCTGTGCAGCGGCTGCGGCGTCTGCATCCAGGTCTGCCCCTACAAGGCCATCTCCTTTGCCGACGAGAAGGGGCTGCACATCAGCTCCATGACCCTGGAAAAATACGCCAAGGGAGGCGCCCAATGAAGACCCAATCGATCCTGATCTGCGGCGTGGGCGGCCAGGGCATCCTGACCGCCAGCGACCTGCTGTCCGACGTCCTGCTGCGGGCCGGTTTCCAGGTGAAGAAGAGCGAGGTGCACGGCATGAGCCAGCGCGGCGGCGACGTGGTCTCCACCGTCCGCTTCGGCGAGCAGGTGTTCTCGCCGCTGCCCGCCGTCGGCGAGACCGACTACATCCTGGCCTTCGAGAAACTCGAGGCGCTGCGCCACGTCCGCTACCTGTCGCCCCGGGGCATCGTGATGGTCAACGACTTCGTGTGGAAGCCGCTCCCCGTCGCGGCGGGGTTCGCGACCTACCCCGGGGACGTGGTCGAACAGCTGCGGAAGCTGGCCGGCGAGCTGGTGGTCATCCCGGCGACCGGCATCGCCTCCGAACTGGGCAACGAAAAGGCCTCCAACGTGGTGCTGATCGGCCTGCTGGCCTCGCGCATGAAGATCGACAAGGCCGTATGGCTGGAGGTCCTGCGCAAAAAGGTGCCGCCGCGCCTGCTGGAACTCAATTTGAAGGCCTTTGAGAGCGGCTACGGGTTCAAGGCCTGAGCCCGGGCAAGGAGCGAACCATGATCCGCAATATGGAGCAGTTGCGCCAGGCGGCGCGGAACCGCAGTGGGGTGACGGCCGGCGTCCCCTGCCCCGAGGACGACAGCACCATCCTGTCGGTCATCGCGGCCAGGCGCGAGGAACTGGCCGATTTCATCCTCTGCGGCGAAAAGGCGAAGATCGTCGAGCTGCTGGGCCGCCACGGCGGCGTCGCGTCCGACTACGACATCCAGGACACGCCCGGCCCCGAGGCGGCGGTGGCCCGGGTGGTGGAGCTGGGCCGGCAGGAAAAGCTGCAGCTCATCCTCAAGGGCTTCCTGCCCACGGCGGCCCTGATGAAGCCCATCCTGGACAAGGAGCATGGCCTGCGCGGCGACAACCTGCTCTCCGACATCCTGGTGGTGGAAAACCCGGCAGCTGACGAGCTGCTGGGCCTGAGCGACGGCGGGCTGAACATCCTCCCCGACCTGGCGCAGAAGAAGCAGATCGTGGAGAACGCGGTCGCCGTCTTCCACAACCTGGGCTACGAGGAGCCGCGGGTGGGCATCATGGCCGCCATCGAGTCGGTCAAGGACTCCATGCCCGCCACCCTGGACGCCCGGGAACTGACGGCGATGAACGAGCGCGGCGAGATCCGCGGCTGCCGGGTCTACGGGCCGCTGGCCCTGGACATCGCCGTCTCGCGCCAGGCGGCCGAGCACAAGGGCATCCTCCACGACGTGGCCGGCCGCGTGCAGATCATGATCATGCCCGCCATCGAGTCGGGCAACCTGCTGGGCAAGGCCTTCACCTACTACCTGAAGCTCACCGTGGCCCACGTGGTCATGGGTGCCCGGCTGCCGGTGCTGATCCCGTCGCGCAACGAGAGCGACAACGACAAGCTCCATTCCCTGGCCCTGGGCGTCCTCTCGGCCCGCAGCTGAGGCATGGGGTTGCGCCGCGCCGTCGCCTGCCTCGGGCTGCTGGTTGCGCTGGCCCTGCCGCTGTCCGGCGGCGAAGAGGAGCTCATGCGCAGCGTGCGCGCCGCCATCCTGGCCAGCCAGCCTTTCCGCGTCAACTTCGTCCAGCAGGTGTTCATCGACGGCGCACTGGAAATGGAGGAGAGCGGCATCATCGTTTTCGCCCACCGCAAACGGGTCAAGTGGGAGTACCTCGATCCCGAGTCCAAGATCTTCATCCTGGAAGGTGACCGCTACCGTTTCTACGACCGCGAGAACAACCAGTTGCTGGTCGGCCGGGTGGGGACGAGCGGCGAGCAGCTGATCTGGGACCTGCTGCTCGCCGAGCGGCCCGGCGGCGCCGTGCGCTGGGACGCCGCGACGCGCACCGTCTTCCTCAGCGTACCGGGCCAGGATGGGGCCCAGCAGCTGAAGGTCCTCGTCGGCGCCGACTTCCTGCCCCAGCGCGTGGAGCAGGCGGCCGAAAACGGGGTGACCACCGTTTACCGGTTCCGCGACTACCGCCGCCGCATCGCCCCGGCGGCGGGCGAATTCGACCTGGACCTGCCCGCCGACGTGGACATCGTCGAGGAGCCGCTGCCTTGAAAACCTTCCGGCCCCGGAAAACGTAGATGCAACTGGATGAAGATCAGGCATTGATCAGGAAAACGCTGCGCGGCGAGCGCCGGGCGTTCGAGGAGCTGATGCGCAAGTACGAGAAGAGGATCTACGGTTTCGTGGTCCGCATGGTCCGCAACGAGGAGACGGCCGTGGACCTGACCCAGGATTTTTTCATCAAGATCTTCACCGTGCTGGAAAAATACAATTTCGAGTACAAGTTCTCCACCTGGGCCTACCGCATCTGCTACAACCTGGTCATCGACCACATCCGCAAGCACCAGGCCCAGGTCAGCTCGCTCGACGACGAGAGCGTCAGCCCCCGTGACCTGCTGACGTCGGGCAACGTCGTCCGCGAGGACGGGTTCAAGGCCCTGTCCCGGGCCGAGACCCGCGATTACGTCTGGCGCGTCGTGGACCAGATCCCGCTCAAGTTCCGCGAGCTGATCCTGCTGCGCTACATCCAGGACCTGAAATACGAGGAGATCGCCGACATCACGGCGCTGCCGGTGGGCACGGTGAAGAACCGCATCTTCAAGGCCAAGGAGATCCTGAAACAGGAGATGGAGAAAGATGGCTTGCTTGTCTGACGAAACCCTGATCGCCTACAACGAAGGCTCGCTCGGCCCCATCGAGTCGGCCCGGGCCCGCGACCACCTGCTGCTCTGCGCCGACTGCCGCCGGGCCGCCGCCGCTTTCCGCCTGCTGGACTCGGTGCTTGCCCAGCCGGTGCTGCACAACCCGCCGGATCGGGTCGTGCCCCAGGTCATGCAGCGCCTGTTCCCCGCCCTGCCGCGGCTGACCTCGATCGCCGCCATGGTCGCCGCCAGCGCCGTCTTCCTCATCACCTGGATCTACATCTACTTCGATTTCTCCAGCAGCAGCCTGATCCAGGCGCTGCGCCTGACCACCGACGGCACCTCGGGCTGGCTGGCGGGCATCATCAAGGGCATCACCCTGGTCTACAATGGCGCCCAGGCCGCCTCCAAGGCGTTGGCCGCGCTGTTGCGCATGCTGCTGCCCACGCCGCTGGGGACCGTCGTGGCCGCCGTCGCCGTCCTGGCCCTGGCCGGATGGCTGGCCTCCGCCTGGATGCGCCCGCGGCTGAAGAGGGCCAAGGCAAACAGATCATGAAGAAAAAGACCCTGCTGCTGATCCTCTTTCTCGCCGCCAACGCGCTTTTTCTCACCGCCGCCGGGAAAAAACAGATCATCATCGCCGCCGGCGAGACCCGCACCGAGGCCATCAACGCCTTCCAGGCCCGCCTGGCCATCAGCGGCCGGGTCGACGAATCGGTTTTCCTGCTGGGCGGCAGCCTGCGCCTGGACGGCGAGGTGACCGGCGACGTCATCTGCATCGGCGCCGACGTGGAGATCGCCGCGACGGCCGTGATCGGCCTCGACCTGATCGTCATCGGCGGCAGCCTGAACCGGGCCGAAGGCAGCCGCATCGCCGGCCGCGTCTACGACATCCGCTCGCAGCAGGACATGAAGCAGGTCGCCGCCTCTTTGCTGCCCTTCCTGCCCGAAACCGGCGGCTTGACCTTCTTCAAGGTCATCAAGATCTTTTTCTGGCTCATCCTGGCCCTTCTGGCCCTGGCCGTCTTCCCGGCCCAGGTCGCCCAGGGGGCGGCCATGTTGCCCCGCCAGCCCTGGCGCCACCTGGGGCGCGGCGTGGCGGCGCTGCTCATCTTCCTGCTGTTGCTGCTCGCTTTCCTGCTGCTGAGTTTCGTACTGATCGGCATCCCGCTGCTGATCGTGCTGATGGCCGCCTACTTCCTGCTGCTGATCTTCGGCCGCGCCGCTGTCTTCTATTTCATCGGCGAGCGCGCCTGCGCCGTCCTGCGGCTGCGCGCCAACCCGGCATTTTTCATCGTCCTCGGCGTCGCGCTCTATACCCTGCTCAAGTTCATTCCCGTGGCCGGGGGGATTTTGCTTGTCATATTGGATTTCTTTGCGATCGGAGTGGGGGTTGGCTATTTTATCAGGCGCAAAAGGGCGGTTGCCTGACCCATACAGATTGACAGTCAGACACAGGCAATACGAAGACTAAAATTCCAAATCACAAGCACCAAATTCCAAATAAATTCCAAGCTCCAAATTCGAATGACCAAAACGAAAGCCACAATAAGTGTCAGTGACAGTGTCAGTGTCAGCAAGAGTCTTGGAGCAATTTCTTGTTCTTTCGCTTCAACGTTTCAACGCTTCAACGATTTCTGTTCCATGTTCGGGATCTTCGTTTGGGTCATTTGGTAATTGGAATTTGGAATTTGATTGTTATTTGGAATTTGGGATTTGGAATTTAAGTCTTACTATTGCCTCTTTTCCAGCCGTCTACCGTTCACCGTAAACCGTACACCGATTGCGTTCAATCCTCCAGGATATGCTTTTCCTTTTCCTTTTCGATCTGGTCGATATGGGCGTTCGTGGCGTCGACGAGCTTCTGCAGGTCGTCATTGCCGCGCTTCTCGTCGTCCTCGCTGATGTCGCGGTCGTCCTTCAGGGACTTGATCATGTCGCGGTAATCGCGGCGGACGTTGCGCAGCTGGGCCTTGCGCTCCTCGGTGTATTTCTTGAGGGTCTTGATGATCTCCAGCCGGCGCTGCTGGTCGAGCGGCGGGATGGGCAGCTTGATGACCTTGCCGTCGGAAACGGGGTTGAGGTTCAGGTTGGCGGCGCGGATGGCCTTGTCGACGTCGTTGATGATCTTGTTGTCCCAGGGCTGGATGATGATCAGGTTGGCTTCGGGGACGCCCAGCGTGGCCAGCTGGTTGATCGGCGTGGGCACGCCGTAGTAGTCGACGTGGATGCCGTCCAGGATCGTCACCGACGCCCGGCCGGTGCGGAACTTGGAGATCTGTTTCTTGAAGTCCTCTTCGACCTTTTTAAGGTCGACCTTGGCCTGTTCCAGGATCTCTTTGGTCATTCGCCCTCCCCCTTCCGGTCGATCAACGTGCCGATGGTGTCGCCGCATACGGCCTTGCGGATGTTGCCGCGGCAGTTGATGTCGAAGATCTTGATGCTGAGCCCGTTGTCCTTGCTCAGCGAGATGGCGGTGCTGTCCATGACCTTCAGCTCCTTGGCCAGGACATCGGCGTAGGAAATGCGCGCGAAGCGCTTGGCGTCCTTCACCTTCTTGGGATCGGCCGAATAGACGCCCTCGACCTTGGTGGCCTTGAGCAGGACGTCGGCCTTGATCTCGATGGCGCGCAGCGCGGCGGCGGTGTCGGTGGTGAAAAAGGGGTTGCCGGTGCCGGCGGCGAAGATCACCACCCGCCCCTTTTCCAGGTGGCGGATGGCGCGGCGGGGGATGAACGGCTCGGCGATCTCCTGGACGGCCAGGGCCGAGATCAGGCGGCAGTGGACGCCCTTCTTCTCCAGGGCGTTCTGCAGCGCCACGCCGTTGATCATGGTGGCCAGCATGCCCATGTAGTCGGCCGAGGCGCGGTCGATGCCCAGTTCGCCGGCGCGGGCGCCGCGGAAAAAGTTGCCGCCGCCGGCGACGATGGCCAGCTGCACGCCAAGATCATGGATCTCCCTGACCTCGGACGCGATCTCGCTGATGACGTCGTGGTTGATGCCGAACTGGTCGTTGCCCTGCAGGGCCTCGCCGCTCAGCTTCAGCAGAACGCGTTTGTACAGGGCGGGGGCGTCGGGCATGCCTTAGAACTCTTCGCCCATCTGGTAGCGGGCGAAGCGCTTGACCACGATGTTCTCGCCGGTCTTGTGGATCTTCTCGGCGATGAGCTTCTCGATGGTTACCTTGTCGTCCTTGAAGAAGTTCTGGTGCAGCAGGCAGGCCTCGGCATAGTATTTGCCCAGCTTGCCCTCGACGATCTTCTCGACGATGGCGGCGGGCTTGCCGCTGGCCTTGAGCTGCTCGCGGTAGATCTCCTTCTCCTTCTCCAGTACCTCGGCCGGGATGTCCTTTTCCGAGATATAGCGCGGGTTCATGGCGGCGATCTGCATGGCGATGTCCTTGATCAGCGCCTGAAAATCCTCGTTCTTGGCCACGAAATCGGTCTCGCAGCCGAGCTCCACCAGCACGCCGATCTTGCCCATCATGTGGACGTAGGCGCCGACGGCTCCCTGGTTGGTCGCCCGGGAGGACTTGGACTTGGCCTTTTCAAAGCCTTTCTTGCGCAGGATCTCTCCGGCCTGGGCCAAATCGCCCTTGGCTTCCTCGACCGCCTTCTTGCACTCCAGTATGCTGATGCCGGTCTGCTCGCGCAGTTTCCGGACCTGTTCCATGTCAACGGCCATTTCAGTTCTCCACTTCGGTGGGAGCGTCCGCTTCCGCCCTGGCCGCGGCCTCGGCCTGCGCCGCATCGGCGGCCAGCTGCTGGGCGTTGGCGCTCTCCTGGATCTTGCGGTTGCGCCCCTCGACGACCGCCTCGCCGAACTTGCTGATGAACAGGCGGATGGAGCGGATGGCGTCGTCGTTGCCGGGCACCGGGAAGTGGACCTCCTCGGGGTTGGCGTTGGTGTCGACGACGGCGACGATGGGGATGTTCATGCGCCGGGCCTCGGCGATGGCGATGTCCTCGAAGGTGGAGTCGATGACGATGACCACGCCGGGCAGGGTGGTCATGCGCCGGATGCCCCACAGGCTGCGGTAGAGCTTCTTGTAGACCTTCTCCAGCCGTGACTGCTCCTTTTTGGACTTGACTTCCCAGCGGCCGTCCTTCTTCATCTCGTCGAGCTCCAGCAGGCGGTCGATGCTTTTCTTGATCATGGAGAAGTTGGTCAGCAGCCCGCCCAGCCAGCGCTTGTTCACGTAGTGCATGCCGGTCTCTTCGGCGATCTCCTCGATGATGGACTGCGCCTGCTTCTTGGTGCCCACGATCAGGGCGTCGCGGCCGGCGACCGCCTGGTCGGAGATGAATTGCAGCGCCGTCTTGAACATCTCGATCGAGGTCTGCAGGTCGATGATGTAGATGCCGTTCTTCTTGCCGAAGATGAACGGCTTCATCTTGGGGTTCCAGCGCCGCACCTGGTGGCCGAAGTGGACGCCCGCCTCGAGCATTTCTCTCATGTTGATCTGTACCATGTGGCCGCCTCCTAGCGCTTGTGATACTGGGGCGCCTTGCGGGCCTTGAGCAGCCCGTACTTGCGGCGCTCCTTCTCGCGTGCGTCCCGGGTCAATAAACCCGATTTCTTTAAGGCCGGCCTGAGCTCGGAGTTGAATTCCAGCAGGGCGCGGGCGATCCCCAGGCGGATGGCGCCGGCCTGGGAAGCCACGCTGCCGCCCTCGATATTCATAAAAAAATCAAAGTTGTTCATGGTGTTGGTGACGGTCAACGGCTTGAAGATGTTCAGCTTGTGGATCTTCAAGGGGAAATATTCCTCGAACACGCGGCTGCGCTTGTTGACGGTCAGGGAAAAACTTCCGCTGCCGGGCCTGAGGTAAACCCGGGCGATGCTGGTCTTACGTCTACCGGTTCCGTAGTATTGCACGATACTCAACTTTTCCCTCCTGTTATTTTAAGCACTTCGGGCTTCTGGGCGACATGGCCGTGTTGGGCGTCGGCGTACACCTTCAGCTTGGTCAGCAGCTTGTAGCTCAGCTTGTTCTTGGGCAGCATGCCCTTGACGGCGTTGAGCACCACGCGGTCGGGATGGGTGGCCATCATGCGCTCGAAGGAGACTTCCTTGATGCCGCCGCGGTAGCCGGAGTGGCGGTAATAGACCTTCTGCTCCTCCTTGCTGCCGGTCAGGCGGATCTTCCTGGCGTTGATCACCACGACGTGGTCGCCGCAGTCGTAGAACGGGGTGTAGTAGGGATGGTCCTTGCCGCGCAAAATATCGGAGATGCGGGTGGCCAGGCGCCCGAGCACCAGGTCGCTGGCGTCGATCAGCCACCACTTCTTTTCCATGCCGTTTTTTTGGGGCAAATACGTGACGTTGCTCTTGTTCAGTTTCATTTTTAAACCTCTTGGGAGTTAATAATTTACCCCATTTCAGCGGATTTGTCAATAATATTGCAAAAGAAATAATCAATTTAGTGTCAGTGACAGTGTCAGTGTCAGCAGGAGGCAATACCAAGACAAGTGGTAGTGGTAGTGATAGTGGTAGTGGTAGCAGGAGGCCCTTCAAGCCGAGGGAAAAGTGTTAGTGTTAGTGTTGGTGTTAGCAGGAGGCAATTCCATGGCGAGTGTTAGTGTTAGTGATAGTGTTAGCAAGAGGCCTTACAATCCATCAATCCCCAACGTGGAACATGGAACTTGGAACATGGAACCTGGAACGTGGAACCTGGAACGTGGAACCTGGAACCTGAATCTGGAACCACGCTCAAAATTATGAAGTTTTTACTCACAAGACCTTGTGCAATGTGCCAAAATTTGTTAAAATCGAACCGATGAGATTGAACAAGCAGCAGATCGAGCACCTCGCCTTCCAGGTCGTCAAAGGTCTGCTCACTGAAAAGCTCATCATGACGGAAAACCGGGAAAAAACGGTCATCGATGTGCAAAACGTCATCACCCGGGAGCTTGAAAAGGAAGACGCACTCGACGAGAAGGTCAAGGACATCCTCAAGGACAAGCTGAACGAGATCCGCAACTCCAACATCGACTACTACGAGATGTTCCGCATGATCAAGTCCAAGCTGGCGGAGCAGGAAGATATCGTCCTATGAGCCTGAAACTGTCAAAAAACCGGGTGAATTACCTGACCAAGCTCATCATCGACCACATCCAGACGAGCGAGGACATCGATTATTCCGGAGATATCGGCAATATCCGCTTCAAGATCTACCACCTCATCCTCGACGAGCTCAAGCTGTTCGAGGACATCGAGACCGCCGCCCAGGAGAAGATCGTCTCCCAGAAGAAGAATATCCCCGACGGCTCGCGCGAATGGGAGATCCTCTTCCGCAAATACAGCAACGAGGAACTGAACAAGCTGGGACGGAACTGGGAATAGGGTTTGCAGAAGGTTCGATGTTCGAGGTTCGATGTTCGAAGTTGGAAAACCATTGAATGAACCAAAGTTTATAAATAATTCTATCTTGTTTCAGCCCTTGAATTTTCCTGCAATATCGTAATCATAATTTCTAATTCGGATTTTTATTGCATTCCGCCGATGGGCAAATCCTGTTCAAGACACAGATCCCGCATTTAGGATGAATCGGCCGGCAAATCGTCTGCCCGAAGCCGACGAGCGCCTGGTTGACCTCGGACCAGCGATTTTTGGGGAACAGCGCTTCCAGCTCCTTCTCGACTTGGACGGGCGTATTGCCCTTCGCCCAGCCCAGGCGGCAAGAGATGCGGAAAACGTGGGTGTCGACGGCGATGGCCGGCTGACCGAAGGCCAGGGACAGGACCAGGTTGGCCGATTTGCGGCCGATGCCGGGAAGTTTGAGCAAACCTTCGAGGGTGTCGGGGAATTTCTCAGCCTTCCCCAGGGCCTGGCATATGCCCAGGATGTGCCTGGCCTTGGTGCGGTAAAAGCCCACCGGGTAGATCAGGCGGGCGATCTCCGCTTCGGGGAGGCGGACCATTTTCCCTGTCGTATCGGCTATAGCGAACAATCGAGCCGCGGCCTTTTCGGTCACCGGGTCCTGTGTGCGGGCGCTCAGCAGTACCGAGACGAGGATGCGGAATGGCGTGGAGCGGATACTGGCCTCAAAGGAGGTCACTGGGGGGGACAAGGGAACAATGAATTTTCGGATCGCCTCCAGGTCGCGGACGGCCCGGAACTCAGCCCGGGATGTTTTCGCCGTTGAGGACGATCTCATGGCGGATCTGGACTGTCGGCATGAGCGTGGCCCGGACACCGCAGTACTTTTCCTCGGAAAGGGCAATGGCCTTGCGTAGCGGCTCCGGGGTGATCCCAACGCCCTCGAACACATAAGTGACCTTGATCTCGAGGAATTTCCTGGGGTGTTCCTCGGCGGTGACCGCCTCGGTCTCGATGCGGAACCTGTCCACTTTGACCCGCATCTTGCCCAGGATGGAGATGATGTCCATGCCGGTGCAACCGGCCAGGGAGACCAGGGTCAATCCCTTGGGCCGCGGTCCCAGGTCCCGGCCCCCGGCTTCGGTGACTCCGTCGATAATGAATTCGTGCCCGTCCAGGGCGGCGCGGAACGCCAGCCCCTGTTCCCACTCGATCTTGGCGCTCAGGTTCATGACCGTTTCCCTCCCTCTTCAACGCCATCCCGGCAATTTGCCTTGTCTTTCAACTTCGAACCTCGAACTTCGAACGTCGAACAGCTTCTCAGGTTTTGGCCTTGAGGAACGTATCCTTGATCATGTTGACCATCTTGGCATTGTCGGTATGGCCGGTCTTCTGGGCGATGACGCGGCCGCGGATCGGCCGCCCCAGCAGGTAGAAATCGCCGATGACGTCCAGGATCTTGTGGCGCGCCAGTTCCTCGGGGAAGCGCAGGGTGGTGTTGATGATGCGGTCCTTGTCGATGAGGATGAAGTTGTTCATGCGGCCGCCCTCGGCCAGGCCCATGTCGCTGAGCTTGTTGAAGTCGTCGACGAAGCCGTAGGT
>DCVB01000113.1:783-909 GCA_002327965.1 Candidatus Aminicenantes bacterium UBA2199 | reverse complement strand
ACCGAAAAGGAGTCGGCCGGCTCGATCTTGATGTACTTGCCGGCGGCGGATTCGTCGCCGATCAGCAGCGGCCGGGTGATGACGATCTCGGGGACGTCCTCGGCCTGGTCGACGATGCCGCACTCC
>DCVB01000113.1:0-678 GCA_002327965.1 Candidatus Aminicenantes bacterium UBA2199 | reverse complement strand
TAGATGATGTTGCTCAGGGCCACCGTGCGCTGCTTGCGCAGGAATTTCGGGTCGGCGGCCTCGAAGTCGATGGTGGCCGTGCTCTCGCGCAGCAGGCGCTTCTTCTCATCGGTTCCGGCCAGCTCGTCCTCCTGGTCGAGGATGACCTTCAGCCGGCGGTTCTCGTCGCGCACCTGGCGGAATTCCAGGGCGCGCTTGAGCACGAAGATGACCTTGTCCAGGCTGAGCGGCTTCTCGAGGAAATCGTAAGCGCCGGCCTTGAGCGCCGATACGGCGGCAGAAACCGAGCCGTGGCCCGAGATCATGATGATGATCTGCAACGGGTCGATCTCCAGGATGCGCTTGATCACTTCCAGGCCGTCGATGCCCGGCAGCCAGATGTCGAGGAAAATGGCGTCGGGGCGGATGTTCTGGAACTTCTCGATCCCCTCCTTGCCGTCCTTGGCGAAATAAACCTGGAAGCCCTCGTCCTCCAGCACCGTGGCCAGGGAGACCTGGATGTTCTTTTCGTCGTCAACGATCAGTACTTTCTTCATTTTCGGCGACATTATACTCAAAAACGGGCAGAAAAGATAGCCGAAAATGAAGAGAACTTCGTGACGCGTAACGCGTGACGCGTGACGAGGCAAGACTGACTTTGCTTCTTAGGACTTAAGCACCAAGCTCCAAGCACCAAAT
>DCVB01000076.1 GCA_002327965.1 Candidatus Aminicenantes bacterium UBA2199 | reverse complement strand
CCGGCAAGCGCATTGCGGCCGAGATGAAAGAACAGGGCGCGGAGTTTTTAAAGGTGTACACGTTTTTGCCCAGGGATGCGTATCGGGCGATCGGCGAAACCGCCAACAAGCTGGGCATCCCATTCGACGGCCATGTGCCGCTTCTGGTGAGCATCCATGAAGCCATCCGTTCGGGGCAGCGCTGCATCGAGCACTTGGATGGGATCCTGCCCGCTGCGTCCAAGCGCTGCTCTGAACTGGAAGCCCTGCAAAATGCCGGCGATACGCAGGCGCTCATTGACAGCCCCGCTTTCAGTACGATGCTCGAGGACTACGATGAATCCCGGGCGGAAGAACTGTTTGCCGCCATGAAAGAACGAATGGTTTGGCAGGTTCCCACCCTGCAGGTCTTTCATGGATTGCTCCTTCAGCGCGAACCGGGAAACAGTCGTCCCTACCCGGAAAGCAAATATGTGTCCCCGCTCCTCCGGAACTTCTTCGGCTGGCAATTGCCCGATCAGGACCCGGCCAGGACCCGGAGGGAACGGCTATACTTTGCAGGCTGGCTGAGCCGGGCCAAACGGATTGTCCTGCGCCTGCAGCAATTGGGGGTGCCCTTGCTGGCCGGCACCGACACGCCGTATGTCAATTGCGTGCCCGGCTTTTCCCTGCATGAGGAACTGCGCTTGCTGGTCGAGGCCGGCTTGACCCCCCTGCAGGCGCTGCAGGCCGCGACCATCCAGCCTGCGCGATTCATGGGGCGCAGCTCCGACCTGGGCACAGTGGAAACCGGCAAGTGCGCGGACCTGCTCCTGCTGGCTGCCGATCCGCTTCTCGACATCGCCAACACAAGAAAGATCAAGGCGGTGATTTTTGCCGGCCGGTTGCTGACAGCGAAACAGATCGAAGCGTCGCTTTCCGAGCTGGAGAACAAGATCAACACCGGAAACTGACAGGGATAATTCCAGGCTGGAAAAAGAGCGGCCCGCTCCGTCATGTTCAGAACCGGGAACCGGGAAAGAAGGCACACGGATAAGTGATTCCCGGGATGGGCTGTGCTATAATGAAACATGCTCATCCTCGATCTCCTCTACTTCCTGCTGCTTCTGCTCACCTGGCCTTTCTGGGTCGCCCGTTTCCTGAAACCATCCCAGCGCCGCCTGCTGCGCGGCCGGCTGCGGCCGCAGCTGGAGCCGGTCGCGGGGAAAAATTCGGTCTGGATCCACGCCGTCTCCGTGGGCGAAGTGCGCAGCCTGCGCTCCCTGATCGCGGAACTGGAATCGCGGGGCCGGCGGATCGTCCTTTCGGTCACCACACCGGCCGGATTTGATCTCGCGCGCCGGGAATACCCGGGGCTGGCGGTGATCCTGTCGCCGCTCGACCTGTCTTTCGTCGTGCGCCGCTTCATCGACCGCATTCAGCCGCAGCTGGTCATATTCAATGAGCTGGAGATCTGGCCCAACTGGATCTCGCTGCTGCGCCGCCGCCGCATCCCCATGCTGCTGATCAACGGCCGCGTCTCGCAAAAGGCTTTCCGCCGCTATCGCTTTTTTCGCCCCGTCCTACGGCCTTTCTTCCGCGGCATCGACGGTTTCCTGGTGCAGAACGAGATGTATCGCCAGCGCTTCCTGCGCCTGCATATCCCCGCCGGAAAGATCACGGTCTGCGGCAACATCAAGGCCGACGAGGCCATCCGCAGCATTGACCAATTGCCGCCGCCGGAGGAGGTTCGCGCCCACCTGCGCCTGACGGGCCCGCCCCGGAGGATCGTGGTCCTGGCCAGCAGCCATCCCCTGGACGAAGAGGTGTTCGTGCCGGCGATCCCCGGCCGCGGCGACGACTTTTTTTTCATCATCGTCCCCCGCCACGTCCAGCGCGCCCCCGCCATCGCCGCCCGCCTGCAACGCCTCGGCATCGCCCAGGCGCTGTTCAGCCGCCAGCGGACAGGAGACCAGGGCCTGCAGGCCCTGGTCTACGACCGGATGGGATACCTTTTTCCCATCCTGAGCATCGCCGACATCGTCTTCATGGGCGGCACCTTCGATGCCGCCATTGGCGGCCACAACCTCTACGAGCCCGCCGCCCTGGGCAAAACGATCGTCGGCGGGCCGCATTGCAACAATTTCCCTGATATCGGGCGCGAACTGAAGGAAAACGGCGCCTACCGCCCGGTCAACGACGGCCATGAGTGGCGAGAATTCCTCACGGCTTTTCCCGGCCTCGACAGCGAGAGCATCGGCGCCATCGCCCGCAAGGCGGTCGCCGGCAGGAAAGGATCACTGGCATGCAGCCTGGAACGGATCGAGCGCTATCTCGCCTGAGTGGGTCGCTCCTGGACCCGCTCTCGCTGCTTTTCAAAACCGTCTCCTGCCTCAACCTGGGCATCAAGGCGCTGCGCTCCCGTTCCTTCCCTCAGCTGTTCATCGTCTCGGTGGACAGCCTCTCGTTCGGCGGCACCGGGAAAACGCCGCTGGTCATGGCCATCGGCGAGGCCCTGGAGGCCCGGGGAGCGCGTTTCGCCCTCATCAGCCGCGGCTATCGCTCACGGTACGAAAAGGACGGCATCCGCGTTCAAACCGGCCATTCCTTCATCGACGTGGGCGACGAAGCGCTGATGCTGAAGGCCCGTTTCCCGAACCAGGAGGTGTTCATCGGCCGCGACCGCCTGCGCTCCATCGCCGCGGCGACGGAGGCGGGCATCCGCATCCTGGTCCTGGACGACGGCTTCCAATCCAGCCATGTCCGCAAGGACCTCTGCATCATGCTGGTCAACCCCGCCCATCCCTATTTCTACCTGCGCCATTTCCGTTTCCTGGCCCGGCGCGCCGACCATATGCTGCATTATCGCGGGAACGGCGGCGCGCCCGGGCCCGGGAACAACGATTATGGTTTCGCCATCACCGGTTTCCTGGATGCCGGCGGCGGGAGAGTGGAGATCGGCAACGCCGCCCTGATCGCTTTCTCGGCCCTGGGCGACAACGGCCGCTTCGCCCGCGACATGGAACGCTTCAACCTGGCCGCCTTCCGATCCTTCGCCGACCACCACGCCTTCACCCCCAAGGATCTCCGCTCCCTGGAGGCCCTGCGCAGGGAGAAGGACGCCTCCTGGATGGTCTGCACCGAGAAGGACTTTCACAAGCTCCGGGCGATCCTCGCTCCCGGCGCCGGGGCGCGGCAGGAAGGCCTTCAAGATCTCCCTTTATTAGTTGCGCGCAATACGATACAATTGCCCGACGGCTTCATCGCCGCCATCATCGATCATGCGAAAAGAAAAGGGTTCCTGTAAGATCCGCCTGGAACACGCGCTGTTCTCGGGCCTGATTTCCCTGGTCAAATTTTCTCCTGCCTGGGCCCTGCGCCTGCAGCAGCGCCTCCTGGTTTTTTTATTGAAAAAGGGAAGTCCCAGGCACTCTCGGCTGATCTCGCGCAACCTGGCCCTGGCATTCCCGGCCTTGTCCCCGGCGGCGCGCGCCGAACTGAAAAAAAAAGTCTATGCCCATTTCGGCCGCATGTTCGTGGAGATCGCCCGAGTTTTCGCCCGTCATGAAACAGGCTCCATCCTCGAGCACACGCGGGCCGCGAACCTGGAGTTCCTGGAACGAGCGCTTGAAAAGGGACGCGGCGTCATCATTTTTTCCGCCCATTTCGGCAACTGGGAATGGATCCCCCTGATCCTGCGCCAGCGGCTGGGGCGGGAGATCCACATTGTCGCCCGGCCCATGGACAATCCCCTGATCGAGAACAAGGTGCGCGAGTTCCGCACGGCCATGGGCTCGCAGGTGATCTACAAGCAGGGATCGCTGCGCACCATCCTCAAGCGCCTGGCCGCCAACGCCATCGTGGTTCTGCTCATTGACCAGAACACGGTGCCGCGGGAGGGCGTTTTCGTCGATTTTTTTGCCCGGCAAGCGGCGACCATCACCACCGTGTCCCAGTTGTACCTGAAAAGGAACATCCCGGTGGTTCCGGCTTTCCTGCATTATGAGGGGGAGGCGATCGTCTTCGAGGTCCTGCCCGAGGTGGATTTCACCGCCGGCGATGCAGGCCCCGACGCCGTGACCGGACTGACCCAGGAAATGACCCGGCGCATCGAGGAGCAGGTGCGGAAATTTCCCGAACAATGGTTCTGGTTTCACGACCGCTGGAAGACCCGCCCCCAAGGAGAACCCCATGCGAGCCAATGACCGCCGGAACGACGAGTTGCGTCCCATCGTTTTCTTCACCGGCTACGTGCGCAACGTCCCCGGTTCCGTGCTCTGCGAGCAGGGCCATACCCGGGTCGTGGCCACGGCCACGGTGGAGGACAGGGTGCCGCAGTTCATGAAGCGCAGCAACCGGGGCTGGATCACGGCCGAGTACGCCATGCTGCCCGGATCCTCGGGCAACCAGCGCATCGCCCGCGAACGCGGCAGGATCAACAACCGCAGCGGCGAGATCCAGCGATTCGTCGGCCGCGCCCTGCGCACAGTGCTCGATTCCCGCGCCCTGGGTGAAAGGACGATCACGCTGGACGCCGNNGGCCGACGGCGGCACCCGCTGCGCCGCGCTCAACGCATCTTTCCTTGCCCTGATCCTGTCGCTGAAGCACCTGGTCTACGAACAGTTGATCGCCGATTTCCCGCCCTTCCGCCCCATCGCCGCGGTATCCGTCGGCGTCAAGGACGGCGAGCTCCTTGCCGATCTGGACTACGAGGAGGACTCGCGCAGCGATAGCGACATCAACATCGTGTCCACCGCCTCCGGTGACCTGATCGAGGTGCAATCCTTCTGCGAGGGGGAACCCCTGCCCCAGGCGCTCTTTCAGCGGGCCGTCGAGCTCGGGATCGAGAAGAACCGCGAGATCATCTCCATGCAGGAAAAGGCCATCACCGCCGCGGGCATCCCCCGCTGAACCCGCGGCCGTCAGTGACCCGGCAACCGGCGCCTCCTGCCGGCAAGGCTACTTGTATTCCTTCAGAATCTTGATGTAGCTCTCTTTCTTCAGCTGGTCGATATATTCCTTCAGCTTGACCTGCTGTTCCGCCTCGCGCAGGATCATGACGATATCCTCCCGGACCTCCCTGACCTCGCGCAACTTCTCGGGACTGAACTCGGCCAGCTGGATGATGTACCAGCCGTTCTCGGTTTCGATCCATCCCGAGGCTTCGTCCGGCTTCAGTTGCAGCGCCGCCTCTTCCAGTTTCGGGTCCAGCTCCCCCTGCTTGAACCGGCCCAGGGCGATGCTCTCCTCAACGCCGGGGAGCTCGGAATACTTCCTGGCCGTATCGGCAAAAAGGCCGGACTGCAGTTCCGCCTGGACCTGGTCCATTTTCTCCTGCGGCCGGGCGCCGTCGTCACTCCGGCTCAGGTAGATGCAGTTCAGCATGAACTCCGCTGGAACCGTGAACTCCGCAGCGTTCTTGCGGTAATATTCCATGATCTGCGGGTTGTCGATCTTGATCTTGGAGCCCACCTCCTCGGCAACCAGCCGCTGCTGCCGGCGCTGTTCGCGCAGCATGTCCTTCCAGGTGGCGAACTCGATCCCCTCGCGGGTCAGGGCGGCCTTCAATTCCTCATCGGAAGGAATATTGTTCTGTTTCTTGATCTCCTGGATGATCGCCTCCACGTCGGCATCAACGTCGTAGTTCTTCTCCTTGACCTTGGACAGCAGCAGTTTCTGCTCGATGAATTTGTCCAGCAGATTCTTCCTGAACTCGGCCACGGCCTTTTCCAGGGCCTCGCCCTCGAGTTCCATGCCCATGGAGCGGATCATGTCCGCCTCGAATTTTCTCAGTTCGCTGCCGGTGATCGCCTCGTCGTTGACCACCGCATAGATCTCCTCGACGACGTCGCCGCCGAGAAAGCCGGCGCTAGCCGTCAGCAGGAGGATCGTTGCCAGGAAAGTTTTTGTTTTCATTGTCGTTCGCTCCGGGATCGGGATTCTTATAGGAAAAATAAAGGTTTTCATAATGGGCGCGCAGCGGGATCTCGGTTTTCAGCGCCTGCAGGAAGTCGTCATAGGCGGCGGTCATCCTGGCCGAGAGCAGCTTGCTCCGGATCTCGTCCCGGACCGATGCCAGCGGCTGCATGCGCGACCGGCGCCGGCGCGAGACCTTGAAGAGATGGAAGCCATAGGGCGATTCGACGATGGGGCTGATCTCGTTCTCTTTCAGGGAGAAGACCACTTCCTCCATCTCCTGGGGCAGCGTCCCCTTCTCAAAGAACCCCATCAGGCCGTCCCTGCCCGTCTCGGGGGCAATGGATTCGTCGCGGGCGACCTCGGCGAAGCGCCCCGGCTGGTTGAGCAGTTCGGAACGGATCCGCAGCAGCTTCTCGCGATCGTCGACCATGATCTGGTGCAGTTCGATCTCCTCGCTCTTCCGGTAGTCGTCCAGATGCTCTTCGTAGTAGGCGGCGATATCGGTATCCGGCACGTCGATCTCCCGGTAGGCCGCGGCCAGCAGGAATTTCTGCACCATCAAGGTGTTTCGCACCATCTCGCGGTCGAGGTCGGGGGCCTGCCCCCGCGAACGGGCCTCGGCCAAAAAGGCGGCGACTTCCTCGTCTTCCACCGTGACTCCTTCCTTTTGAGCCTTGAACAGGATGACCTGTTGCTCGCTGAAGACATCGAACAGGCGCGACAGGAGCTTGTCGTTGTCCTTCTTTTCGAAAATATCGGAATATTGCTGGCGGATGAAATTCTTCAGGTCGCGGTTGGTCCGGCTGACATCGCCGACGGTCAGGATGACCTTCTGCTCCAGGGCGGCGGCGGTTTCGCCCCCGGCTTGATCCCTGGCTTCGTCGGTTTTTCTTTTGCACTGTGATAACATGACCGCTATCATCACCAGCACAACCCATTTTTTGTTCATCGAGCGTCATTATAACCCAGCAGCGGCCCGATTTCAACGTCAGACCTGCCATTGGCAACCCGACATTTGACAAAAAAACGGGGAAAAAATATAATTCTGCAATGGAAGACCAGGCCTTGGCCCCCTATCCCGCCGGAAGCGAGGAACGCGAACTGATCGAGCGCATCGACCGGAAGCGCCTGCCGCTTCACGTGGCGATCACCATGGACGGCAACGGCCGTTGGGCGCGGCAGCGGGGCCTGGCACGCAATGCCGGGCACAGCGCCGGGGCCGAGGCGGCGCGCGAAGTCACCGAGGCCGCCGCCCGCCTGGGCATACATTTCCTGACCCTGTTCACGTTCTCCAGCGAAAATTGGAAGCGACCTCCCGGAGAAGTGCAGTTCCTCATGGACATGCTCTACGAGAACCTGCTGGACCGCCAGGACCTGCTGCTGGAGAACGACATCCGCCTGAAGATCATCGGTGAACTGGAACGGCTGCCTGGAAAATTGAAAAAAAAGCTGCTCGAAGCCGAGGAAAATTCACGAGAGCACCGGCGCATGCAGGTCAACCTGGCGCTCAACTACGGCTCGCGCCAGGAACTGCTGCGCGCCGTGCGCTCGATCGTTTCCGCCGGCATTCCCGCCGCCGGGATCAACGAGGAAACGTTCTCCCGCCATCTCTACACGGCGGGCTGCCCCGATCCCGACCTGCTGATCCGCACCTCGGGGGAGCAGCGCATATCCAATTTCCTCCTTTTCCAGATCGCCTACAGCGAACTGTATTTCACCCCCACCCTGTGGCCCGACTTCCGGGCCGGGGAATTTTTCCGGGCCATCATCGACTACCAGGGCCGGGAAAGGAGATTCGGCAGCATATGAAAGACCTGGGAAAACGCCTGCCCACCACCGTCGTGCTGATCGTTTTCGCCTATGCGGCCATCCGCTTCCTGCCCGTGCCGTGGTTTGCCGCCCTGCTTTATCTCCTGGCCAGCCTGGCGGCATGGGAACTGCTGCGCCTGACCCGGCCGAGCCGGCATGTGTGGCCGCTGGCCTTCAGCAACGGCCTGCTCATCGCCTTGGCGTTCATCGTCCCCTGGTTCGGCATGGGCCTGGCCCTGGTCGGCTGCCTGCTGGCCGATGGCCTCTATTTTCTGCTCACCACTTCATCGAAAGAGCGTCTGGCTTCCTTCGCCCGCGACTGGGGCATCCTCGCCCTGACTGTGCTGTACATCTATTTCCCCCTCTTTTTCATGCTGGAACTCAAGAAGATGGGACCCAACTATCTCTTTTTCATGATCCTGGTCATCGCCATCGGCGACTCGGGCGCCTATTTCGTTGGCAGCGCCATCGGCAAGCACAAGATCTACCCGATCGCTTCACCGAACAAGACCCTCGAGGGACTGGTCGCCGCCGTGCTGACGGCAGGCCTCAGCGGCTGGCTTTCCATTTTACTCTTTCCAATTCCGACCACTGCGGTCCTGGCTGGTCCATCCATTTTTACCGCTGTTTTAACCGGCACGCTCATCGGCCTTTTCTCGCAGCTTTCCGACCCGGTGGAATCGCTGTTCAAGCGCGCGGCCGGCCAGAAGGACTCCGGCTCCCTGCTCCCGGGCCACGGCGGCGTCCTGGACCGTGTCGACAGCTATATTTTCTGCGCCCCGCTGTTGTATTTCGTCGCCCTTTATTTCTGGAACTAAACGCATGCCCCCTTCCGCCACGATAAAGCCGGAGCCACGCCGATGTTGATGGGGATCGTTCTCCTTGGCTCCACCGGCTCGATCGGCCGCAGCACCCTGGCCGTGCTCCGGGAGAACCGCGAGCATTTCCGACTGCTGGCCCTGGCGGCCGGAGGCAACACCCAGTTGCTGGAGAAACAGATCGCCGAGTTCGCCCCCCAGGCGGTCAGTGTCAGGGGGGAGAAGGCCGCCCGCGGGCTGAAGGAGCGTTTTCCCCGGTTGCAGGTCCTTCACGGCGCCGCCGGACTGGACGAGCTCGTCTCCCTCCCAGGATGCGACTGCGTCGTGGCGGCCATCAACGGCACCGACGGCATGGCGGCCGCTTTCCAGGCCATCCGCCTGAAGCGCAGGCTGTGCCTGGCCAACAAGGAGACCCTGGTCGCCGCCGGCGAGTTGATCCTGCGCGAGGCCCGCGCCTGCGGAGCCGAGGTCCTGCCCATCGACAGTGAGCAAAGCGCCATTTTCCAATGCCTGCAGGGTTCGACCCGGCATGTGCGCCGCGTCATTCTGACTGCCTCGGGCGGGCCTTTCTTCAGGGAAAAAACACGGGATTTCTCCACCATCACCGTGGAACAGGCCCTGGCCCATCCCACCTGGTCCATGGGCCGCAAGATCACCATCGACTCGGCCACGCTGATGAACAAGGCTCTGGAGATCATCGAAGCCAGCCATCTTTTCAACCTGAAGCCGGAGCAGATCGACGTCGTCATCCACCCGCAGAGCGTGGTCCATTCCCTGGTGGAGTTCATCGACTCGTCGGTCCTGGCCCAGCTCGGCATCCCGGACATGAAGCTGCCCATCCTCTATTCCCTGACCCATCCCGGGCGCGTCGCCGGTTCCTGCCCCAGCCTCGACCTGCCGGCGCTGCGTCAACTGGATTTCTTCCCCGTCGATCCCCGCCGCTTCCCCTCCATCCCCATGGCCTATGCCGTGCTGCGCCAGGGGCAGAACGCCGGGGCCGTTTTCAACACGGCCAACGAGGTCGCGGTGGACTACTTTCTGTCCGGCCGCATCGGCTTCGCCGCCATCTTTTCCGTCGTTGCGCGCATGCTGGAGCGGATGGACCTCCAGCCCCTGCGGAACCTGGAAGACGTCCTGGAGACCATCGCCTTCACCCGCAGCGAAACGATCGCCCACATCGAAAATGAGGTAATGAAATGAACATCGTCTACCAGTTCCTGACCTTCCTGGTCGTGCTGGGGATCATCGTCCTGGTCCACGAGCTGGGCCATTATGTTGCCGCCCGGCTGATGAAGATCCGCGTCGAGGTCTTCTCCTTCGGCTTCGGCAAGCGGCTCTTTGGCAGGAAGATCGGCGACACCGATTTCCGCGTCAGCCTGGTGCCCATCGGCGGCTACGTGCGCATGGCCGGTGAGGAGGATTTCGATCCCGCCCACCCGGCCCCCGACCAGTTCATGGCCAAGAACCGGGCGCAAAAGATCTTCACCCTGCTGATGGGGCCGCTGATGAACCTGGTGCTGGCGCTGCTGCTGATCACCGGCGTCAACATGAGCGGCGTGGAGGTCGACGCCTACAAGCTGGACCCGCCGGCCATCGGCTACATCGTGAAGGGTTCGCCGGCCGAAAAGGCGGGGCTGCGGCCCGGCGACATGCTGCTGGCCATCAACAACAGGAAGACCCCCACCTGGAAGGAAGTGGAAATCACCATCGGCACCAATCCCAAGGAGAGCCTGAAACTCGATTTCCTGCGCGCCGGCGCCGCGAGGACAACGCGACTCGACGTGGGTTCCAGCTCGCGTTACGAGATCGGCTACGCGGGATTCTACTGGCCGCTGCCGGCCGAGATCGACCGCGTCTCCCCGGGTTATCCCGCGGCCCAGGCGGGGTTGCGGCCCGGAGACCGCATCACGGCCGTCGACGGCCACCCGGTGGCCACCTACTTCGAACTGGCCGACATTATCCACGCCGCGCCGGGAAAAGAACTGCAACTGGATGTTCAGCGCGTTGGGGAATCTTTCTCCACCCGGCTCACGCCGGTGGCCGAGAACGGGATCGGGCTCATCGGATTCAACGTCAGGATCGCCACCACCCGCGTCCAGTACGGACTGGTCGCCGCGGTCAGGAACAGTTTCAAGGAGGCCGGCCGCCTGATCCGCCTGACCTTCGACGCCTTCCGCAAGATCGCCCAGCGCAAGATGTCGGTCCGGAGCTTTTCCGGCCCCATCGAGATCGCCCGCGTCTCACAGCAGGCGCTGGAGAGCGGCTTCGCCAATTTTTTCATGCTCATCGCCTTCATCTCGCTGCAGCTGGGGATCGTCAACCTCTTTCCCATTCCGGGGCTTGACGGCGGCCATTTGCTGATCTTCAGTATCGAGGCGGTCATCCGTCGCGACCTGAACCAGAGGCTGAAGAACATCCTGCTCTATGCCGGTTTCGCCTTCCTGCTTGCCTTGATGGCCTTCGTCGTGCTCAACGACATCGCCAAGACCCTGCCCAACGGCTGGAAGACCCTGCTGCCGTTCCTGGATTAGCCGCCGGGGGCGCCCACTCAGCGGCGGCGGAATTTCTCCTTGAGCATGCGGTCGACGACGTCCGGCACCATCGAGCCCACTTCTCCGCCCAGCATGTAGATCTCCTTGACCAGCTTCGAGCTGAGAAAGGAATAGGACTCGGACGGCACGAAAAAGATCGTCTCGATGCGCGGCTCGATCTTGCGGTTCATCAGCGCCATCTGGAACTCGATCTCGAAATCGGAAATGGCCCGCAGGCCGCGGACGATGGTCGTGACATTGCGCCTCTTGACGTAATCGACCAGCAGGCCCTCGAAATGATCGATCTCGATCTTCCCCGTGTCCGGGAACGCCTCGCGCAGCATGTGACAGCGTTCATCCAGGTCGAAAAGATACGTCTTGTCCGGATTTTTTAATACCGCCACGATGATCTTGTCGAATATTTTCAAGCCGCGCTGGATGATATCGATGTGGCCGTTGGTCAACGGATCGTACGAACCGGGATAGACCGCCATGCTTTTCTCATACATGCCCCGCTCCTATTTTTTCCAGAACCGCGTCCAGGCGGTCCCGCAGCCCGTCCAGCGTGCCGTTGTTGTCAATGAAGAAATCGGCCAGGGCCAGCGTCGGCCCCACCTGCTGGCCGTTGGCCGGCTCTCCCAACCCCCATTCGCGATCCAGGGCCGCCCGCAGTTCCCTTTCGGCGCCGGCATCGCTGGCGCGGCCCCGCGCCTTCATCCGCGCCAGGATGGTCGGGACGGAGCACTCGATGCCGATCAGGATGAAGGCATCGATCCTTCTCAGCTCCAGCACTTCGGCGGGATGGCGGATGCCATCGATCACCCAGTGCGTCGCCGCGTCGGCGAGGACCGTTTCGCGGACGCGGCGACCGAGCACGCCGGCGCCGTCCCGGGCCCGCAGGCGGTTGCCGATGTCCTGCATGCGCAGGCGATCGGCGGTTCCGCCCTCGCGGGCGGCCTCGCGGCGGACAATATCGGAAAGGGAGATGTAGGAGAACCCGCGCCCCTGGAGCAGGCGTGCCACCTCGCCCTTTCCCGAGGCCATGCGCCCGGTCAGGCCGATGCAGAGCTTCCTCGCCCCCACCTTATTCCACCCGGCCATAGCGCACGCTGTCCTCCAGAATATCCTGCTCCCGCCACTCGCGTACCCAATCCTCCACCTGGAAGACACGGCGGCGTTCGTCGCCGGGGTGGGCGACCACCACGCGCTTCAACCCGGCGTTGATGATCATCTTCTTGCAGATGAAGCAGGGAAAGGCGAAGATGGCTTGGCCCGTTTCACGATCCTCGCCGAAAATGTACATGTCGCCCCCGAGCAGGCTGACCCCGGCGCGAGCGGCATTGATGATGGCGTTCTGCTCGGCATGGACCGAGCGGCACAGTTCATACTGGGTGCCGGAGGGGATCTTAAGCTTGCGGCGCAGGCAGAAGCCGTGGTCAAGCGAACTGCGCGTGTGGCGCGGCGCCCCGACGTAGCCGGAGGCGATGATCTGGTCCTCCTTGACGATGATGGCGCCGATGAGCACCTTGAGGCAGGTGGAACGCTGCGAGACCACCCGGGCGATGTTCAGGTAATATTCTTCCTTGGCCGGCCTTTCGATCATGGGGCTATCATACCCGCCGACGTCCGCTTTTGCAAATCATTGCGCTGGCCGGCCCGGCGCGGGAGCCTAGGCCTGGTTTTCCTCGATCACCACCCGCTGCATGCGGTCTCCCTGGCGGATGGCATCGACCACTTCATGTCCCGCGATCACCCTGCCGAAGACGGTGTGCTTGCCGTCGAGGTGCGGCTGCGGTGAGTGGGTGATGAAGAACTGGCTGCCGTTGGTGTCGGGCCCGGCATTGGCCATCGAGAGCGATCCGGTCTCATGTCGCAGCGGATTGCCCTGCGTTTCGTCCGCGAAGCGGTAACCCGGGCCGCCGCGGCCGCTCCCCGTCGGGTCGCCGCCCTGGATCATGAAGTCGGCGATGACGCGGTGGAAGGCGACGCCGTCGTAAAAGCCCTCGCGGGCCAGGAAAACGAAGTTATTGACAGCCCGGGGCGCATGCTGCGCGTACAGGTCGATGGTGATCGCGCCGCGTTCCGTCTCAATGCGCGCCCGGTAGCTGCGCTGCGCGTCGATCGCCAGCGGCGGCGGGCTGTTCCATTGCTTTTGCGTCATGGGGTTTTTCTCCTTGCTGCGCCGCCGCAAGCGGCGGCTGACGGCCATTTTTTCATTTTATCAGAGAAAGCGCCGGGTGCAAAGCCCGCCCTGCCGGGATCCCGCACGATTCATTGAAATCCCGGGGAAAATATGGTTGAATGCTCCATGGAGCAGGAGTTCAAAATGAAAAAGGCAGCCATTATCTTTCTTCTGGCGGTTCTTTCGTCGCCGGCGTTGCCGGCCGAGACCATCGCCAACGTCACCGGGCGCAACGGCCTGGTCCTGATCATCGACCGTGGCGCCATGGATGGGGTCGAGCTCGGCATGAAGGGAATCGTCAAGGCTTTGTACAAGGAACTGGGCGGGGAATACACGATCAACATCGGTAACTTCATTGTCAGCAGGGTCTTGGAGCGCGCGGCCGAGGCGACCATGGAGATCGGCAAGGGGCTGAATCCCGATGATGCCCGCTACGTCGTCTTTGAAAAGGAGCTGCTGCCGGCGGCCAGCCCGCCCGCACCCATCGTTGTAACGCAGAATGCCGACTGGCACCTGGACCAGGGCGACCGGGCCGTTGACGCCGGCGACGTCTCCGCCGCACTGGCGCACTACGAAAAAGCGCTCGCGCTGGAACCGGGCAACCTGGTGGCGAAAGAGAAATGCAGCGAGACCAGGAAAGCCATCGCCAGGGCCGAACGCGGCGCCAAGTTCAATGATTACCTGAAAAAGTCCGACGCCCATTATGAAAAAAGCGACGTGAAGTTCGCATTCCTCTACCTGGTCGAAGCGTTGCGCCTTTATCCCGAAGGCCGGGACGACGTGCGCTCGCGCCTGATGGCCATGGAGCGTGAATCCCCCCAGGAGCTGGCGGCGATCCTGGAGGAAAAGGCCGGCGAATTGGGTGACATTAGGCCCCAGATCGACTCCCTGCTGAGCAAGCCGCCTGAACCGGGAACGAAAGACCCAACGGGGGAAGTGACCAAACCCCAAGCCGACGCCGGCAAGAAAAGCGAAAAGACCGCAACACCCCCGCAGCCGGAAGCGGCCGCCGAGCCGTTCCTGCAGAAAATCAAGGGCAAGGCCGACAAAGCTTGGCGCAACGACCTGGGCTACTGGGAAGCCCTTTTCCACGGCAATATTTCCATGGTGTACATCCCGGCAGGGGAGGCGACCATCGGCTCGCCCGCCCGCGAGGGCGACGACGACGAGCACCCGGCCCACAAGCTGTTCCTGGAGGGTTACTGGATCGGCAAGACCGAAGTGACCTTCGAACAGTACGACCGCTTTTGCGACGCTACCGACCGCCCCCGCGTCTCCGACGAAGGCTGGGGGCGGGGCACGCGACCGGTCATTTATGTGTCCTGGCACGACGCCGCGGCCTACTGCGCCTGGCTCGAGGAACAGACCGGGCTCCGCTTCCGCCTGCCCAGCGAGGCGGAATGGGAAAAGGCGGCCCGTTTCCGCTATCCCTGGGGCGGCGCCCCGCCCGATTCCAGTCTGGCCAATTTCAACAAGGACCACATGATGACCCGCCCCGTGGGCTCCTATCCCAAGGGCGCGTCGCCATTCGGCATTCTCGACATGGCCGGCAATGTCTGGGAATGGGTCCAGGACTGGTATGATGCGGGTTTTTACGGCAACACCCCTCACGAGTCGCCCCAGGGACCCGAAAGCGGATCGGAAAAGGTCGTGCGCGGCGGTTCCTGGGCTAACGGTGCCGCCCTGGTGCGCTCCGCCAACCGCAGCAGCGAAAAGCCCGAAAGCGCGCTGAACATCCTGGGCTTCCGGTTGGCCCTGGACGGAAAATGAGCCGCCGGATTTCCCGCTGCGGGTTTGCTTGGCAAAATTCCGGCCGCTATTGTATAATCGGGACATGAACGGCAATGAGCGCCCGCCGGAACCGCGTCCGGCGCCGAAACCGGCAGGCAAGATGAACGTCCAGTGCACGAAATGCGGCCATGTCCAGGAACTGGACCCGGAATACAGGATTTGCCTGAACTGCGGCGGCCCCGTCGATGAAAACGACTCCCTGATCCTGAAGAACCCCCGGAAAGGACGCGGCATGCAGGGACTGGCCATCGTCGCTTTCCTGTTGTTCCTGTTCATTTTTTTCTTCTGGTCCAAGTATATCGGCCGCCACGGCATGGCCATCTGCGCCCTGTTCGCCATCTGGGGCTTCTATAAGAACTATCTGCACCGGCAACAGGCACTGGAGGAACATGGAGATCGCTGAAAACCTTGACCTGATCCAGGAAAAAATCGCCGCGGCCTGCCGGCGCTCCGGGCGTGACCTGGCCCAGGTCCGCCTCTTGGCCGTTTGCAAGGACCAGGGGCCGGAAAGGATCCGCCGGGTGCTCGACCTGGGCGTCCGGCTGCTGGGCGAGAACAAGCTCCAGGAGGCCGAGGCGCACATGCGCCACTTCCCGGCAAAAGGGATTGAATGGCACTTCATCGGCACCCTGCAGAAGAACAAGATCAACCGCATATTGAACGCGTTTCAGCTGATCGAGTCGGTCGACGGCGTAAAGGCCCTGGAACACATCCACAAGCGGGTCGACCAGCCGGTCGAGGTTTTCATCGAGGTCAACATCGCCGAGGAAAGCAGCAAAACGGGTTTTTCCGTCGAGGGATTGAAACGGGCCATCCCCTATATCGCCGGCCTCGGCAAGGTGGTCATCGCCGGCCTGATGGCCATCCCGCCCTATTTCGAGGATACGGAGAAGGTGCGGCCTTTTTTCGCCCGCCTGCGCGGGCTTCGCGACGAGATCCAGCGCCAGGCCGTGGCCAACATGCCGGTCGGCCACCTTTCCATGGGCATGAGCCACGACTATGAAGTGGCCGTGGAGGAAGGGGCCACGCTGGTCCGGATCGGCACGGCCCTGTTCGGCCGGCGCAAATGACCGGCAAGGAGGGAGCATGAAGCTGACGCCACAGGAGATCCTGAGCCAGACGTTCTCCACCAAGTTCAAGGGACTCGATGCCAGCGAGGTCAAGAACTTCCTGCAGCAGGTCGCCGAAACCCTGGAGGACGAGATCCGCGAGAAGGAGGAACTCAAGGGCGGCATGGAGCGGCTGCGCGAGAGCCTGGCCAAACTGGAGCGAAAGGAGGAGCTGCTGCGCGACACCCTGATCGCCGCCCAGAAGTTCTCCAGCGAGATCAAGGTCAACTCGCACAAGGAGGCCGAGCTGATCACCAAGGATGCCGAGATCAAATCCGAGGAGATCATCAAGCATGCCATGCTGCGGCAGTCGGCCATCCGCGAGGAGATCAAGAACCTGCAGTTCAAGCGCAAGGAGATCGAGAGCGACATCATCCACCTGCTCAATTCGCTGAAGGAGCTGATCGAGACCTACCACAAGCAGGACGAGGAGTTCGACAAGATCGAATACCTGGGAAAGTAGATCGGTTTACGGTACACGGTAGACGGTTTACGGTGAAGAAATAAGCACCAAATCCCAAGCACCAAATTCCAATGTCCGAAACGAAAGCCCTTTCAGTTTCTTTTCTTTGTTTGGGTCAAAGCCCCGCCAGGGGATTGGGTTATTGGGATTTGGTGCTTGTTTGGTGCTTGGTGCTTGGAATTTGGAATTTTAGTTCTTACGATTGCTTCTTTTCCTACCGTTAACCGTGCACCGTCTACCGTAAACCAAGATTCATGGTTTTTGAACTTTTTTGTTGAATTATTATCATATCATGATACTATATATATGGAGGGCACCATGCCGGCAGTGAGCTTTTACCTGAAAAAAGAAGTGCTGGACGCGGTGCGCGCCCGGGCCAAGGCCAGCGATATGCCAATTTCCCGCATCATCAGCCGTTCCGTCGAGGAATTCCTGAAAACCGGCGAGATGGCCGAGGCTAGAAAGCGGGTGATGGAAAATATCCGAACGGCACTTGCTCCCACCGGCTGGGAAGCGCTGCACCGCGAAAGGACCGCGGCCGATGCTGACCGGGATTGACACCAGTTTCTTCTATGCCTTGGCCGCGGGCCGGCCCTTGGCGGCGGAGGCCTGGGAGAACAGGGAGTTGCTGACCTCCGTGCTCTGCTTCTACGAACTGAAAAGAAAGCTGCTGCACGGCGACCTGAAAGCCTGGCCGACAGTGCTGGAAGATATCGCCAAGGCCGTTGAAGCCATTCCCGTGACCGCCGTTGTCGCGTTGAAGGCGGGGCAGATCGCCCATGGCACCGGCATGCCCGCCTTCGACGCCATCATCGTCAGTTCGCTGGTCGAAGCCGGCTGTGAAGAGATCCTCACGCTGGACCACCATTTCCAATTGTTCGCGAAAAAGGGGTTAAAAATAACCCTGTTATCATCCAGCAGTGACAAGTGAAAAGTTAATCGTGAAAAGTCAAATAGTGACCTTTTTTAGAGCCCTCCTCTCTCCTTGCTTCCTTCCAAACACTTTTCACTTTTCACATTTCACTTTTCACTTTTCATTCAAATCCAGGTATTTCCCTGGACCGCTAATCCTGATACAATAAGCTCTAATTCCTGAGGAGGACCCAATGGCTGAAGCAGGCAACAAAACGACCGCATTGAACAACGCCGTATCGCAGATCGAAAAGCAGTTCGGCAAGGGATCGATCATGAAGCTGGGCGGCAAGGACGTGGTGCAGATCCCCGCCATCTCCTCGGGATCCATCGCCCTGGACATCATTTCCGGCATCGGCGGCTTCCCGCGCGGTCGCGTCATCGAGGTCTACGGGCCGGAAGGCTCGGGCAAGACGACGCTGGCCCTGCATGCCATCGCCGAAGCGCAAAAAGCCGGCGGCTATGCCGCCTTCATCGACGCCGAGCATGCCCTCGACCCGCTCTACGCCCAGAAGCTCGGCGTCAACATCGACGAGCTGTACATCGCCCAGCCCGACTGGGGCGAGCAGGCGCTGGAGATCGCCGAGATCCTGGTGCGCTCGGGCAGCGTCGACATCATCGTCGTCGACTCGGTGGCGGCGCTGGTCCCCAAGGCCGAGCTGGAGGGCG
>DCVB01000004.1:6805-7206 GCA_002327965.1 Candidatus Aminicenantes bacterium UBA2199 | reverse complement strand
CTCTAACCCCTCACCTCTAACCTCTCACCCCTCACCTCTAACCTCTCACCTCTCACCCCTTACCCCATGTCCGTTCTTTACTGCTCCCGTTCTTTGTGCTACATATCGGTATTGAGACAGGAGGCCCGATGATCGTCAAACACTACACGGACATAGCGGCCGAACCGGTGGCCATGGCCGGCGCCGAGAACGTAACCATTCGCTGGCTGCTGGGCAAGGATTCGCCGGCGCCGAACTTCTGGCTGCGCCTGTTCGAGGTGCAGCCCGGCGGCCACTCCCCCTATCACGCCCACCCCTACGAGCACGAAGTGTTCATCCTGGAGGGAAAAGGCCGGATCAACGCCCCGGGCGGGTCGCAGCCGGTGTCGGCCGGCAGCTTCGCCCTGGTCGAGCCCGACGAG
>DCVB01000004.1:5460-6794 GCA_002327965.1 Candidatus Aminicenantes bacterium UBA2199 | reverse complement strand
CCCGGCGGGATCGCTATTCGATCTTTTCCACCACGATGGTCATGCTGGCCGCCAGGGCGGCGATGGCGCCGACCGCCGCCAGCACCGGCAGGAAGGCGGCGCCCACCACGCCCAGTGTGAGCGGGATCTCAATGAGGGTCTTGCCCTCCTCGTTCTTCAGGATGATGCGCCGGATGTTGCCCTCATGGATCAATTCCTTGATCTTGTCGACGACCTTGCCGCCGTCCAGCTTGAATTCCTCGCGCCGGCCCTTGCCTTTATCTTCGTTCATGGTCACCTCCCAGGCAATTAAACGGACAAACCGATGCATTGGTTCAAATTCATAAGGGAAAGGCAAAGGGAAGACAGAGGGAAATCCAAGTGGGAAAGAGATCCTGAAAGGGATTTCCCACTCTCTCTTCCCTCTTTCCTCCCTCTCTCTCCCCTTTTCTTCCCTTTGAGCGCCTATGGGCTGGATTTCATTGACATACCGGCCGAAATAAGCGACAATACCGACCTACGCCAACCCGGAGCCCGAAAACCATGTCGGAAAAGAAAAAGGAATGGAAGGACACGCTTAACCTGCCGCGCAGCGATTTTCCCATGAAGGCCCAGCTCAGCCAGAAAGAACCCGAGATCCTGAAGAAATGGTCCGAGGCCGGCATCTACGAACGCATCCTGGAAAGCCGCGCCGGCTGCGAGCCCTACATCCTGCACGACGGGCCGCCCTACGCCAACGGCAACATCCACCTGGGCACGGCCATGAACAAGATCCTCAAGGACTTCGTGGTCAAGAGCCGGACCATGGCGGGTTTCTACAGCCCCTATGTCCCCGGCTGGGACTGCCACGGGCTGCCCATCGAGCACAAGGTCGACCAGCAGCTGGGCGCGCGCAAGAAGAGCATGACCCAGCTGCAGGTGCGCGAGGAGTGCCGGCTCTACGCCGAGAAGTTCCTCGACCAGCAGCGCGCCGACTTCCAGCGCCTGGGCGTCTTCGGCGACTGGCAGCGGCCCTACACCACGCTGGACCACGAATACGAGGCCACGGTGATCCGCTTCTTCAACTCTTTCGTCCGCCAGGGCAGCGTCTACCGCAAGAAGCGCCCGGTATACTGGTGCCTCTCCTGCCGCACCGCCCTGGCCGAGGCCGAGGTCGAGTATCACGACCATGCCTCGCCCTCGATCACCGTGAAATTCCCGCTGCGCGCCGCGCCCGCCTCCCTCAGCGGATTCTCCGGCCGGGACATCTCGGTGCTCATCTGGACCACCACCCCCTGGACCATCCCGGCCAACCTGGCCATCGCCGTGGGCGCCGACTTCGACTACGCGCTCTTCGAGATGAACGGCGAGCTTTT
>DCVB01000004.1:4157-5427 GCA_002327965.1 Candidatus Aminicenantes bacterium UBA2199 | reverse complement strand
GACTACGTCCTGCTCGACCAGGGCACCGGCTGCGTGCACACGGCGCCGGGGCACGGCGAGGAAGACTACCGCGCCGGAGTAACCCACGGCCTCGACATCTATTCGCCGGTCCAGGCCGACGGCCGCTTCGACGAGACCGCCGGCGCCTACGCCGGGATGCCGGTCTTCGAGGCCAACGCCCGCATCGTCGAGGACATGCGCGCCAACGGCAGCCTGCTGCACGGCGGTTCCATCTCGCACTCCTATCCCCACTGCTGGCGCTGCAAGAAGCCGGTCATCTATCGCGCCACCGCCCAGTGGTTCATCGCCATGGACCAGGCCGGGCTGCGCGCCAAGGCCCTGGACGCCATCCAGGGCGCGGCCTGGCTGCCGGCCTGGGGCCAGGAGCGCATCGCCAGCATGATCGCCGGCCGCCCCGACTGGTGCATCTCGCGCCAGCGCGACTGGGGCGTGCCCCTGCCCGCCTTTTTCTGCAAGACCTGCGGGGAAGCGCTGCTGGATCCCGCCGCGGTCGAAAACGTGGAGAAATCATTCGCCGCGGAGGGTTCCAATTCCTGGTACAGCCGGGAGGCCGGCGACTTCGTGCCCGCCGGCACCGCCTGCCGCGCCTGCGGCGGCAACGAGTTCGAGAAGGGCCGGGACATCCTCGATGTCTGGTTCGAGTCGGGTTCGTCGCACGGCATCCTGCAGCAGCGCCCCGGCCACCGCTGGCCCGCCGACATGTACCTCGAAGGCGGCGACCAGTACCGCGGCTGGTTCCACTCCTCGCTGCTGGTGGGCATCAGCGCCCTGGGCGGCGCCCCGTACCGCGCCGTCATCACCCACGGCTGGGTGCTCGACGCCGAGGGCAAGACCATGCACAAGTCGCTGGGGAACGCCATCGAGCCCCAGGACATCATCAAGGACCGCGGCGCCGAAATCCTGCGTTTGTGGTCGGCCATGGTCAACTACCAGGAGGACGTGCGCCTGGGCCAGGAGATGCTGCAGCGCCTGAGCGAGAGTTACCGCAAGATCCGCAACACCTGGCGCTTCATGCTCGGCGTCCTGGCCGACTTCGACCCGCGGCGCGACGCCGTGCCCGCCGCCGCCATGGCCGAAAGCGACCGCTTCATCCTACAGCGGCTGCAGGAGGTCAAGGCGCGCGTGCTGCAGGCCTACCGGGACTTCGAGTACCACGCCGTCTTCCATTCCATGTTCAATTTCTTCACCAATGACCTGAGCGCCTTCTACCTGAACTTCCAGAAGGACAACCTGTACTGCAATCTCCCCG
>DCVB01000004.1:0-4073 GCA_002327965.1 Candidatus Aminicenantes bacterium UBA2199 | reverse complement strand
ATCATGGCCCTGCGCGACCGCCTGCTGAAGGAGATCGAGGCGGCGCGCGCCGCCAAGCGCATCGGCGACTCGCTGGAGGCCGACATCGAGGTCGTCGCCAAGCCGGAAGATGAAGATTTCCTGCGCGGAAACGCGGAGCTGTTCAGGACCCTGCTGGTCGTCTCCGCCCTGAACGTGAGTGCCGGCGCCGAAGAGAAGATCACCGTGCGCAGGGCGCAGGGGCGCAAGTGCCCGCGCTGCTGGAACTGGGTGGCTGCGGAGCCCGTCGACCCCGCGCAGCCGGAGCTGTGTTTGCGCTGCGCCGCCGTGGCCACCACGACGGCCGGGGAGTGAGCGCTTGCGACTGAAAGACAGGATACCGTATTTTTTCCTCATGCTGGGCCTGATCGTCGCCGACCAGGCGAGCAAGCTGCTGGTGGCGCGCGCCATCCCCCTGGGGGATACGCGCGACGTGTTCCGCGGTTTTTTCCGCCTCTGGCACGTGCGCAATTCGGGCGCTATCTGGGGATTGCTGTCGGGCCACGACGGCAGCCTGATCCCCAAGGCCATCACCGTCCTGGCCGTCATCGCCCTGCTGATCGTCCTGTTCTTCTTCCTGCGCGCCGGACGCCACGAACGCCTGGAGCTTCTCGCCTATGCCTTCATCCTGGGCGGGGCGCTGGGCAACATCATCGACCGCCTGCGCCTGGGCTACGTGGTCGATTTCCTGGACGTGTTCGTCAAGTCCTGGCACTGGCCGACCTTCAACGTCGCCGACAGCTGCATCACCATCGGCGTGGCGCTGCTGGCGCTTTCGCTGCTGCGAGGTAAACCATGCATCCCATCCTGATCAAGATCGGCCCGCTGACCATCGCCAGCTACGGCTTTTTCTTCGCCCTCGGCGTGCTGCTGGGCATCCTGCTCTGCTTCCGCCTGGCCAAAAAAGAGGGCCTGGACCTGGTTGTTTTCACCGATTTCATCTTCTGGGTCATGATCCTCAGCCTGCTGGGGGCCAAGCTCTGGCTGCTGGCCAGCAACCTGGGCTATTACCTGAAGTTCCCCGGCGAGCTCAAGTACCTGCTGACCTCGGGCGGCAGCTTCTACGGCGGGCTGATCTTCGGCGCCGTCTTCGCCGTCTGGTTCATCCGCCGCCACCGACTCAGCTACCGGCAACTGGGCGACATCGCCGCGCCGGCGCTGGCCCTGGGCCATTTTTTCGGCCGCCTGGGCTGCTTATCCGCCGGCTGCTGCTGGGGCCGCGAGGCGGCCCATTGCGCCGCGGCCATCACCTTCACCGACCTCAAGGCCAATGCGCTGACCGGCGTCCCCCTCTACATCCCCATCTATCCGACGCAGCTGATGGAAGCCATCCTGAACCTGGGCAATTTCCTGTTCCTGATCACCCTGTACCGCAAAAGAAAGTTCAGGGGCCAGGTCATCGCCATGTACATGCTGAACTACTCCGTGATCCGCTTCATGGTCGAATTTTTCCGCGGCGATCCCGACCGCGGCTACATCATCGGCGGCATGGACCGCCCCTGGACCAGCCTGTCGGTGCCGCAGCTGGTTTCGATCATCGGCGTAGCCACCGCCCTGCTGCTGCTGAAGGGCTTCAAGAAGAAAGGTGAACAGGAACATCGAGCATAAGGCCGGCGAATACTGGGAGAGGCTCGATCACTTCCTGACCGCCTATCTCCAGGATCTGTCGCGCAGCCGCGTCGAGAAGCTGATCCAGAACGGCCGGGTCACGGTCAACGGCGCGGTCGAGACGAAAAAGAGCCGCGAGGTCTTCGCCGGCGACCTTGTCGCCGTCGAGCAGGAGATCGAGGAAGCGGCCGCCTATACCCCCTCGCAGCGCCTGAACAAGCTCTTCGAGGACGAGTGGCTGCTGGTCATCGACAAGCCGGCCGGCCTGGTCGTCCACCCCGGAGCCGGGGAAAAGCGCGAGACCGTGCTCGACATCTTCCGCCACGAGTACCCCGCCATCGGCGCCATGGCCGACAGCGAGCGGCCGGGGATCGTCCACCGCCTCGACAAGGACACCTCGGGGGTCCTGATCCTGGCCAAGAGCGAGGAGGCGGTGCGCCGCATGCAGGAGCTGTTCCAGGAGCGGGAGATGAGCAAGACCTACCTGGCGCTGGTCAGCGGCCACCTGCGCTTCCGCAACGGCTCCATCGACCGGCCCCTGGCGCGCAGCCTGAGGCACCGCGCCCGCTTCGAGGTCGTCGGCGAGGACCGCGAGGACCGGCGCGAGGCGGTCACCGATTTTTCCGTCATCCGCGAATTCGGAAAATTCTCCTTCGTCAAGCTGATGCCGCGCACCGGCCGCACCCACCAGCTGCGCGTCCACATGGCCCATTTCGGCAACCCGGTGCTGGGCGACATCCTTTACAACAAGAACCGCGGACGCGATTTCCCGCGCCTGGCCCTGCACGCCTTCCGCATCGAGTTCACCCATCCCTTCAGCAACGAGCCGGTGCAGGTGACCAGCCCGCTGCCCCAGGACCTTAGGCGATATATGGTCGAGAATTTTGTTACGGCCACGAAATCGTAGGGGCGTATAAACATACGCCCAAGAATCCTCAACCAACGCGGCTTTAAAATTGTTGCTTGTAATGGAAATCTTCTTTCAGAATGCATTCTAGATCGTTAAACTGCAATCTCTGTAATTTTCGGAAAAAACCATTAGCAGCAGCATCCAATATATAGACCTGCCCCCAAGCCCCCCCACTCCCTAATTCCCGGCTTCGAGCCGGAAGGGATCGCTGACGGCCGAATACTTCTGGTCGACCGTCGAGATTCTTATCAGGTATTCCCCGGCCGGCACTTCCGCCGGAACCTGCCATACAAGGAATAATTTATTTTGACCTGAATGAAAGTTATTGATCCCGATCGATTTCACCATTTCCTGGCTTCCTGCCTTCCTGAGCGAGAATGATAAAGGGCCGCCTACATTTCCACAGCGACTGGCGTGGATCCCAAGGGACATTCTTCCCAGGCTGTCCACCTCGAGATTATCGAGACCCACTTTCAGCATTTTCATGATAAGGAATCTCTGGCTGGTATAGCTGGTGTCGCCCTCGGCCCTGATCCTGATTCGGAAATACCTGTTCTCCGGGGAATCCCCTTTCGGAAAAAAATTCCCCGGATCATACCATTTTCCTTGCTCCTTTTTGTAGGTCCCGACCACCCAGGTGTATTTCCCGCTGCTTACCGGAATCCCGGTGTTGATCTTCCCGAGATACTTGCCATTTTCGGAAAGCAAATCAAGCGAAACATTCCCGGAAAGTCCGGCGAAAGTCCAGCGGATCGGCTGGGTGTCCCCCAGGCACCATCCGATGTATGGACTTGGGTCGGTTATCGTGATGAACCTGGCCGCTCCCTTAATCTCGAATCTCTGGCTTGTTCCCGAAACAGACAGGGGATCTCTGACCTCTATCTTGTAAAATCCGGGCAGCAGCGAATCCGGGATCTCCCATTCGTATGAACCGCTGTTGGGAGCTCCCTCATAACGGGAGATTTTCATGATCCGCGACAGGCTGTCGGGATTCACCAGATTGATCTCCACCCGATCTCTCATTTCCCCCGTTTTGCGCCACCTGATCCAATACTTCTGTCCCTTCTGCCATTGGCTTCCGGAAGCAGGATCATAAACATCGACCATCGGGTCAGTGATCGTTATGATCTTGAAGGCTCCATCGCTCTGGTCGTCGACGTCCTGGGTTGGGACGTAAAGCCCGATCCGGTAGTCGCCGGCGGGCGCCGGCCCCGAGTTCGTCTGCCCCACGGTCCAGGAATAGCTGCCGCTGGCGACCGGCACGACGTCGATGGTGCCGAACACCCCGCCCCCGGCCTTGACCAGGTTGATGCGCACGTTGCCGGTGCATCCCTGGGAGCTCCAGGTGATCCCCTGCGGGGTGCCGAGGGTCCAGTACTCGCCGCCGTTGGGCGCGGTGACGGTGATCGACTGGCCGCAGGCCAGCGTTGCGGTGAAAAGCAGAACGGCAAGGAATACAAATGATTTGTTCATAAAGAACCTCCTGCTTTCAGCTATTGGATTAAATAAGATTTTTAACAGGAAAATCTCACCCGCC
>DCVB01000026.1 GCA_002327965.1 Candidatus Aminicenantes bacterium UBA2199 | reverse complement strand
TTGGTGGCCTGGCGCTGCGAGTCGTTGAAATAGGCGGGAACGGTGATGATCACGCTGTCGATGGGATCGTTCAAGTAGCGGTCGGCCGCGTCCTTGAGCTTGAGCAGGATCATGGCCGAGACCTCTTCCGGAGAATAGACCTTGTTGTTGATCTCGATGCGCAGCAGGTCCTCGCCGTGGCGGATGATGTGGAAGGGGAATTCGTTCAGGTAGGGCTCGACCTCCGAGTATTTTTTGCCCATCAGCGTCTTGACCGACGAGATGGTGTTGAGCGGATTGGTGATCATTTGGCTCTTGGCCGGCTGGCCGACCAGCCGCTCGCCGGTGGAGGTGAAAGCGACGATCGAGGGCAGCAGCCGGTGCCCTTCGGGGGTGAGGATGATCTCCGGGGTGGTGCCCTCCAGGTAAGCGATGGCCGATTTGGTGGTGCCGAGGTCGATCCCAAGTATTTTGCCCATCAAAAAAATCACTATCACAAGGTTTTTCAAAAGTCAATCGGGGATTTCCCGCCCGGATCCCGTGCCGTTGATCGGCCTCTTGACTAATTTTTTGTTTTACGCTATCATGGCCAGCAATGCCGGGATAGCTCAGCAGGTAGAGCGGTAGACTGAAAATCTGCGCGTCCGTGGTTCGATTCCGCGTCCCGGCATTTTTTCTTGACTCCCTGCCGGCGATTTGCTACTATTTTTCAATGCTGACCTCGCTGTCATCCATCATTTCCCGATTCCGGAACAAGAAGGTGGCCGTCTGGGGCGACCTGATCCTCGATCAGTACGTGTTCACCTCCGCCGGCCGGGTATCGCGCGAGGCGCCGGTGCTGGTCACCGAGCTCGAGAAGAACGAGTACCGCCTGGGCGGCGCCGGCAACGTCGTGATGAACCTGCGCACCCTGGGCGCCGTGCCGCTGCCCGTGGGCCTCGTGGGCAAGGACGCTCCAGGCGAGGTCTTGCTGGGCCTGCTGCGCGAGCAGGGGGTCGCCACCGGCCACCTGGTGACCGCCGACGGTTTCGCGACCCCCCTGAAAAGCCGCATCCTGGCCGGCGGCGACAATACCAAGAAGCAGCAGATCCTGCGCATCGACACCCTGCCGCCCGGGCCGGTCGGCGAACGGGAGCGGCTGCGCCTGGTCAAGGCGCTGCACGCGGCGCTGGAAGCAAGCGACCTGCTGGTCATCTCCGATTACCTGGCCCAGGCCGTCATCCCCGCCGTTTTTCAGCAGCTGCGCAAAAAGTTCCCGGCGCTGCCGAGCGTGGCCGATTCCCGGGGCAACCTGCTGGATTTTCCCGGCGTGACCCTGGCCACTCCCAATGAACCCGAGATCAAGAGCCTTTTTCCGGAGCGGAAATTCCTCCGCGATGCCGACTTCGTCGCCGCAGGGACGGAACTGCTGAAGCGGTTGGATGCGCGCGGGGTCGTGCTGAAGCGCGGGCACCGGGGGATGCTGGTCTTCGGCCGCGGCGATCGGGCGGCCAAGCTGGATATTTTCGGGACCGCGCAGATCGTCGACGTCACCGGCGCCGGAGACTCGGTCCTGGCCGTACTGGCGCTGGGATTGGCCAGCGGCGCCTCACTGCTGGATTCGGCGCGGCTGGCGAACATCGCCGGCGGCATCGTCGTCATGCACGAGGGGGCTTACCCGGTCCGCCGCCGGGAACTTCAGGATGTCCTGCGTTAAATTCCTTCCCCTGCCGCAGTTGGCCGCAGTCGTGGCGAGGGAAAAAGGGCTGGGCCGGACCGTCGTCCTGGCCAACGGCGGCTTTGACCTGATCCATGTGGGCCATGTACGCTACCTGCAGCAGGCCAAGGCCCTGGGCGATATCCTGGTGGTCGCCCTGAACTCCGATTCCTCCCTGAAAAAACTGAAGGGGGAGGGGCGCGCCCTCATCGACGAGTCGGGCCGCGTGCGCATCCTCTGCTCCCTGGCCTGTGTGGATCATGTCACCCTGTTCGCCGAACCGACGGTCGAACGCGTGCTGCGGGCCCTCACTCCCCATTTCCACTGCAAAGGCTCGGACTACACCCTGGAATCCATTCCGGAGCGGGACATCGTTCTCGGCTATGGCGGGCAGCTGGCGATCGTCGGCGGCGGCAAGGTCCGCTCCACCTCGCTGGTGATCCGGCGCATCAAGGAATTGTACGGCTAAATTGGAACACATCGCCATCGTTCGCCTGTCGGCCCTGGGAGACATCGTTCATGCCCTGCCGGCATTCCAGGCGCTGCGCCGGGCGCGCCCTGCGGCGCGGATCAGCTGGATCGCCGAACCCGCCGGCGCGGCCCTGCTGGCCAACATTCCGGGCATTGACCAGGTCATCGTTCTCGACCTCAAGGCCCGGCGCGGCCCGCTGGCCAAGGCCTCCGGCCTGGCGCGTTTCCTCCGCAGCTGGCGCGGCCGTTTCGACATCCTGCTCGATTTCCAGGGCCTGATCAAATCCTCCCTGCTCTCTTTCCTGCTGGGCGGGGCGCGGTTCGGATTTGGGCGCGGCAACGTCCGCGAACCGTTGGCCGCGCTGTTCTATTCCCGGCGGGCTTCCCCGTTCCCCGAGGATCGACACGTGATCCACAAGAACCTGCACCTGCTCTCGCTTCTGGGCATCCTGGCGCCGCAGGTGGAGTACCCGTCCCGCGAGTGGCGGCCTTCGCGGCAGCTGGCCGCCTGGCTGGAGCAGGAGGACCTGGACGAGGGCTGGACCGTGCTTAATGTCGGCGGCGCCTGGCCCAGCAAGCTCCTGAGCGCGGAACAGTGGCGGCAGGTCGCCTGCGGGCTGGATCGAAGCCATACCCCGGTCATGCTCTGGGGCAATGCCCGGGAAAAGGAGACCGCCGCGGCCGTCGCCCGGCAGAGCGGCGCGCGCCTGGCCCCCTTCATGGACTTCGCCGACCTGATCTGCTTCATCGCCCGGGCACGGCTGGTCATCAGCGGCGATACCCTGGCCCTGCACCTGGCCGACATGACGCGCACCCCGGCGCTGGGGGTGTTCGGGCCCAGCTCGCCCGAGCGCAACGGCCCGCTGCTTCCGGCCAGCCGGGTCGTTTTCCATCGTCTCGGCTGCAGTTTCTGTTATCGGCGCAGGTGTGATACAATGAATTGCCTGCAGGGCATCGCCGCCGAGGAGATCCTCGCGGCGGCACGAAGCATCGATGCGCAACGCGACTGAAACGCTGATCAAATACCGCTCCATGATCGGGATCATTGCCCTGATCGTCGTCATGGTTCTGGCCACGCCCGATGTGCGCTCGATCGTCATCGGCTTTTTCGTGATGATGCTGGGCATGATCTTCCGGGCCTGGTCGTCCGGCTACATCGACAAGGACCGGGAACTGGCCACCCAGGGCCCCTATTCTTTGACCCGCAACCCCCTGTATTTCGGCAATCTCCTTATCGGCGCCGGCATCGCCGTTGCCAGCAACAATTGGCTGACTGCTCTGATCTGCGCCGTTTATTATCTCTTTTTCTTCACTTTCCTGATCGCCGTCGAGAGGAAGAGGATGAAGGCCCGCTTCGGCACGCGCTACGATGAATGGGCCAGGGAAGCCAATCTGTTTTTCCCCAGGATCAAGAGGATCAGGAATGCCAACTTCGACATCGCCCTGTACATGAAGAACCGGGAGTACCGCGTGCTGTTCTACTCGCTCTTCGTGATCGCGGTGCTGGTGGTCAAGTTCCTCATGGGAATCGGTTTCATCGGTTGACCGGGCATTCCGGCCTTTCCCGGGCTGGATTGATTTTCCGGGGGGATTTTGCTAACATGGTCCCATGAGCAAGTCCAGGGTGTTCTTCTTGGCCGTCGCGGTTCTAGTCGCCATGGCCGCGTTTTTCTGGCTGAACCGCCCTGACATCTCCTCCCTTTCCTCCGCCCGCGACACCGGCTCCGGCGTGACCGGCTTCCAGGTCATCGGCATCTCTGAAAAGGGCAATCTCTGGCTCGACGACGAGGAGACACGCCCGGTGGACATCCGGACACTGAACTTCGTCTCCGAGACCCGCCTGCATTCCGACGCCCAGACCGCCTGGGAATTCTTCTTCGAGGGTTTCCTGTTCACGGCGCTGCCCGGAAGCGCGCTGCGCTTCACCCCCCAGACCCGGGAGTTGACGCTGGAGAAGGGCGAATTCTACTGGGAGCGCAAAGCGCCCGGCCAGCCGGTGGAGATCTCCCTGTTCAAGGGCGGCAACATCTTCACGCTTTCCGCCGCCGGCCGCTTGAGGCTGGGCGGCGGGGCGCTCGAGGTCTGGAACTATTCCGGTCCGCTCGATTTCGACTTGAACGGCCGGCTGGTTCACCTGGATGAACTGCAGTACTGGGACAGCCGCGGTGGCAGCCGGAGCGCGCCGGCTTCCTTGTTCCCGCCGCCGCCCTTCATTTCGCCCGAGGCCGAGACGATCGCCCTGACCCAGCCCAACGACACCATCATCCAGTTCAAATGGAAGAGCGTCCAGGGCGCTCGTGACTACATTCTGAAACTCTACCCGTCGGCGCTGCGCGACAACCCGCTGCTGAGCAAAGTGGTCAGTGACAGCGCGGTCACCCTGGATATCATGCCCTTCATCGAGTTCAGCGAGCTGCACTGGGAAGCAGCGGTTTTTGACGCGACGCGGCGCATCGAGTCGGCGCCCTCACGCATGGGCCGGATCGCCATCAGCAGTTCGCTGCTGAAAAAGGGCCAGCAGCCCGAACCGCCGCGCATCGAGGTCGATTCCCTGTCCGTCAGCGGCGAGATGGTGCTGATCAAGGGCAGCGCCGACCCGCACGCCCAGTTGTTCGTCGACGGCGTCGTCGTCAAAATGGACGGCGAAGGTCGCTTCATTCATACCATCTCCTACAAGAGCATCGGAGTGAAGGAGATCGTCTTCCGGGCCCTGGCGCCGTCGGGGTTGGAAGCGATCCTGAAAAAGCAGGTGACAATTTTTGAGGAATAACGACAAGGCGTGGTCGGAATCAACCGAAGGAGCATGACATGGGGCTGTTGGCGAACGTGTACAATTACTTTTCCTCCGACCTGGCGATCGACCTGGGAACGGCCAATACGCTGGTATACATCAAGGGCAGGGGTATCGTTCTGAGCGAGCCCTCCATCGTGGTCGTCGATGACCGCAACGGCCGCATCCAGGCCATCGGCATGGAGGCCAAGAACATGCTGGGCAAGACGCCGATCAACATCCGCGCCATCCGGCCGATGAAGGACGGCGTCATCGCCGACTTCGAGACCACCGAGAAGATGCTGCAGTATTTCATCAAGAAGACGCGGAGCGGCAACCAGTTCCTCAAGCCGCGCATCGTCATCGGCATCCCCTCCGAGATCACTCAGGTGGAACGGCGGGCCGTGCGCGACGCCGCCCTGCGCGCCCGGGCCAACGAAGTCTTCCTGATCGAGCAGGCCATGGCCGCCGCCATCGGCGCCGACCTGCCCATCACCGAGCCCGGGGGCAACATGATCGTGGACATCGGCGGCGGCACCACCGATGTGGCGGTGATCTCGCTTTCCGGCGTGGTGATCGCCAAGTCGGTGCGCATCGCCAGCAACGAGATGGACGAGGCCATCATCCTGTACATCAAGAAGAAATACAACCTGCTGGTCGGCGAGCGCACCGCCGAGCAGATCAAGATCCGGATCGGCTCCGCCTATCCGCTCGACGAGCCCCTGGAGATGGAGATCAAGGGGCGGGACCTGACCTACGGCATTCCCAAGACCCTCAACGTCAATGACAGCGAGATCCGCGAGGCGCTGGAGAGCGTGGTGCAGCCGCTGATCGAGGTCGTCAAGAACACCCTGGAAAAGACTCCGCCCGAGCTGGCGGCCGACATCGTCGACCGCGGCATCATCCTCTGCGGCGGCGGCGCGCTGCTCAAGAACCTGGACAAGCGCCTGCGCGAGGAAACCTCCCTGCCCATTTTCATCGCCGACGACCCCCTGTCCTCAGTGGTGCTCGGGGCGGGGAAAATCCTGGAAAACCTGCCGCTGCTGGAAAAGATCGGCAATGCGATCTGATCCCGGGGCCCATGGGCTCAGCACCGAAAAAAAGTCGGCCGTTCTGGTCCTGATCCTTTTCGTCGACCTGATCCTAATCTCGTCGCAGATCATGCTCAAAAACCAGCAGTCGTTGCTGCAGACCATCGTGGCCAACATGATCATGCCCCTGCAGCTCACCTTCCAGAAAGCCACGGATTTCGTGGGCGACGAACTGGAACGCTATGTCTTTCAGCGCGGCATTTTCCGCAAGTACCAGCAGCTGAAGAAGAAGCATGTCGAGTTGCGCGTGGAGAACGTCGCGCTGAATCGGCAGCTGCGCGACCTGCAGGGGTTGAAGGCCGCCCACGGCAAGTTCAGCCGCTTCCTGATGGCCACGGTGATCTCCGTCGACATCAACTTCCCCTATGCCTCGCTGGTGATCGACCAGGGAACGCGCGCCGGCCTGGTGGAGAATGATGTCGTGCTCAACACCGACGCCGAGCTGGTCGGCCGCATCGCCAAGCCGCTGACCGCTTTTTCGGCCCAGGTGCGCCTGATCACCAGCCCCGTCGGCGGCACGGGGGCGGCCATCGAGTCCAACATGCTCGAGGGCCTGCTCAAGGGGGACAACGGCCCCCAGTGCCGTTTCGAGTACCTCTTGGCCAACAAACCGGTACGCCTGGGGGATCGGGTGGTCACTTCGGGAACGGACCTGATCTACCCCAGCCTGCTCCCGATCGGCCGGGTGACGGCGATCCGCCAGGATTACCTGACCCTGGAGGTTTCCGTCCGGCCGTTCTTCGTGGACAAGCCGATACGAAAACTGGTGGTCCTGCTTCATGAGTAACCGATTTCGCGTCGTCCTGTTCATCCTGCTGGCGGTTGGCCAGCTCGCCGTCGCCCATTACCACCCGGAGCTGCGCTTTTCCATCGACCTGCTCTACCTGATCATTTTCTTCATCGCCATCCGTTCGCGCTTCATGCCGTCCATCCTCAGCGCCGCGCTCATCGGCTTTGCCGGCGATTATCTCTCCGGCGGCATCATCGGCGTTTTTTCCTTCTCGCGAACCCTGGCCGCCTTCCTGCTCAACGCGCTGGCGCGTTTCCTGGACCTGAAGAAGAGCGTGTTCGTTTTCCTGCTCATCCATCTCTCGCTGTTCCTGTCGAATCTGGTGGCCTTTGTTTTCCTGGATCTGATCTTCCGCTACCGAATCGCGACCAGTCTGCTGGTCGTTCAGCCCCTGGCCACCGCCCTGGCCGGCACGGTCATCCTGGGCTCGAAGAAAGTGAAGTCGTTGCTGGATGTATCTTAGCAAGAGGAAGCTCACCCCCGAGTTCATCAAGCGCGCGGCGATACTCTCGACCGTCCTCATGGTCGCCCTCTTTACCTCGCTCTTCGTGGCCTTCTGGAGCATCCAGGTCGTGAACAATGAACAATACCGGCTCCTGGCCATGCGCAACATCACGCGCACAATCGGCCTGCCCGCGCCGCGGGGATTGATCGTCGACCGTTCCGGCAGGGTCCTGGCGGAGAACAGGATCAATTTCACCCTGTACCTGGTACGGGAGAACGTGGAAGACCTGGAAAAGACCATCCAGCGGGCCAGCTTCTTCTCCGGGAAAAGCGTTGCCGCCATCCGCCAGGTCATCGACAAATACAAGAATTACGCGATGTTCTACCGCATTCCCGTCCGCAGCAACCTGCCGCAGGGGACGGTGGTCTTCATCCAGAGCCGCCAGGAGGAATTCCCGGAATTCGAGATCGGCATCGAGCCCAACCGCACGTACCCGCTGGCCCAAAGAGCCGCTCATGTCCTGGGCCACATGTCCGAGGTCAGCGAAGCGGAGCTGGCGGGGCTGGATCCCGGCGTCTACCGTCTGGGCGACCGCATCGGCCGCAGCGGCATCGAGAAACAGTACGAGCCTTTCCTGAACGGCGCCAAGGGGAAGCAGACCGTCATCAAAAACAGCGTGGAGAAGGTGCAGCAGATCTCCGACGTGACCCAACCGGTGATCGGCTGTACCATCGTCCTGACCCTGGACCTGGACCTGCAGCGTGCCGTCGAGGACCTCCTGGGGGACGAGAACGGCGTGGTCGGCGTCATGGACCTGGCCAGCGGAGGCATCCTGGCCCTGGCCAGCAAGCCCGCCTTCGATCCCGAGGCCTTTTCCCGGGAGATGACGGACGGTGAGTGGCAGGCGATCCGCAACGATCTGCGCAACCCCCTGCAGGACAAGTTTCTGCAGGGAGCGTATTCGCCGGGATCGGTGTTCAAGATCGTCATGGCCCTGGCCGGTCTGCAGGAGAAGCTGATCACTCCGGCCCATGCCGAGTTCTGTTCGGGCAGCCAGGCTTTTTACGGCCGGGCCTTCCGTTGCTGGAAGCCGGGCGGGCACGGGACGGTGAATCTCTTTACGGCGCTGCAGGATTCCTGCAATATCTATTTTTACAATCTGGGGCAGAGGATGGATATCGATACCATCGCCCGCTACGCGCGCATGCTGGGATTGGGCGAAGCGAGCGGCATCGACCTGCCCAATGAGCGGACGGGGCTGGTCCCCGACAGCGCCTGGAAGCTGGAAACGTTCCAGCAGCGCTGGTTCCCGGGAGAGACCATCTCGGTGTCCATCGGCCACGGCCAGTTAAATGTTACCCCGGCGCAGCTGCTCAAACTGATGGCCACCGTGGCCCTGCACGGGCGCATGCCCACGCCGCACCTGCTGCAGCGCATCGAGCGGCAGGGAAAAGTCGTCCGCGAGTTCAGCCCGGAGTTCAAGCGCGTGGACATCGCCGCGGAGCACTTCGAACAGGTCATCGAGGGGCTGTTCCGCGTGGTCAACCAGGAGGGAACCGGCCGGGCGGCTCGCGTCCCCGGCGTGGACATCTGCGGCAAGACGGGTACGTCGCAGATCATCGCCAAGGACAACCCCCAGTACAAGCGCCTGACCAAGGAGAAGCGCTTCATGCCCCACTCGTGGTTCGTTTCCTTTGCCCCGCGCCGGAACCCGCGCCTGGCCATGGTGGTTCTGGTGGAGAACGGCGGCGATGCCGGGGCGATCGCCGCGCCCCTGGCTGGACAGATCTACCGCAGGTATTTCGCCGATGAAAGACACCGTTAAGTATTTCGACAAGCTCACGTTCGCGCTGCTGTTGCTGCTGGCGCTGGTCGGAATCCTGCTGGTCTACAGTGCCGGCCATTCCAGCGGCGAAACCCACTACCTGAAACAGATCGCCTGGCTGGCCGTTTCCCTGCTGGCCTTCGTCGCCGTCTTTTCGTTGAAGACCGAATTCATCTTCCGCAAGGCGTTCGTCATCTACCTGGCGTTGCTGGCGGTCCTGGTTCTGCAGCTTGCCCTGGGCGGGACCATCGCCCGCACCAAGAGCTGGTTCCGCCTCTGGGGCATCGGCTTCCAGTTCTCCGAATTCGTCAAGGTGCCCCTGGCCGTTTACCTGGCCAAGCTTCTGGCCCACATCGATCAATTCGACGGCAGGGCTTACCTGAAAATGATCGTCGCCATCTTCGTCCCCGTGGCCCTGATCGTCCTCCAGCCCGACATGGGGATCTCGTTCATTCTCTGCGGCTTCATACCGCTGGCCATGCTGCTGAAGAAGGCGCGGCCGACGCTGGTGCTGATCACCGTCCTGTTGGCGGTGGCCGCCGGCGTCATCGGCTGGCATTCCCTGCTCAAGCCCTATCAGAAGGAGCGCATCGTCTCCTTCATGGATCCCGCGCAGTACAAGGATTCCACCGGCTACCACATCATCCAGTCGCGCATCGCCATCGGCTCGGGCGGGCTGGCCGGCAAAGGCTACCTGAAGGGCTCGCAATCCCGCTACCAGTTCCTGCCGGCCCGCCATACCGATTTCATCGTCTCGGTCATCGGCGAGGAGTTCGGCTTCCTCGGGGTCTCCATGCTGTTCTTCGCTTTCTTCCTCGTCTTTTACCGTCATTTGCGCTTCAAGCACCAGAACGACGAGGAATTCTATTTCGTTTACCTGTTCAACGGGCTGGTCCTGTTCCAGTTCCTGGTCAACGTGTCGATGGCCATCGGCCTGTTCCCGGTGCTGGGCATCTCCCTGCCCTTCGTCTCCTACGGTGGCTCGTCGTTGCTCTCGCTGTTCATCGGCGAGGCCGTCATCTTCCGCATCAAGGTCAATACCTACCTGACATGAACCACGACGAATTCATCGGCCGCCTGAAGAATCCCCAGGCCTATGTGGGCCGGGAGATCAATTCCTGCCGCCGCCAATTCCGCCGCGGCGACCTCAACATCTGCCTGCTTTTTCCCGACACCTACGCCATCGGCATGAGTCATGCCGGCATCAAGATCCTTTACCACCTGCTCAACGGCATGCCGGGCGTCCACGCCCAAAGGGCTTTTTTGCCCGACCCCGAGAACGTGCCCCTGTTCCGCGAGATCGGCATGAAGCTGTTCTCGCTGGAAACGCGCAGCCCCCTGGCCGATTTCGACCTGGTCGCGTTCTCGCTGCTGAGCGAGCTGAATTTCACCAATGTGCTGCTGGCCCTCGACCTGGCCGGGCTGGCGCAACTTTCCGCCCAGCGCGGCCCCGGCGATCCTTTCATCGCCGCCGGCGGCATCGCCGCGGCCAATCCCGAGCCCCTGCGCGCTTTCATCGACCTGTTCGCCTTCGGCGACGGCGAGGCGCTCTTCCCCGACCTGGTGGCCGTGCTGGAGCGGGCCCGGCGGCAGAAGATCGTCCGTAGCGCCGTCCTGGAGGAATTCAGCCGCGTGCCGGGGGTCTACATCCCGTCCCGCCATCCGCTGGTGCAGCGCGGGCGGTTCCTGGTCCCGGACCTCGGCGGCCGAACGGTGCGCAAGCGGGTTTGCCCCGACCTGGACCGGGTCAGGCCCGAGACCAACGAGATCGTCCCCATCTGCGACGTCGTCTTCAACCGCCTGAACGTGGAGATCGCCCGCGGCTGCCCGCAGAACTGCCGTTTCTGCCAGGCCAAGTCCTATTATGCCCCATTCCGCGTCCGCGAACCGTCGTCGGCGCTGGACTTCATCCAGCGGGCGCTGGCGGCCACCGGCTACGAGATGTTTTCCCTGGCCTCGCTGAGTTCCGGAGATTATCCCGGCCTGAGCGAGCTGCTGCGCCGCATCCCGGCCGCCATCCAGCCCGACATCTCGTTTTCCGTCCCCTCGCTGCGTCCCTCCACGCTGAGCGAGGAACTGCTCGCCACCCTGGCCATGTTCCGTAAGACCGGCATCACCATCGTCCCCGAGGCCGGCAGCGAGCGACTGCGCCGCGCCATCAACAAGGACGTCAGCGACGCGGAGATCTTCCACGCCCTGGACATCGCCTGGAAGCACGGCTGGCAGAAGGTCAAGATGTACTTCATGATCGGTCTGCCGGGAGAAACCGCCGCCGACGTCGAGGCCATCGCCCAACTGCTGGAGCGGGTCCTGGCCGCGGCGCGCGAGCGCCGGGCGCGGGTCGTCATTCATGCCTCCTTTTCCTCGTTCGTTCCCAAGCCGCACACGCCGCTGCAGTGGGCGGCCCGCGCCCCGGTGAACGAGCTGGAGGAGAAGATCGCCTTCCTGCGCGCCCGGCTGCGTCGCCACAAGAACCTCGACCTGGATTTTCATTCGCCGGGGCGGAGCATGGTCGAGACTATCCTGGCCCGCGGCGACGCCCGCGTCGGCGACCTGCTGCTGGAGGTTTACCGGCGCGGGGAGACCTACACCGCCTGGGACACCCATTTCCACCTATCCGCTTGGCAGGAGGCGCTGCCCGCGCTGCGGGGCGCCGATTTTCTCTCCGAGCTGCCGCAGGCGGAGGATCTGCCCTGGGATTTTGTGCAGCTGAATTTCCATAAACGCCACCTGGAAGAAGAATACCGGCGCAGCGGCGTCGCCCAGCCGACCCCGTCGTGCGCCGGGCAGGACTGCGCCCACTGCGCCGGCTGTGCCTTCGGACGCCGCGAGCACTCTCCCGCCGCCTGGACGGGCGAGGCGGGGCCGCCGGCCGCACCGCCGGACTCCTACCGCCGCCTGCGCCTGCATTACCGGAAAAAAGGCGACCTGCGCTACCTGTCCCACCTGGCGATGATGCAATACCTGGAGCGCCTGCTGCGCATGTCGGGACTTTTTTTCCGCTACAGCCAGGGGTTCCATCCGCGCATCAAGATGGCCGCCCTGCCGCCGCTGCCGGTCGGGGCCGAAGGCGACGACGAGGTGGTCGAGGTCGCTGTAGCCGGCAAACTGGGGGAGGCGGAGGTGCTCGCCGCCCTGAACCGGGAGCGCCTCGACGTCCGCTTCGTGAAGGCCGAGTTCGTCCGCGGCGTGTCCTCGTTCCACAAGGGACTGCAGCGAGTCGGTTTTCACTTCTCCTGGCCATCCCCGGAATCGGGCTTTCATGCCCCGCGCCACGAGGATATCGCCGCCCTGCTGGCGCCCGGCGACGAACTCGCCTTTTCCGCCTCCGGACTTGAACTGGGGATGGATTTCGCCCACCAGGGCCAGGAACGCTTCGCCCGTGTCTATCGGCTTCTGGACCCGGAGAGAAAATGGACATCGTGCCTGCGCCGCAAGGAGGTCGTGTTCAAGGATGAAGACTGAGATCGTTTCCCCGGCCAACCCCAGGCTGAAGGAGCTGCTGGCCGCCAGAGAGAACTGGTATATTTTCGCCGGCGACAAGCTGGTCCGCGACCTCCTCGCCCGTCCCTTGCGCGTGGAGAAGTTGCTGGTCCGCGCCGATCTGGGCGCCGACCTGCCGCCATCACGGGCCAAAGTGGGCGAGCATTGGCGGGTCAGCTTGCGGGTGATGGCGAAGGTGAGCGGGATGAAGAGCCCGCCGGGGCTGGTCGCCGTCCTGGCCCTTCCGGAGATGCGCATCGACTTCCGCCGCTGCCGGGTCGTTTTCGGGCTCGTCGGCGTCCAGGACCCGGGCAACCTGGGAACGGTGTTCCGCTGCGCCTCGGCCTTCAACCTGCCGGCCTTGGCGCTGGCCGGCGACGGCGCGCGCCCCAACCACCCCAAGACCGTTCGCGCCGCCCAGACCGCCCTGCTCGACGTGCCGTTCCAGGTCTTCCGCGGCCCCGACGAGCTGATCGCCGAGGCCCAGGCCGCGGCGGTCCGCGTTTACGTGACCCACTCGCGCCTCGGCGGCAGCCAGCTGGACATGGAGCGCATGGAATTCCCATGCCTGCTGTTGTTCGGCGGCGAGGGGCCGGGCCTGGATCCGCGGCTGCTGGAGAGTTTTCCGTGCGTGCGCCTGGAACAGGAAAAGCGCATCGACTCGCTCAACGTCGGGATCAGCGCCTGCATCCTGATGCATGAGCTGCGGCGCCTGCACGGCCTGTGAAAAAACTGCTGCTCCATGTCTGCTGCGGGCCGTGCTCGCCCTATGTCCTGGAGAAACTGCGCACGGCCGGATTCCAGGTGACCGGTTTCTTCTGCAATCCCAACATCCAGCCGTTTCGCGAGTACGAATTCCGCCGCCTGGAAGTGGCGCGCCTGGCGGAAAAGCTCGCCTGGCCGGTGGTGTTCGCACCCTATGACATGATGGAATGGTTCGCCGCCGTGCGCGGCCTGGAGCGCGAGCCCGAGCGCGGCCGGCGCTGTCCGGTCTGCTTCCGGTTCCGGCTGAGCAAGACCATGCTGCATGCCCGAGCCAACGGCTTTGACGTTGTGGCCAGCACCCTGTCGATCAGCCCCTACAAGTCGACCGCCCAGGTCAACGAGCAGGGGTTGGACCTGGCGCGCGAATTCGGCGTCGGGTTCCTGGCCGAAAACTTCAAGAAACGCGACGGCTGGCCGGCGGCCCGGGAGCGGGCGGCCGAACTGGGCATCCGGCACCAGGACTACTGCGGCTGCGTTTTTTCCAAGGCCGAGCGGCTGCTGCACCTGCGAAAATGACGCTGGGTGCCTGATCTTGCGCTCTTCGCGGTTTGCAAAAAGAGCCTCTGTATGGTAAATTATGGCGCAGATGAACAAGAACGTAGTGCTGGCCGGGAAGGTCATCGGGATCGCCGCCGGCTATTCCCTGGTCCTGGTCCTGGTCGTTTTTTTCACCGTCAGCCTGCTGGTCAAGGGAACAGAGGTCAGCTCGCCCGACCTGACCGGCCTGCCCCTGCAGCAGGCCTACGCCGTCGCCGCCAGGAAAGGCGTCTATCTCAAGAAGGTCGTCGGTGACTTCGGCAGCGCCTATGCCCCGAACACCGTGGTCAGCCAGTTCCCGGCGCCCGAGACCCGCATCAAGGAAAAAGCGGTCATCAAGATCTTCGTCGCCTCGGAACCGGGGCAGGTGATCGTCCCGCAGCTGGTCGGCCTGAGCCAGAAGCAGAGCGAACTGCTGCTGAAGAGGAGCAAACTGAAAAAGGGCCATACTGCCTTCATCAGCGCCGCCGAGACCATGCCCGACAGCGTCATCAGCCAATCGCTCCCGGCCGACAGCCGTGTGCCCGAGGGTTCGGCCGTCGACCTGCTCATCTCCCGGGGCGGCGAGGGGCCCTCGTACGTCATGCCCGACCTGATCGGCAAGGAAGCGGCCAGGGTCCTGGTGTTCTTCGAGAGCCATGGGCTGAAAATTTCAAAGATCGAGGAAATGCCCTATTTCGGGCTGAAGCCGGGCATCGTCCTCAAGCAGTTCCCGGCGCCGGGGTTCGAGATCGGCGCCCGAAACCAGATCGGCATCCAGGTCAGCCAATGAACCCCGTCTTCCCCTCCATCCTGTCGACGAATTTCTTTAACCTGGAGGACAAGCTGAGCGCTTTCGCCGCCAACGGCATCGATTTTATCCACCTGGATATCATGGACGGCCATTTCGTCGACCAGATCTCGTTCGGGCCCTCGCTGGCGCGCGCCGTCAGCGAGCGCTTCCGCTTCGGCCTCGACGCCCACCTGATGGTCGGTAATCCGGAGAAAGCGGCGGCGCATTTCATCCAGGCCGGGGTCGACTGGATCTCGTTCCATGCCGAGACCGCGACCGATATCGGCGGTCTGCTGCGGCGGATCCGCGCCGACGGCTGCCGCGCCGGCCTGGTCCTGAATCCCGACACCCCGCTGGAGCGGCTGCGTCCCTACCTGGCCGACCTGGATTACGTCCTGCTCATGAGCGTCTTCCCCGGCTACGGGGGGCAGTCGTTCATTCCCGCCACCCTGGATCGCGTATCCGTCCTGAAAAAGGAACTGGCCGCGCAGGGGAGCAGCGCCCTGCTGCAGGTGGATGGCGGCATCCATCCCGGGAACGCCGCCCGGCTGAAAGAGGCGGGCGCCGACCTCTTCGTCATCGGTACTGCATTGTTCAACGCCGGCGATATCGCCGACACGATCAAGGAATTTGAAAATCAACTGCATTGGAGCCGTTCATGAAAAAATCCGCCCTGCTGATCTCCCTGGTGCTGCTGGTCGCCTTGACCGGCTGCCGTTCCAAGAAGACCGTCACCATCGACCCGAGCGATAAAGGCTCGGACAAGACCATGTACGAAAACGCCATGAAATACATGACCCGCGACCCGGACAAGGCCCGCCTGCTGTTCAAGGAGATCGGGCAGCTCTATCCCGATTCCATCTATGCCAATAAGGCCAAGCTGGGCATCGCCGACTCCTATTTCAAGGAGCGCGACTCCTCGTCGCTGATCATGGCCGCCGCCGAGTACCAGGAATACGTCAGCCTCTTCCCCTATTCTCCCGATGCCGTCTATGCCAAGTACCAGATCGGCATGTGCTATTACAAGCAGATGCGCAAGCCCGAGCGCGACCAAACCAGCACCTTCAGCGCCATCAAGGCATTTGAAGGGGTGATCCAGCAGTATCCCGGCACCCCCGAGGCCGGCGAGGCCAGGAAAAAGATCGACGAGTGCCGGCAGGTCCTGGCCACCCATTACTTCCGCATCGGCTACTACAACTACCTGATGAAATCCTACGAGGGGGCCATCGCCCGCTTCAAGCAGGTCATGGACGAATATCCCGAGTTCAACGGCAACGACAAGCTTCTCTACTACACCGGCAAGACGTATGCCGCCATGCAGGATCACGCCACCGCCCTCTCGTTCTTCCAGCGCGTGCTCGGCAGCCATGCCGGCTCCAAGTATGCCCGCAAGGCCCAGCGCCGGATCAGGAAACTCGCCCGCCTGGCGGAGAAGGAAAAAAAGGAAGCCCCGGCGGAGCGGGATGCTGAAACGTAGCGGCAACCGTACCGCCCCGCTCCGACGGGGCCTTCCCGAGCGGCCCGGAGTCTACCTGTTCAAGTCCGCCGCCGGCAAACCGCTCTATATCGGCAAGGCGGCCGACCTGCGCAAGCGGGTTTCCCAGTATTTCCGCCGGCAGGACGACCCCCTGGTGCGGCGCCTGCTCGAGCGTTCCGCCTCCCTGGAGACCATCGTCACCGAGAGCGAGACGGACGCCCTGCTGCTGGAGAGCGACCTGGTACACAGCCACCTGCCCCCGTTCAACATCCGACTCAAGGACGACAAGAGCTTCCCGTTCATCGAGATCACGCTGGCGGACGAGTTTCCCGGCATATTCTATTCCCGGCGCGTCGCTGCCGGCAGCTTCGCCCTCGGGCCGCTGGTCGACGCCCGCAGGGCGCGGCGGCTGATCGACTCCGTTTCCCGGCTGTTCCGCCTGCGCACCTGCGGCGATGCCATCTTTCGCAAGGGCATCCCCTGCCTGTATCACCACATCGAGCGCTGCTCCGCCCCCTGTGCCGGCAGGATCGGGCACGAGGCTTACCTCCGCCAGGTCGCCGGGGCCGTCGACCTGCTCAAGGGGCGCAAGGGCAAGGCCGGCGCCCGGCTGCGCGAGCGCATGCGCGCCCTGGCGGCGCGCCAGGACTTCGAGGGGGCGCAGAAGGCCAAGGAGGACCTGGAAGCGCTGGGCGGATTTTCGCTGCGCCCCTATATCACCCGGCGCACCCGCGGCGACCGCGACGTGATCGCCGCCTCGCTGCTGGGGCGGGAGGGTTTTTTTGCCCGCTTGGCCCTCCGTGAGGGGCGGGTGAGTCGCAGCGAGTTTTTCCACCTGCCGACGCTTTGCGAATCGGAGGAAGAAGCGCTGCGCGAATTTCTCGTCGATCTATACCTTCTCCGGCCCCTGCCGGGTGAGATCATTGTCTCCCGGCCGCCGGCTCAGGCCGGGGAGATGGCCGGGATGCTCTCCGCGCAGGCGGGGCGCCGTGTCTTCATCCGCTGTGCCCGGCGTGGCGAAATGAAACGGTTCCTGGACATGGCACGGAAGAACCTGGCGCTGTTCGTGCAGAAAAGCGATTATCGCGCCCTGGGGAGTGAGATCCAAAAAACGCTGCGGCTGCGGAATTTTCCCTCGCTCATCGAGGGTTTCGACATCTCGCATCTGGGAGAAAAGAACCGTGTCGGCGCCAAGGTGGCCTTCAAGGAAGGACAACCGGAAAAGCGTCTCTACCGCAGCTATCTCATCCGCAACGCCCCCCCGGGCGACAGCGAAGCGCTGGAAGAGGTCCTTCGGCGCCGTTTCGCCATGGCCGAACCGCCCCGCGGCGGCGGGGGCGCGCCGGCCCCCGACCTGCTGCTCTTGGATGGCGGTTTGCCGCAGCTTGGGGCGGCCCGCCAGGTCAAGGCCGACCTGGGGCTCTCCTGCGACCTGCTGGCCCTGGCCAAGAAGGAGGAGCGGCTGTTCCTGGAGGACGGCACGTCCGTGGTGCCGGTGTCGGGTTCTCCCTTGCGCCTGCTGCTGCAACAGGTACGCGACGAGGTCCACCGCCGGGCGATTTCACACCACCGCCAACGCCGAGAGACGTTGCCGCGCTGAAATAGGCGTCGCGGCGTGACCGGTCGTCGGCGCCGGGAGAAGCTTCCGGCGACGGACGGGTGCCACGGAAAGCTCCCCGGCTGACCCCTGCAGCTCTTCTTCGGCCGTTCATCTTGTGTTACCCTATGCTTCCAGCGCCAATCCCGTCGGGAGGTTCACCATGTCATGGAGACCCGCCTTTGAAATCGGCCTCGCCAATGCATGGCTGTTCATGATCATCTATCCCTTGCAATGGCTCGCCGTGATCCTGCTGCCCAGGGGCATCGGCGAGCGCACGAGTCATGTGGCCGGGATCATCCGCAGCCGGAAGGATCGCATCATGTCGTTTCTCACCCAGGGATTCTGGATCGGCGCCACGCTGTACTCCGTTTTCCTGCCCTTCCGGACCGGAACGGCATGGTTTTGGGTCGGGTTGGGAATATTCGCCGCCGGGGTTGCCGTGCTGCTGCTGGCTTCTTTCCGGGTCGCTGCGACCCCTCCGGGCCGGCCATTCACGTCGGGCATCTATCGGTTCTCTCGCCACCCCATGTATCTGTCCATGCTGATCGTCTACGCCGCGGTCAGCTTGGCTTCCCTTTCCTGGCTGTTCGCCGTGATCACGCTGATCACCTTTTTCCTGCAGCGCTACCAGATGATCCGCGAAGAGGAATACTGCCTCGGGAAATTCGGCCAGTCTTATCACGACTATATGCGGATCACGGCACGGTGGTTCGGCATTCCCTCCCGCCCGGCCGGCTGATCCTGCGGGCCCTTACTTCTTCTGGTTCTCTTCGGCGGCGGCCAGCAGCGAGTTGAAGATGATCTTGTACGTCCCCTCGCCGTGGGTGCGGTGGACGACGTCGGGACCGATGAGGATGATCCGGCCCTTGCCCCGGCGGTAGTCGACCAGCAGCGATCGGCGCGCAAGGTGCTCCTCGCCCTCCAGCCAGCCGGACAGCAGCAGGTCGCGCTCGCCGAAAACCAGCGGCGTGGAGCGGCTGTCGCCGGCGGCGCGGGGCAGGCGCGTCTCAAAGGTGGGGGTCGACCGGAAGAAAATGGCAACGCTTCGGTCCATGCCCAAGGTCAGGGGCGATTCCTTCACTTCCGCCCGCAGGTAGGAGCCGGGGCAGATCACCCGGGTATTCTTCTCCATGATGTTGCGCACCGGCAGCTTGAACTTGTTGATGGCGTAGTCGCAGGAATCCTCCATGAAAACCAGGGTGTTCCCCTTCTGCAGCAGATCGTTGAGTTCCTTTTCGCCCTGCGCGCCGATGCCGCCCGAGTATTCATCCGGGACCGGCGCCGCCCATTTCTGCCGTTCCTTGGGCGGCTTGCCGGTCTCGATCTCGCTCTCCGAGGCGCCGGCGAAGACCATGACCGAGAAATTTTTGTCCCAGTCCCCGCGGGCCGCGTCCTTGGGGCGCACCGTCTCGTAGGGGACCTTGTATTCGTCGAACACGTAGCGCAGCCAGCCCTCGGTCATGTTATGCCCCCAGTTCCGGTAGAGCCCGGCCTTGAAGGGGCGCAGGCGGCGGAATTGCCCCAGCGGCAGCTCTTTCCTCGAGGCGGGGGCCAGCGGCGCCTCGGCGTGGATGGCCCGCAGCAGCCCCAGCGTTTCGCTTTTCCTGACCAGGAACGAGCCCCGGGGAAAATCGGGGTGGTCCTGGTTGCGGTAGACCGCCTTGCCTTTGCCCAGCAGCTCGAAAGCGGCACGGTAGGAGGCGTTGTGGCGCGCGTCGAGGACGATGAACTCCTCAAGCTCCTCGGGGAAGGGAAGCTGCGGCGGCGCTTCGGCGCCGACCGGTTCCATTTCGGCCTTCAGCGGTTCGTTGACCGCCTCGCTGCGCACGCCCATGCCCAGGGGCAGGGTCCAGGCGGCCATGTCGTACGGCAATTCCGGATCGGCCTTGCGATCCCGGCGCAGGTCGGGATAGCGCTGCTTCTCGAAGAGGTTCTTGACGAAGGCGCGGTAGGGTTGGGACAGGGGGACGACATAGGAGCGTTTGTCGAACATCGTGTCGCCGACGCGGGCGGGGTGGCTGAGTTGGAAAACGCGAATGCCGGAAAGGAGCAGGACCCGAACCAGGCGCTCAGCCGCTCCCGGGTCGTGCTGCCGGCGCGGGATGACGTAGGCGTAGGGCGCCTCGCTTTGGCCGCGGGCGATGTTCTCGCGCGCCGCCTGCCAGGTGTCGAGCAGCAGCTCCCTGCGCATGCGCGCCGACGTGGCCAGCACCGACAGGGTGGCCTGCAGGTCGTAATGCACCAGGTCGGCGAGGCGCCACCAGCCACCCTGCCAGGGGCTGGGGCTGAAAATGCGCTCCTCGTTCCCGGGGCTCTCGGCGCTCTGCACCTCCTCGGGCTCGACATAGATCGGCGAGGCCAGGCGCGTCGAGGCTCCCTCGAAGAGGATGCCGGGGATGTTGTGGAACCAGGCCGTGTCGTCCAGCGAGCCGATCCACCAGCCGGTGAAGAAGCCGCGCGACGCCACCCCCTTCAGGCCGAGTTTTTCCAGGTCATAGGCGATGCGCGAACCGATGAGGTTGATGCTGCGCCACACCAGCGGGTGCACTCCCGGCGTGGGCGGGTCCTGGTAAGGGGGGATGAACAGGCGGTCGCCGCTTGAGCCCATCTGGTGCTCGTCGACCAGCAGTTGCGGGTGCAGGTCGTGATAGAGCGTCTTCAGGATCAGCGCCGTTTCCTTGAGGCTGCCCTTGAACCAGTCGCGGTTGTTGTCATGGCCGGCGTACCAGTGGTAGAGGTAGGGAGCGCCCGTCCCCTCGAATTCCGTGCCGCGGGTCTTGGCGTACCACTCCACCTCCATGATCTGGCCGTCGGGGTTGACCGAGGGGAACAGCGCCAGGACGACATGGTCCAGGATGTCGCGGACGTCGGCACCGCCGGCGGCCAGGCGGTAGCCCAGCTCCATGGCCATTTGCGAGGAGGCGATCTCGGTGGAATGCAGGTTGCAGGTGATGGCGACGATGGCTTTGCCGGAATCGGCCAGGCGCCCGGCCTCGGCCGTGTCGGCCTCGCCCTGGGCCAGGGTGAGGGCGACGGACTTGATCCGCTCCAGGTCCCTGAGGTTGGCCTCCGAGGAGATGAGGGCCATGAACAGGTCGTTGCCCAGGGTGGTTTTGCCCAGGGTCACGGTCCGGACGCGCGGGGACTCGCCGGACAGGTGCTCGAAGTAGTCCTTGATGCGGGCGTAATGGGCCAGGTTGCCGTCGCTTCCCAGCTTGAAGCCCAGGAACTGGTCGGGAGTCTGAAGGGACTGGGCCGGAGCGGCCAGCGCGGACAGGAACAGGATGACAAGCAGCGTTTTTTTCATGGCGCCTCCTGAAGAGACAATTATCATACGCCATTGAGATAAAGCAAGGAAGAGGCTGGGTGAGAGGTGAGGGGTTAGGGGAATGGGAAAACCGTGATGCGTTATGCGTAATGGCTAATGAGACAGAGCAAGCATCACTTTCACTGGGTCAATTATGATTCGCGTAGTCACTGCCACTTCCTGTCACACGCGTTGACAAAAAGCTGGGCTCTGACTATAATGCATTCCTGTCATCGGGGCCGGAGTGGCGGAATTGGCAGACGCATCAGACTCAAAATCTGACGAGGATTTCCCTCATAAGGGTTCGATTCCCTTCTCCGGCATTCTTTGTTGCCTGATTGGGCAACTAAACGATCCACAGTTCTTCTTTCAGCCGTACGCCGTCCACCGTGCGCCGATTGCCGGTTTTTCAGTCCAAATTGCGCTGCTCCACGATGCCCCGCTCATTGTAGAAGACCGAGAGGATGGTGTAGGGAACGGTGCGCTCGCCGACCATGGCGCTGACCGTGCTCTGGGCGATGTGCAGCAGCTCGATGTTGGGCGTGAGCCAGTCGTTGATCTTCTTTTCCAGGTCGGCCCCCTGTCCGGTGAACAGCTTGTATTTCATCGTGCACCCCCATGGTCTTTTCCCGGATTATAGCACAGGCGGAAGGATCAGGAAATGATATTCAACGCCCGCGGCACCGAGGCGAACTCCAGGCTGCGGAAGGAACGCGGTTGCCCGTCCTGGCTAATGACCTCGCCGTCGATCTGGACGGTGAACTCCTTCTCGGCGCGCACCAGGAAATGCGGCGCCTGCAGGATCAGCGCCTCCTTCTTTTCGGCATAGAACGCGGGCGGCGTCAGCAGGGCGAGATAGGCCAGGCGCGGGAACGAGCACTTGCGGATCAGCAGGGCGTCCAGCCGGCCGTCATCGGGTCGCGCCTGAGGCAGGGCCTTGCGGCCGGCGGCGTAGTAGCGGATGTTGTCGAAGACGGCCAGCATGAACTCGCCGCTGGCACGGCCATTTTCGTGCTCCACCTCCAGGTGGATCGGCATCTCGGCGGAGCGGCAGGCCTGCCAGCCGCCGCGCAGTCCCGACAGGGTCTGGTACTTGCCCAGGCGCGGGCTGCGCTGGACCACCTGGTTGACATACTGGTTGATCAGCACCGCCAGGCCGAGGGAGGCCTGCCCCGGGTAGTAGTAAAGGACCTTTTTCCCCTCGATCACCGCCCCGAGGTCGATCGGGCGCGTGCGGCCGCCCCGGATGGCCAGGCAGGCCTTCTTCATGGTGTGGATGCCGAATTCCCTGACCACGTCGTTGCATGAGCCGAGGCCGATCATGCCCAGGGTGTTGTCGGCCTTCAGGCGCATCAGCTCGTTGATCACGATCAGCAGCGTGGTGTCGCCGCCGGCGGCGACCAGCCGGGGGTAATCCCCGGCGGTCACGGCCACCAGGTCACGCAGGTCGTCCTCGTGGCGCGATTCGAACCAGTCGTAGGTGATCCCCTGCTCGCGCAGGCAGCGCTGCAGGGCGCGGCGGTTCTGTGCCGCCCGGCCCTTGCCGGAGCTGGGATTGAAGAGCAGAGCGACCTTTTCCATCACTCCAGTCCCAGCTCGCGCAGCACCGGGACGGCGCGGTCGACCTGGTCGGCGACGTAGCGCACGTAACGCATGTCGACGTGGATGGAGCGGGTCAGGCCGGGCAGGAATACGAAATCGCTGACCAGCGACTCGTAGTTGCCGTCGAAGAGAACGCCGACCAGTTCGCCGTCGGCGTTCAGCACCGGGCTGCCCGAGTTGCCGCCCGTCGAGTCGTTGCTGGTCAGGAAATTCACCGGCACGTCGCCCAGTTTCGGGTCGGCGTGGCGCCGGCGCCCGTCGCCGCCGGCAGCGGCGATGAATCCGGCATTGAGGTTGAAAGGGGCTTCGCCGCTGTGCTTGGCCAGCACGCCGGCCAGGGAGGTGAAGGGGGCGTAGCGCACGGCGTCGCGCGGCGCGTAGCCCTCGACGCGGCCGTAGCTGAAGCGCAGCGTGCGGTTGGCGTCAGGGTAGATGGGTGACTGCGGCCGCGCCTCCCTCATGGCCCTGACGTAAAGGGGCTTCAGCTCGAGCCAGTTGCCGGCGATGGCGCTGCGGCGGCGGTCGAGGGCGTCGAAAGCGGGTTGGATCCTGGCCGCCAGGTCCAGGAACGAGTCGCCGGCGGCGGCCATGGCCTTGGCGTCGGAGTCGAACATCTTCCGTTTGAAGTCCAGGTCGGCCAGGCGCGTGCCCTGGTAGAGATGGTCGATGAAGGCCTGGATGCTGGCGCCGCGGTCAGCTCCGGGAAAGCGCTCGATCTCATGCGCCAGTTTCCGGAAATGACCGCCGCGGTCCGCTTCCAGGAGCCGATCGAGGAAAAAAGCGAAGACGGCCCTGTCGGTGTCCAGGTCGAGGTTGCGCTGGCTGATGGGCAGACGCGCCCTGCGGTTGGCCATGTCGCGGTCCAGGAAGCCGGGTTGGCGATCCAGGTTCTTTTTGGTCTTTTCCCTGCCCCATTGGTTCAGGGTCAGGGCCCAGTCCAGCAGGCGGCAGCCCCGCCTCAGCCAGCCGCTGAGCGTGGCCAGGGCGGCGATCTCGCGCTCCTCGGCGGCCAGGCGTTCGATGTTTGCCAGTAGGCGGCCGTAGCGCTTTTCCCGGGCGGGGTCGGCGGCGATCCAGGATGCCAGCTCGCCCTCGGCCTGTTGCCGCTGGCGCAGGACCGCGTCGCGCTCCAGGCCGGCGAGCATGCCGCGGTTGTTCTTGATCGAGTTGTACAGCCCCTTGAGCATGCCGGCGTTCTTGATCCTCACCCCCTCGTCGGCGGCCGACAGCTTCTCGACGAGCCCGATGTAGCGCTCCAGCAGGGCGATGCGGCCGGGGTAGTTGGCTTCGACCTCGTTGGCCACCTCGGCGGCCGTGAGCCAGCGCTTGGTCGTGCCGGGAAAACCCAGGATCATGGTGAAATCACCCTCGCGCAGCGGCGTCCTGGCGATCGGAAAATAATGCAGCGGCCGGAAGGGGATGTTGTCGGGTGAATAATCGGCCGGCTGGCCGTCGCGGCCGACGTAGGCGCGCAGGAAGGAAAAGTCGCCGGTGTGGCGCGGCCACATCCAGTTATCCACTTCGCCGCCGTATTCGCCCACCGAGCGCGCCGGCACGTAGACCACTCGCATGTCGCGGATCTTGAAATAGGTCACGCGGTAGAACTCCAGCCCGCCGTAGAACGCCGCCACGGCGCACTCGTTGCCCGGGGTCCTCTCGCCCTCGGCGACCAGCCGCGTGGAGATCTTTTCCACCAGCTGATGGCGCCGGGCTGGGTTCAGCCCGGCGCGCAGCGCGGCACGGAAGCGCGGGGTGACGTTCTCGAAACCGGTCATGACCCGCACGCTGTAGCCTGGGGCGGGGATTTCCTGCTCGCGGCCGGCGGCCAGGAAGCCGTCGCGGATGTAGTTGCGCTCCGGCGAGGAGAGGCTCTGCACGGCGCCGAAAGCCACGTGGTGGTTGGTGAGGATCAGGCCCTCGGCGGAGACGAACGAGCCGCTGGCGCCCAGGTTGACCACGGCCATGGCCAGGCACTTTTCGCCGGGCTTCCAGATCGCGGCCGGGTCGAAGCGGCAGCCCAGGGTCTTCATGTCGGAGACGATGGCCGGGGTGATGCCGTCGACGGGGAACATGCCCTCGACGGCGGGCAGAGCCAGTACGGCCAGGAACAGCGTGCAAAAGATGATGATGCGCATGGAAAACTCCTTGGTCGAAAAGGGATGTCGTGATTATAACTTGCCGGAGCCGGGATTTCAATAGAAATGGAAGGCGAGTGGCCAGAGGTCAGAGGTGAGATGCTGAAGGGAAGAAAAGCAATCGGTTCAAGGTCAAACGTGCAAGGTGAAATTCCTCTCTTCCCTTACACCCTGAGCCTTGCACCTTGAACCGATATCCATTCTTGCAATCACCTTCTGCTTTAAACCAATTTCAGTTCATGACGGTCACCGTCTACCGTAAACCGATTTCAATTACTGTCACTGTTGCTTATCGTGATGCGTTTGGCGTTATTCGAGACAGGAGAGTTGGATCTTCTTTCAGAATATCCTTATTGCCTCGTCACACGGCACGAAATCCCCTTCTGTACAGCTACTTCCCCGGGCACTGCCTCCGAATCGCCTCGGACAGGCCCTTATCGCCATAGGCGCGGTCGAAGTGGGCGCTGAATTCACCGGCCAGCTTGAGAGCCCGCGCCGCGAAGGCCTCGGGGTCCTTCCAGGTATTGCACGGCTGCAGGATCTCGGCGGGAACGCCGGGGCAGGAAACAGGGATGTGGATGTGGAAGGTCCGGTCATCGATGGTCGGCACCGTGTCCAGCTCGCCGGTGAGTACGGCCTTGATGATGGCGCGGGTGACGTTGATGTCCATGCGCCGGCCCACGCCGTAGGGACCGCCGCTCCAGCCGGTGTTGACCAGGAAGACGCGGGTGCGGTGCTTCCTGGTTTTCTGGCCCAATAGCGAGGCGTAATCATTGGGGTTGCGCGGCATGAAGGGCTGGCCGAAGAAGCGCGAGAAGGTCGATACGGGCTCGACGATGCCGGTCTCGGTACCGGCCAGCTTGGACGTATAGCCCATCAGGAACCAGAACATGGCCTGGTCCTGGTCCAGCTTGGCCACGGGCGGCAGCACGCCGTTGGCGTCGGCGGTAAGAAAAATGATGGTCTTGGGGTGCCTGCCGCGCGAGGATTTCTTGATGCTGGGCAGGAAGGAGAGCGGATAGGAGCCGCGCGAGTTCTCGATCAGCCGCGAATCGTCGAAATCGAAGACGCCGTTGGGGTACATCATGGCGTTCTCGACGATGGCGCCGTGCTGGAGAAAGGGCGCCTCGTGGGTGATGGCGTGGTGGATCTGCGGCTCCTTGGCCGGGTTGAGATGGATCAGCTTGGCGTAGCAGCCGAACTCGAAGTTGGCGATGCCATGGCGGCTCCAGCCGTGCTCGTCGTCTCCCAGCAGCAAGCGGTCGGGGTCGGCGGAGAGCGTGGTCTTGCCGGTCCCGGAAAGCCCGAGGAAGAGGGCGAGGTCGCCGTCCTTGCCCTCGTTGGCCGAGGCGTGCAGCGGCAGGATACCCGCCTTGGGCAGCAGGTAGTTCATGACGGTGAACATCAGCTTCTTGACGCTGCCTCCGTAAGCCGAGCCGATGATGATGCCGATGCGGTGGACGTAATCCATGGCCACGACCATGTCCGAGCCCGTGCCGTCGGCCAGCTTGCGCAGTTTGCCGAAATAGCGCAGCTTGTCCAGCTTGTCGGCGGGCAGAGCCACGAGGGTGAAGGGCTGGTCGCGGTAGATGCTGCGTCCGATGTCCTTGGGCAGGGGACGGAACATGGTGATCGTGAAAAGGGCCGTGAGGGCCTGGTCGCTGACGGTGCGCACCGGCAGGGCGTAGCGGCTGTCGGCGCCCACGACGCGGTCGGTGACGTACAGCCGGTCCTTTCCCGCGGCCAGCTTCAGCGCGTCCTCGAGGATCATGGCGAACGTTTCGGGAGCCAGCGGCAGGTTGTTGGGCGAATCCCAGTCGATCTCGGCCTCGATCTCCGGCCAGCGGACGATCAAGGTGTCCTTGGGGCTGCGGCCGGTCGATTCGATGCGAGTCCAGGTGGCCAGGGCGCCGTTGGCGCTGACCAGGGCTTCCCTGTTCTTCACCACCGCCTTGATCAGTTCGCGGCGCTTGGCATTGACCAGGACGCCCTCCTTTTCGGAGATCAGGCGGTAAAGGTCTTCTATGAATTTCATGCTTTTCTCCTTTTGTTAAGAGAGAAATTATAGCGTTTTGGGGGCGCGATTGCAAATTTTCCGACACAGCGGCCCTGCGGAACGCTCATTTGACAATGACAGGGCAAAAATGCTACAATCCGACCTGTGGAGGAACCATGAAGAAAGATATCCATCCCAAATATATGGAATGCACGGTGGTCTGCGCCTGCGGCAACACGTTCAAGACCCGTTCCACCCTGCCCAAGATCGAAGTGGAGATCTGTTCTTCCTGCCATCCTTTTTTCACCGGCAAGCAGAAGTACGTGGATACCGAAGGCCGGATAGAGAAATTCAAGAAAAAGTATGGCTACAAGGAACAGTGAAAAGTTATTCGCCTATCTCCAGAAGATCCACGACCGCTTCGAGCAGATCAGCGCTGAGCTGAGCCTGCCCGAAACCGCCCAGCAGCAGAAAAAATTCCGCGAACTGTCCAAGGAACTGTATTCACTCAAGCCCCGGGAGGAGAAATACCATCAGCTGGGCCGAGTCATCCGGCGTTGCCGCGACGCCGAGGGGCTGCTGGCGGCCGAAGATCCGGAAATGAGCGCCCTGGCCCGGGAGGAACTGTCCGCCCTGGAACAGGTAGAGGCGGAACTGGTCCGCGAGACCGAGGTGCTGATGGTCTCAGATCCAGAGGAGGACAGCCGCAACGCCTTCCTGGAGATCCGCGCCGGCGCCGGCGGCGATGAAGCCTCGCTTTTTGCCTCCGACCTGCTGCGCATGTACATGCGCGTGGCCGAAAGGAAGAAATGGAAGGCCGAGGTCATCTCCACCACCTATTCCGGCATCGGCGGCATCAAGGAGGTCATCCTCTATGTCAAGGGGACCGAGGTGAACAAGTTCCTCAAGTTCGAGAGCGGCGTCCACCGCGTGCAGCGCGTCCCCGCGACGGAAGCCTCGGGGCGCATCCATACCTCGACCGTGACCGTCGCCGTGCTGCCCGAAGTTGAGGACGTGGAGGTCGACTTCAACCCCAAGGACATCCGCATCGACACCTACGCGGCGTCGGGGCCGGGCGGCCAGCATGTGAACAAGACCGAGTCGGCCATCCGCGTCACCCACATTCCCTCCGGCATCGTGGTCACCTGCCAGGACGAGAAGTCGCAGCACAAGAACAAGGACAAGGCGCTCAAGGTGCTGAAGGCCAGGCTGTTCGAGCACGAGAAGAGCAGGCAGGAGGAATCGATCGCCCGGGACCGCCGCTCGCAGGTGGGTTCGGGCGAGCGATCGGAGAAGATCCGCACCTACAACTTTCCCCAGAACCGCGTGACCGATCACCGTGTCAGCGGCCGCAACTTCAACATCGGCTTCGTCGTCGACGGCGACATGGACGATCTGGTCGCCGACCTGACCGAAAGCCACGTCCGCGCCCGCATCGAAGAGAAGATCAAGAGCCTGACCGCCTAGTGCTGTACTCGGAGCTATTCGCCGCCGCCCTGCGCGCATCCAGGAAGAAAGAGCTTTCCACCGCCGTCGAGGCCCTGATCGAGAGTTCGTTCGCCATCAGCCGCAGCCGCTTCTGGATCCAGAAAAACCAGCCCGTTCGCGATGCGGCCGGGCTGCGGCGCTTCCGCCGCCGCCTGCGCCGCCTTCTGGCCGATGAACCGCTGGCCTATATCTTCGGCGTGAAGGAATTCTACGGCGAGGTGATCCTCGTGTCGCCGGCCGTCCTCGTGCCCCGGCCGGAGACCGAATTGCTGGTCGAGAAGGCCCTGCAGCTGCTGGGGAGGGAACCGGGGCACGTCCTCGACATCGGCGCCGGCAGCGGCGCCATCTCCATCCTCCTGGCCCTGCGTTCCCGGGCCGAAGTGACAGCCCTGGAGAAGAGCCGGCCGGCCCTGGCCGTACTCAAAAAGAACATCGCCCGCTTCGGGCTGCAGGAGCGGGTACGGCCGCTGGCCGGCGATCTTTTCCCGCGCCGGGAGGGCCGCTTTCGGATGATCGTCTCCAACCCGCCCTACCTCTCGCGCCGCGACTGGCGGAACGCGCCGGCGACGGTCCGGCTCTACGAGCCCAGGGTCGCGCTGGAGGCCGGCCTAACCGGCACCGAAGCGCTGAAACGGATCATTGCCGGAGCGCCGGGCCGCCTGGCGCCGGGCGGCCAGCTGCTGCTCGAGATCGGCCGCGGGCAGCATCGGGCCGTGAGCGGTTTTCTCAAAACCGCCGGCCTGCGCGAGCTGGAGTGCGTCCGCGACTATGCCGGGATCGACAGGGTCATTGTTGCTCAAAAGACAAAAAGGGAATGATCTCGGTGTACGGTAGACGGTTTACGGTGTACGGTAAGAAATAAATCCCAAGCCCCAAGCACCAAGGAACCAAACCCTGAAGTTAATGGGTTGAAGGGTAAATGTGTAGAAGGGTTAAGAAAATACTAAGAGTTTGCTGTCAGTGCGATTGCCCCATTAACTCATCTACTCATCAACAAACGCTCACTTTCCTGGTTTTGGTCATTTAGAAATTGAAATTTGGCTTAACTGTTTTTCTTATCGTCTACCGTCTGTCGGGCAGGTTTTTTTAACTTCGAACGTCGAACTTCGAACGTCGAACCTACTTCTTTTTTTTTCTTAATACCCAGCCGGGGATGTTCCTCTGGCGCTGACGGGCGACGGCCAGGGCATGGCGCGGCACGTCCTCGGTGACGGTCGATCCGGCCGCGATATAGCTGTCGCTCTCCACGGTGACCGGGGCCACCAGCTCGGTGCCCGAGCCGATGAACACGTTGTCGCCAATGCGGGTGGGGTTCTTTTTTCGGCCGTCGTAATTGCAGGTGATGGTTCCGGCGCCGACATTGACCTTGCGGCCGACAGTGGCGTCGCCGATGTAGGACAGGTGCATGGCCTTGGAGCCCTGGCCGAACACGCTTTTTTTCATTTCGACGAAATTGCCGATCTTTGCCCCCGCGCGCACCAGCGAATTGAGGCGCACGTGGCAACAGGGGCCGAGTTGCACGTTCTTTTCCACGCGGGAATCGATGATGACCGAGCCGGGGAGAATGACGCAGTGGTTGCCGATGCTCGAGTTCTCAATGAAGCAGTTGGGGTAGATGACGACGTTGCGGCCGATGCGGCAGTCGCCGCGCAGGACGACCCCGGAACCGAGCACGGAGCCGCGGCCCATCAGCGGCAGCCCCTCGACGCAGAAATTGCCGGCGTTCTCCAGGCGGACGCCGCGCTTCTGCAAATGGGCGATCTGCAGGGCAATAACGGCGGCCTCAACCGCCAGCGGCTCGCGGACCGGGTCGATCGCCGTGACAGGGCTTTTCAGCTCCATTTCCACGCCGCCGGGCAGGGCGCGCAGCCTGCGAAACACTCCTTGTTCCAGGCGCAGGCCATTCCGCCTCAAGAACGACCTGGAAACCGCGAAAAACGGCTTGCCGGCCGGGGCAAAAAGACCGCCCCCAGAACGGGAGCGGCTCCGGAACCAGGCGGCGATGCTGCGCCCGGCGTCCGCGCCCGGCAGGGGGAACAGGTCGAGGCTGAAGACGACGACCATCCCGCCGCCCGTGCTGTTGCCGTCGATGAAACTGCAGAAAGGAAAAGTCCGCTCGATCCAGAAGGCAAGGTCACGGCCGCGGAATGAAAGACGCCCGGCGGCACTCCGGCCGCCGTCAATGAAAGCGGGGATCATTCCACCAGTTTCAGGAAATCGGCGTTTTGCTGCAACGGCTCGAAGTCGGGCTCGTTGTAGATGATGACCTTGTAGCACGCGTCTTTTTTAAGGCATTTTTCGATGTAGCGAAGGACATTGGCCGTATCTTCCTGGCGCAGGTAGGCGGTGGCCATGAGATAGTAGAGATAGGCGTCCCGGCAATTGTTTTTCTCGGCGATGGCGAAATGCTCCTGGGCCTTGGTGACATCCCCGGCATTCAGCTGAAACACACCCTCGCCGATGTGGTCCTGGGCGCTTTCCAGCTTGATCTTCACCGGGTGGGTCTGGGCGTGAGCGATGCTCTGGAAGACCTTGGCCCGGGTCTGGATTTCCAGCACGCTGTAAAATTCCGAGTCCTTGTAGGTCTCGACGATCCTGGAGAAGGCCTCGCCGGCCTTGGCATAGTTTTTTTTATGGAATGATTGCAGCGCTTTCTCGTATTCCTCGCTGATGGACTGCAGTTCCTTTTCTTCTTTCAGTTTCATGCTGGCAGGACCTCCGGGTCCCTATTGTACATCTTTCGCGGGGACTTTTCAACCGCCGCCGATAAGAATGGGAAAATCGGGATGAACCCATCTCGGCGGAATGGGGAGAAAAATGAAATGACCGCGAAAAGGCTAAATGCCGCTCTTGTAGCGCTCGGGGATGACGCCCAGGACCTCGATGCCGGCGCCCTTGGCGATATCGATGATGCGCAGCACGTCCTGATAATTGAGGGTCTCGTCGGCGCGGATGAAGATGGTCTTATCGGTGCGCGTCTGATAAAGGTCGCGCAGGGTGCTCTCCAAAACATTCAAATCGACGGCGTCCTGGTTGATCTTGACCGTGCGGTCGCTCTCGAGGGTCAGTACGATGCCGCGAACGTCCCCGCCGCCGCCTTCTTCGGCCTGCTGGGTCTCGGGGAGCTTGATGTCGATCCCTTTCTGCATGACCGGGGTGATGACCATGAAAATGATCAGCAGCACGAGCAGAATATCGCAAAGAGGGACAACGTTGGGTTCGGATTTTTGTTTGTTGGCACCAATATCGACACTCATACGGGACCTCCTCGATTGCAGGGACTAATGTAGCAAAGAAAAAGAATGTTGTCAAGTGCCTGCCGGAAAATTATCTTCAGCGTCAAGGGAATGGGAATCGGAAAAGTTGAAAAAAAAATATTTTTGCGTATAGTAATCTTCATGGCACGCAATATTTCCCTGAGGGAAAACACGATCAATTGCCTGCTGGAGACGAGCGTCGAGCGCTACGGCTCGCGCCCGGCCCTGGGCATGGCTCTGGAGCGTCCCCTGACCTACGGCGAGCTTTTCCAGCAGGTCACGGGCATGGCCGAAACGCTGCGCAAAGAGGGCGTTCACAAGGGTGACCGCATCGCCATCCTGGGCGAGAACTCCCCCCATTGGGGCATCGCCTGCCTGGCCGTCATGCGCATCGGCGCCATCGTGGTGCCGATCCTGCCCGACTTCCCCGAGGCCGATATCCACCATATTCTCCTGGATTCGGAAGCCAAGATCCTTTTTACCACCCAGAAACAGATGGACAAGGTGCTGGGCATCCGCGACAGCAAGCTGCTGGGCGTGATCACCCTCGACGATTTCCGGGCCGAGTCGGACCTGCTCCCCGTCGAACCGATCTCCAACTTCATCGAGAGGGCGCGGAACTTCCTGCGCCAGATCCCCGACAAGATCGGCCTGCGCTCGGCCGACGTCAGCGCCGACGACATCGCCTCCATCATCTATACCTCCGGGACTTCGGGCCACTCCAAGGCGGTCATGCTCAGCCACGGCAACTTCATTTCCAACGTGCTGACCGTCGCCAACCATATCCTCGAGGTCCTTCCCGAGTGGACATTCCTCTCCATCCTGCCCCTCTCCCACTCCTATGAGTTCACCCTGGGCTTCCTGTTCCCGCTGCTCAACGGCGCGCGCATCGTCTATGTCGGCAAAATGCCCACGCCGACCGTTCTGGAAAAGATCTGCAAGATGGAAAAGCCGCAGATCATTCCCGCCGTGCCGCTGATCATGGAAAAGATCTACAAGAAAAAGGTCCTGGCCGCCTTCGAGAAGAAGCGGCTGCTCAAGATGATCGCCAGGGTCCCCGGCCTCAAGATGAAGATCTACCGAAAGATCAGCGACAAGCTGGTCGATTTTTTCGGCGGCGAGCTGAGGACCATGGCCATCGGCGGGGCGGCGATCAACCGCGAGGCCGAGATGTTCCTGAAAAAATCGGGTTTCCCCTACCTGATCGGCTACGGGCTGACCGAAACGGCGCCCTTGCTGGCCGGCGGCCCCTGGGGCGATGCGACCATCGCCGTCGGCTCGACCGGCAAGCCCATCCCCGGCGTCGAGATCCGTATCGACGATCCCGATCCCCGCAGCGGCATCGGCGAGATCGTGGCCCGCGGGCCCAACGTCATGATGGGCTACTACAAGAACCCCGAAGCCACCCGCCAGGTCCTGGACGGGGAGGGCTGGTTCCGCACCGGCGACCTGGGTAATTTTGACAAGGCGGGAAACTTGTATATCCGCGGCCGTTCCAAGAACATGATCCTGATGTCCAATGGCGAAAACATCTACCCCGAGTCCATTGAGGACAAGATCAACTCCTGCATGCACGTGGCCGAGTCGCTGGTCGTGGAAAGCGGCGGCCGCCTGGAGGCGCTGGTCTACCTGGACTATGACCTGATCGACGAGGAGACGCGGGGCAGGACCCAGCAGCAGAAGCGCGAGTACATCGACGAGCTGCTGCAGCGCCTGAAGGAAACCATCAATCCGCAGCTGTCGGCGTTCGCGCAGATCACACGCTTCATCGAGCACAAGGAGCCGTTCCAGAAGACCGCCACCAGCAAGATCAAGCGCTATCTGTATTCCCGCTGACCGCCCGCCACGCTTAAGCTCTTCGTGTTAGTGTTGGCAACAGCAATAAAAGAACATTTCTGATTCAACTATTCCCAGGTAGAGGGCCTTCCTGTTTTGCCTTATTACCCTATAGAAATCCACAGTTCATTGATTGCTGTTACTAACACTATCACTATCACTTTCTTCTATTTCTTGATGCGGATGCTCAGCTTGCCTTTCTGCCGGCTGAAGATGACGCGGGCCTCGACCAGGTTGTGGGTGAGCATCTTGGCCTTGATATTCTCGATGATCTGATCCTTTTCCTCTTCCGAACCGCCGCTTTGAGGCAGCATGTCCCGGTAGGCCGATGCGAAGCGCTCGAAGGTCGCCTCGTCGTTGAGGGTCAGGAACAGCTCGCGCGTCTCCTTTTCGCGCCCGGGCTTGGCAGCGGGAGCGGCGGGCTTCTGGGCGCGGGTGAGCGGCGTTCCGATCTCCAGCTCGTTGAGTTTTTTCAGCCACATGTTGTTGTAGAGGCTGAAACGTTGGGCCACGTTCTGGATGATCATTTCCATCTTGGCCGACTTGGAGCCGCCGTATACCAGCCGGCGGATGGCCTTTTCCAGGTCTTCGCGCTTCTTTTCCGGGGGCTGCCGGGTGTCGCCGTTGAAAAAAAGGATGTATTCGGCCTTGAGGTCGTCGATCTTCTTCTCCAGCAGGGCCACCTGCTGCTCCGAGGTGGTCGACAGCGGGTTCAGGCGGTCGTTCACGGGCATGGAAGCCTCCTGGGCAGGACGAGGCAGCGGGAAATGCCGTGATAGTCTTCCATTAATAGGTCTTTGCTTCCTCTTCGCCGCGCAGCACCCGGTGGATGCCTTCGGCCAGGGAGCGCATTTCGTCCTCGCCGGGGTAGACGTGGATCGGGGCGATGAAGGAAAGGCGCTGGCGCAACAGGTCGACAAAAAAATCATTGAAGGCAATGCCGCCGGTGATGAGCGTGGCGTCGACCTTGCCGTTGACCACGGCCGCCAGTCCGCTGGCTTCCTTGGCCACCTGGTAGGCCATGGCCTGCACCACTTCCCGGGTCCGGGCGTCGCCCGCCAGGTACTGGTCGCGCACCTTCAGGAAATCCTTCGTGCCCAGGTAGGCGTAGATTCCGCCGCCGCCGAAAACCATTTTTTCGAAGTCCTTGAAGGACAAGCTGTTCGCGCAAACATGGCGCACCGCCTGCAGCACGGGCAGTCCCCCGCTGCGGTCCATGGAAAAGGGTCCCTCCTCGGAGGGATTCACGGCATCGATCATGCGCCCGTTCCGGTGCAGCGAGATGGAGTTGCCTGTGCCCAGGTGGATGACCAGTAGGGTCAGTTCCCCGTAATGCAGCTCCTTTTCGGCGCAGAAGCGCTTGGCCACGGCCTTCATGTTCAGGGCGTGGGTGAGCATCACGCGCTGGAACAGGGGGTGGCCGGAATATCGGGCCAGGGGCTCGGCCTCATCGACCGACACCGGGTCGACGATGTAGCAGGTGATCCCCAGCTTGGCGGCCAGGGAAAAACCGATCTGCGCGGCCAGGTTCGAGGCGTGCCGGCCCTGGCGCGCCTCGACCAGGTCGTCGACCATGCGCTGATCGACGGCATAGGTGCCGCTGGCCAGGGGCTTGAGCAGCCCGCCGCGGGCGGCGATGGCGCGGATGGCGCGCGGATCGATCCCCTGCCGTTCAAGGAAGTCCTCGATGATCTCCTCGCGGAACTGCCGCTGGGCGTTGATGTCGGCGAAGCGGGCGATCTCCTCGTCGGCGTGCTGGATCGACTCGCTGCAGACGGGGGCGGCGCCGTCATAGACCGCCACCTTGGTGGAGGTGTTGCCGGGGTTGATGACCAGGATAAGTTCTTGAAGCATGATCTCCTCTTTATAAGCGGGACGGGATATACTTGCCGATGATGAGCTCGAGCTTCTTGTAGGTCTTTTCCGGGATCAGGGGCGGCGCGGTGATGATCGAGGCGGCCAGGGCGTTGGCGCAGGAGCAGGCGCCGCGGTCGCGGGGGAGCTCGCGGATGATCAGCGGCAGGAGCTTCCTGATGGCCGCCACTCCCTGCTTCAGGTTGGCCATGACCATTTCCACGGTGACCGACTCCTCGCTCTGGTGCCAGCAGTCGTAGTCGGTGACGAAGGCCAGGGGCAGGAAGCACATTTCCAGCTCGCGGGCCAGCTTGGCTTCCACGGCCTGGGTCATGCCGATGAGCGCGTGCCCCAGCTGGCGGTTGGCCAGCGACTCGGCGCGGCTGGAGAACTGCGGCCCCTCCATGTTGCAATACGTGCCCCCGCGGTGGGCGGCCAGGCCCGCCTCGGCGGCCAGGCGCTGGGCCAGCCGGCCGAGCGCCGGGCAGGTGGGGTCGGCCAGGGAGACGTGGGCGACGATCCCGTTCTCAAAAAAGGTCTTTTCCCGCTTGAACGTCTGGTCGACGTACTGGTCGGGGATGACCAGCTCGCCCGGCTTCAGCTCCTCCTTCAGCGAGCCCACGGCGGTGATGGAGACCAGGCGCTCCACCTTCAGCATCTTCATGGCAAAGAGGTTGGCCCGGTAGTTCACTTCCGATGGGTTCAGGCGATGGCCGTGGCCGTGGCGTGAAAGGAAAGCCACCGCCCGGCCGTGCAACTTGCCCAGCATGAGCTTTTCCGACGGCGCGCCGAACGGGGTGCGCAGCCGGACGGAATGCGCCTCCTCCAGCCCCTCCAGGTCGTAGAAGCCGCTGCCGCCGATGATGCCGATCTCCGCGTATTCCATGTCGTCTCCTCTCTGGCCCTGCAGGTGCCCTCTGAAGGCAGGAATTCCCTGCCAGGCCAGATTATCGAAAAAATCGCCGGCAAAGTCAACCGCGATGCCGGATGCGGCTCGGCCTCCGGGTACCGGTTCTTCGGTGAGATCAGGGGATTTTTTGCCGGCCTGCCGTCCAAGCGGATGAAGCGGCTGGGGGCGCTCCATGAAGACCTTACTCTTCGTTCATCCTTTCATCCCGGCAAAAGCAGGCGGTTTGAAAACCTGCGTTCTTGACTTTGAGCGGGCGCTTCCTGCTATAATCGCTTTCATGAGGGTGTTTGAGGACAGCGATGCCCGCCTGGTGCGCGCCATCCTGGCGGGTGACACCGCCGCCTGGCAGAGATTCGTCCTGGAGTATTCGGGCTTCATCTACCGCGCCGTCATCAAGTATACCGACGATTACGACGAGAAGATGGCCATCTACCTGCACGTCCTGGAAAAGCTGCGCGAGGACCGCTTCCAGCGGCTGCGGAGCTTCGCCTTCCAGGCCAAGCTCTCCACCTGGCTGACCGTGGTGGCGCGCCGCCTGGCCATCGATTTCCTGCGCGCGAGATATGGCCGCGATTTCGGGCTGAAGAAGATCCACGTGGTCTCCATAGACGGCGAACCGGACTACACGAGGATCCTGGCCGACATCAAGACCCCGGAGTCGGAGCTGGCCGCCAGCGAGCGGCGGGAGCAGCGGCGACAATTGGAGACCGGGTTGCGCCTGGCCCTGGAGAAGTTGGAGGACAGGGAAAGGCTGGCCGTGCAGCTGGTCTATTTCCAGGGCATGAGGATCAATGAGGCGGGCCGGGTGCTCCGCCTGCCCTCGGCCTACAAATTCCTTGCCCGCGTTTTGAAAAAGATCCGGTCCGAGCTGGAAGGGGCGCAGCAGCTCAGTGGCAGCGAGATCGCCGGCGCGCTTCAGGGGGAAGCCAATGAATGAGCATGTGAGTGGCGAGACCCTGGCGGCATATATCGACGACCGCCTGGAAAAGGGGAAAAGGCCCGGCGTGGAGGCTCACCTTTCCCGTTGCCGCGAGTGCCGCCAAGCACTCGCCGATGTCGCCGAAATGCTGGCCAACCGGGAAAAGCCCCCTGCCGAGTTCCTGCGCCGGGGGCTGAAGACATCCGGTGCCGGGGACACGGGACGCCAAGATGTCCCGGGGCAAAGGCCCCTGATCCTGCGGCCGGCCTTCGGCGTCGCCGCCGTTTTTCTCGTCGCGGTGATCGCCGGCTTTTTCTTTCTCGGCCGGGGCCGCTTGGAGTTACCACGGCCCGTCGAAAGGGAGATGTCGGAGCGGCGTGCGCCCAAAGGCAAAGATATGAAACCGGCCCGCGATGAGGCCGCTCTCCCCGCCGCCGCTGCGCCGGAAATGACCGTAGCGGATCGATCCGATGCCGCCAGGTCAGAAAAGGGCGGCGGCCCGGAACTGAAAAAGAAGCTCGCCGCCGAAACGCCCCGCTCCCTGCCGCCGCCGGTGTCGCCGCTGCCTGAAGCGGCGCCCGTTGCTGCGCCCGTGGAACGGGAGCTGGCGCGTCAGGCCGACAAGTCAGAGCTGATCCGGTACAATGAAATGGAGGAGGGCGTGATCAACGGAGTGCTGGGCGGCGTCGATGCCCAGATGGAAAAGGACCGCGGCGGGGAGATGAAATCGGCCTTGGCGAAGAAAGCGCCGCCGCGTCCGGCGGACAGTGGCGCGCCCATGACCACGGCGCGAAGATCTCGTTCCACGGCGGGTTTAAACGCGGTTTCCGGGGCGCTGCAGATTTTCCTGGCGACGAGCGGAAGGGCCGCCGCGCCGCTGAACCTGGACATCGTCGAGCTGGCCGCAGGGCCTCTCGTGCGCATCGAGGGCGATGTCGCCCGCGGCGATTTGCTCGCTCCCGGCCTCCAGGATATCCGGGAATGGCTGCCGGAAGGATCGGTGCTGCAGGTGACGATCGGCGCCGACGGCCGGGTCACGGCCGTTGAGCTGCTCGGGGAATGGGAACCCGACGCGGCCGTCCGGGCGAAACAGGCCGCCGGCAAGCTGGTCTTCACGCCGGCGCGGCAAGAGGCGCGGCGGGCGATCCTTCTCCGCGACTTCCTTACCTGATGATGAATTCCTTCCTGGCGAAGAAGCGGCCGTCAACGGTGATCACCACCGCCCAATTCCCCTTTTTCCCGGCGTAATACTGGCGGGGAAGGGTATCCCAGGCGGCGAAGTACGCCAGGAAGCGAGCCTTGGCGTTGACCGTGACCGCCTTGGAACTGCGCAGCCGCAGATTGTCCGGTGAGTACCAATGCCACTGCAGCATCATGGGCCGGTTCACCTGCAGGACCTTGACCAGGGAGTGGATGCCGTTGTCATCCTCGCTGACCGGCTCGTCGGCGATCGGTTTTTCCAGATCCAAGTCGCCGGGGTGCGTGCGGACGATGGCCAGCGTCCCGACCACATCCTCGGGATCGGGAGGGACGACGACCCGGAAGCTGAAACAGGCGGGGCAGGAAAGGAGGAGCGCCAGGACGGCCGCATGAGCGGCCCGTCGGCACCCAACTCCGCGGACGGATCGTTGGGCTTTCATCGCCCGTATTGTAGCGGTTTCCGTCGCAGATGGCAAGCCGCGTCAGCGCGGGCAATTCTTGACTTTGCCGGGTGAAGATTGTATAGTGTCCCCTGTTCGCGCCTGCCCGCGGGGCCGGTTTTTGCAGCATGCGGAACATCATTATATCGATCCATGGCGGCCGGCCATTGGCCGGCAGTGTGGCCGTTTCCGGGGCCAAGAACGCCGCCCTGCCCGAGTTGGCCGCCGTCTGCCTCAGCGCCGAACCGATCGTCTTCAGCAACCTGCCGCAGGTGGAGGACATCAAGGTGATGGTCGCCGCCCTGCGCGAGATCGGTGCCGAAACCGAGTCTGAAGCCGCGCTGGCCGGGGACGGCGCCGGCTTACAGGGGCATGAGCTGCGCATCGCCATGCCAACGCTGCACTCACCCGTGGTTTCCCATCGGATCGCCCGCACCACGCGGGCGTCGGTGCTGCTGCTCGGCCCGATGCTGGCCCGCTGCGGGGCGGCCCGGGTCTCGATGCCCGGAGGCTGCGCCATCGGCGAGCGCAAGATCGACTTCCACCTCCAGGGGCTGGAGCGCATGGGCGCCGAGATCCTCGTTGCCGGGGAATACCTCTCCGCCCGCTGCGACCGCCTGCACGGGATCGATTTCACCTTCCCCGGCAAGACCGTCACCGGCACCGAGAACCTGCTGATGGCCGCCGCCCTGGCCGAGGGCACGACCGTCCTGCGCAACTGCGCCCAAGAGCCCGAGGTGGCCGACCTGGCCGCCCTGCTCGCCGCCATGGGGGCCGACATCCGCAGCCAGGACGGGGAGACATATGTCATCCGCGGCCGCGCTTCGCTTCACGGCGCCAGTCATCGCGTCATCCCCGACCGCATCGAGGCCGGCACGTACCTGATCGCCGGCTGCTTCCCCGGCAACGACATCCGCGTCGAGGCGGTGATCCCGGAGCACCTGGGCAGCCTGCTGGGCATCCTGCATGACATGGGCGCCGATGTCGCCGTTCACCAGAAGGAGTTCCATGCCCGGGGCGGCGCCGCTCTGCGACCGGTGGCGGTGGTCACCGAGCCCTACCCCGGTTTTCCCACCGACCTGCAGGCCCAGCTGACCACCCTGCTCACCCAGGCCCGGGGCGTCTCGCGGGTCAGGGAGACGATCTTCAATGACCGCTTTCGCCACGCCGGCGAGTTGAACCGCCTGGGGGCCGACATCGAGGTCCGCGGCGACGAGGCGCTTATCCGCGGCGGGTCAACCCTGCGCGGAGCCGTGCTCAAGACCACCGACCTGCGCGCCTCGGCGGCCCTGGTCCTCGGCGGCCTGGCCGCCGCCGGCGAGACGCGCATAGAGAACTCGTACCAGTTGTTCCGCGGTTACGAGGACATGCCGGGCAAATTGCAAAAACTCGGCGCCGATATTACAATGGCTTGGGAGTGAACCCATGGAAGAATGCATTTTCTGCCGCATCGCCAACGGCGGCATTCCGACCCCCTTCATCCTTGAGAATGAAGAGGCCGTCGCTTTCCGCGACATCCAGCCCCAGGCTCCGGTCCACCTGCTGGTGGTGCCCCGGCGCCACGTCGCCTCGCTGAACGATGCCCGCGACGAAACGCTGCTGGGCCGGCTGCTGACGGTCGCCCGCCAGGCGGCGGCAAAAGCCGGCCTGGAGCAGTACCGCGTGGTGATCAATACCGGCGCCGAGGCCGGGCAGTCGGTCTTTCACCTGCATCTGCACGTGCTGGGCGGCCGAATCATGGCCTGGCCGCCGGGCTGAGGAGGAAACATGAAGATCACATGGCTCGGGCATTCGGCCCTGAAGATCGAAGGCAGCCGGACGGTATTCATCGATCCGTTCCTGAGCGGCAACCCCAAGGCGTCGCTGCGGGTGCAGGATATTGATCGCGCCGACGTCGTCGCCGTTACCCACGACCACGGCGACCACCTGGGCGACAGTTTCGAGATCTGCCGGAAGACGGGAGCCACCCTGGTCGCCCTGTTCGAGATCGCCCTGGGCGCCCAGGAGAAGAAGATCAAAGCCGAGGGCATCAACATCGGCGGCACGGCGAGCGTGGCCGGCGTCGATGTTTCGCTGGTCCCGGCCTTCCACAGCTCCGGCTGCGGCGGGACGGCGGCGGGGCTGATCGTGGCCATGGACGGGCGCAGCGTCTACCATGCCGGCGATACCGGGCTGACCATGGAGATGCAGCTGATCGGCGAGATATACCGCCCCGACATCGCCTTCCTGCCCATCGACGGCTACTACAACATGAGCCCGCGCCTGGCGGCCAAGGCCGTCCAACTGCTGGGCGTGCCGCGCGCCGTTCCCATCCACTACGGCACGTTCCCGCACATCCAGTCGTCGCCCGAGGAGTTCAAGGCGCTGGCCGGCCCGGCCTGCGAGGTCGTCATCCTGCAGCCGGGGGAGGCCCTAGAGATCTGAATGCCGTATATCATCGACGGCAACAACCTGATCGGCTGCGCCCCCGATTTTTCCCTCGGCGATCCCGAAGCGCGCGCCAAGATGGTCGCCATCATCCGCAAGTTCCAGGAGAGCCGAAACACCAAGGTCACGGTCGTCTTCGACGGCGAGCCGCAGGGGAGCGAACGGCACAACCCCATCAACTCCAAGCTGACCGTGGTCTATCCCCGCTATGGCCTCAGCGCCGACGATGAGATCAAGGGCATGCTGGAGAACGGCCAGCATGCCAAGGAGATGGTGCTGGTGACCACCGACCGCGAACTGAAGAGCTTCGCCAAGGAGAAGGGCGTGCGCACCGTCAACTCCATCGAGTTCTATTTCACCCTCAAAAAAGCCTTCGTTTCCCAGGGGCGCAAGGAGGAGACGCTGAAGCGCGTCAACACCCGCGTCTCGAAGAGCGAGGTGGAGCAGTGGCTGAAGATCTTCAGTAACGAGTAAGGCGCGGCCTGCTCCCGTCCCGGCGCCGCGCGCGCCGGGATCAGATGATGTGGAATTCCATGGCCTTCATCACCGCCTGGGTGCGGGTCTTGACCTCCATCTTCCTGAAGATGTTGTGCGTGTGGGTCTTGACCGTCTTCTCGCTCAGGAACAGTTTTTCGCTGATGGCCAGGTTGGAAAGCCCCGAGGCCAGTGCCTTCAGGATTTCGATCTCGCGCTGGGTCAGGCAGAAATCGTTGTCCGGCTTCTTATAGGTCAGCTCGGGATTGGTATCCTCCAACAGCTCGCTCAGCAGCCGGTGCGACAGCTCGCGGCTGACCCAGACCTGGCCGGCCATGATGCAGTCCAGGGCTTTCTTGAGCGCCGACTTGCCGATGTTGGCCGGCAGGAAGCCCTTGACGCCGCGGCGCAGCAGCTCCTTTTTCTGCTCGTCGTCGCAAACGCAGTTGATGATCACCGGCCTGGCGTTGGGGAAGACGAGCTTCAGGCGGGTGAAAAAGGCGTCCAGGTCCTGCAGCTGCTCCTGGTTGCAGCCGGCGCAGACCAGCAGCAGGGCCACCTCCAGGTTGAAATCGTTCTTGTGGATATAGGCGAAGGAATGATAGGTGTGGAGCAGGCGGTACTCGGGGTTCTCCCTGAAGAAATTCTCCAGCCCTTCCCTGACCAGCTGGTGGTGGCCGATGAGGACGATGGAGGTGCGGGCCGGGCCGGAGACCCTTTTCTGGGCGATCTCATGCTCGCGCTCCTCCACGGCGGCACGCAGCTTGCGCAGGATGATGTCGTTGTCGGTGGACTTGGAAATGTAGTCGAAAATGCCGGTTTTCATGGCGTCGATGGCGCTTTCGTAGCTGGGATAGCCGGTGATGACGATGAGACGCAGGAATTCGTCCAATGCCTTCAGCTCGGAGGCCAGGCGCAGCCCGTCCTCGTTCTTCAGGTGTAGGTCGACCAGGCAGACGTCGACCTCCTGCTTCTGGATCATCGCCCTGGCCTGGGGCGAATCGCAGGCAATGAAAACACGAAACCCCTCGTTCTTCAGCCAGAGCTGCAGGCTCTTCTGCACCTCGGGATCGTCGTCAACGATCAGCAGGCGCGGTTTATCGGACATGGTCCAGCCCCCCACGCCGCGGCAGCGTCACGATCCAATGCGCCCCGGCGCCTTCGTCGTCGACCAGGGTCATAGCGCCGCCATGCCGCTTGATGATGTGATAGGAAATGTACAGCCCCAGGCCGGCCCCCTTGGCGTCCTTGGAGGTATTGAACGGCTCGAAGATCTTTTTTTTGATGGCCTCGGGGAATCCCGGCCCCGTATCGCAGAAATGAACGGCGTAGCCGTCGTCGAGAAGCTCCACATGGACGGACACATCGCCGCGCCTGTCCATGGCTTCGCTGGCGTTCAGGATCAGGTTCATGAACACCTGCTGCAGGCTGTCGGCGTTGCCCATGATCGGCAGCGGTTCGCGCCGGCGCTCCCAGCGCACCGCGGTGCGGCCGAGCTGCCTGCTCAGCTTCAGCACCTCGCAGGTGGTGTCCATGATGGCGCCGACATCGCTTTCGCGGAACGTCTCCAGGTTGACTTTGCCGTGGTCCAGGAGCTTGCGGGTGATCTTGCGCACGCGGGCGATCTCCTTCTCGGCCAGGGGCAGCACCTCGCCGACGTCGCCGCCGGCGTCCTTGAGCCGGTTCTTGATGACGGCGATGGAATTGGCGATGGCGAACAGGGGGTTGTTCACCTCGTGGGCGATGTTGGCCGCCAGGCGGCCGGTGGCGGCCAGCTTCTCGTTCATAACCAGGCGCTCCTCCATCTCCTGCCGGCGGACGTTCTCCTTCTCCAGCCGTTCCAGCATCTTGTTGATGTTCTGGCTGAGCTGGGAGATCTCGTTGCGGTCGCCCTCGGGAACGCGAATGGAGAGGTCGTTGAAACTGGTGATGTCGGTGGTCTTGCGCGAGATGTCGCGCAGCGGCCGGAACACCAGGCGGTCGACGAAGAGAAAAAGCAGCAGGCCGAGCAGCAGCGTGCTTAGCCACAGGGCGACGAGAAAGTTGCGCGACGCCTTCTCCTGCAGACTGAATAGGGCGCGGTCGGTGTCGACGCGCACGATGAAGGCCGGATCGCCGGCGGGATCGGCGAAGGCGCTGAATATGCGCAGGTAATTGCGGGTCTCCTTGAGCAGGGAGCGGTCGCCGAAAAGCCGCTGCACCTGGCCCTGGTTCAGCTCGCCGGCCAGCCCTCCGGGGTCCAGGAGCGCGGTCGATTCCTGGACCGCGGCGCCGATGCGCCCGTTGAACTCGGAGTTGACCAGGCGGCCCATGATCACGCGGCCGTTCATCGGGCCGGCGGCGTCGCCGCGCAGGATCGGCGCCGAGACGACGATCAGCGGGCCATGCTCCGAGGCGCTGACGAAGCTGTGCACGCTCGGCCGGTCGAAGTCGCGGAAGAGGTTCCTCCAGAAGCCGGCGTTGCGCGGGTGGCCGGGATCGAAGCGCAGCGGCCGCTGGCGTAACCGGTCGTAGCCCTCATGGTAGATCACTTTCTTCACGCGGTTGATGATGATGATGATGTTCAGGTCGTACTCGGGGATGACCGCCGCCGGCAGGGACTGCGACTCGAATTCCCGCGCCTGTTTGTTGGCATAATCGTACATCACGTCCCAGGCGGCATAGTCGAAGCAGATGGTGGCGATGCGCTTCTTCTCGTTCTCGACCATCTCCGCGACGCGCGTGGCCACCTTCTTCGTCGTGATGTGCTTCTGTTCCACTCCGGAGTGGTAGATGGTCAGATGGTTCAGCCAGACGTAGGAGAGGGAAAAAACCAATCCTGCCGCGGCGATGAACAGGGCCAACTTGAGTTTCAAAGCCATCGGGTGAATTATAGCGATTGCGGATCGCAAATACAACTTTTGTTGTATGAAAAAAAAATATAAATACAACCAGAAATAAGTAATTCGCCCGATTGCGCTCTGGGCCCAGGTCGCCTATTATCTGAGCGATGAAAGACGTGCACGTTCCCGCCCCGGTCCGGTTTTTGGATGGCCTATTCCATAAAACAAGGAGAATCTAATGAAAGGAATGAAGAAATGGGTTTTTGGGTCCTGCCTTCTGGTATTGCTTGCCGCCTTCCTGTTCGTGCCGGCGCTGCAGAGCACCAGCACCGAGCTGCGCCTGGCCGATGACCCGGTCGCCAAGCGCCAGGCCCTGGACAAGGAACTGGCAGAAATGCGCGCCGAGATGAAAGCCAACGGCTGGGACTTCGAAATCGGCCCCAACCCGGCCATGCAGTACACCATCGAGCAGTTGTGCTCCTTCAACCCCGACCTGAAGCCGGCCGATTCCAAGGGCTATGAGCCGGGTGACCAGGCCATGGTGGCCGCCACGCTGCCGGCGTCGTTCATCGGCACCTACACGCCGATCAAGAACCAGGCCAGCTGCGGCTCCTGCTGGGCCTTCTCCACCATCGCCGGCCTCGAGGCGGCCATCAAGAAGAATACCGGCGTCACCTACGACCTCTCCGAGCAGCACCTGGTCTCCTGCAACCCCTGGGGCTGGGGCTGCAACGGCGGCTTCTTCGCCTTCGACATGATCGACTACGGCAACCCCTATTACCCCGGCGCCATGCCCGAGGCCTGCTTCCCCTACACCGCCCTCGATTCAGCCTGCTCCTACTGCGCCGCGCCGACCTGGTACCAGGTCGCCCACTGGCAGTATATCGCCACCAGCAGCACCGTGCCCACGGTCGACGCCATCAAGAACGCCATCTATACTTACGGTTCGGTCTCGGCCGCGGTCTACGTCGACCGCTATTTCCAGGCGTACAAGAGCGGCACCTTCACCTCCTGCAAGAAGAATGTAAGGAACGTCAACCACGCCATCATCCTCTGCGGCTGGGACGACGCCAAGGGCGCCTGGCTGCTGAAGAACTCCTGGGGCACCGGCTGGGGCGAAGCCGGCTTCATGTGGATGAAGTACGGCTGCAACCGTGTCGGCCACGGCGCCTGCTATTGCACCTATTGAGGAACTGAACGCGCCCGCGTTCAACTGATCGGAACGATAGACCCGCCCTCGAAAGAGGGCGGGTTTTTTTTTGCCCGCGTCCGCTGCGGGAAATGGTTGAAATAAAAAAACTTTTTCTTTATAGTGAAGACATCACTTCAACAGGAGGTTCGTGATGGAAGAAAAAACCTATATTCCGGCCGATGTCCCCAGCGGGGCGCTGAACGAATACCTGAACAATTACGACGAGATCACCCTGGGGTCGGGGCGGCTGATGCTGTTCGCCGGCGATCAGAAGATCGAGCACCTGAACGACGACTTCTACGGCGCGGGGATCGCCGAGGACGACGCCGATCCCGAGCATCTGTTCCGCATCGCCAACCAGGCCGAGATCGGCGTCTTCGCCACCCAGCTGGGCCTGATCTCCCTCTACGGCAACGACTACCCCGACATTCCCTACCTGGTCAAGCTCAACTCCAAGACCAACCTGGTCAAGACGGCGCAGCAGGACCCGGTCTCGACGCAGATGATCGACGTGCGCCAGGTGGTGGAGTTCAAGAAAAACACCGGGCTGAACATCCTGGGTGTGGGCTACACGGTCTACCTGGGCAGCGAGCACGAGAACCTGATGATCCGCGAGGCGGCGCAGGCGGTACACTGGGCCCACCACCATGGGCTGGTCACGGTCCTGTGGATCTACCCGCGCGGCAAGGCGGTCAAGGACGAGAAAGCGCCCGAGCTGATCGCCGGCGCCACCGGAGTCGCCGCCACCCTGGGCACGGATTTCGTCAAGGTGAACTTCCCCAAGAAAGAGGGGCAGAAGCCGGCGGAGATCTTCAAGCAGGCGATCCTGGCGGCGGGGCGGACCAAGGTGGTCTGCGCCGGCGGCTCGAGCATGGAGCCCAAGGCGTTCCTGCAGCAGCTGCACGACCAGATCTTCATCTCCGGCGCCATGGGCAACGCCACCGGCCGCAACATCCATCAGAAGCCCCTGGACGAGGCGGTGCGCCTGGCCGACGCCATCACGGCCATCACCGTCTACGGCAAGACCGCTGACGAAGCCTTCCAGGTTTACATGGGCAAGGAGCCGCGGAACTGAGTTTAGGGGTCTTCAACCCGGCACGGCCCATGGCACGCCGGTTGAGCGCACAACGGCGTTGCCGGCTTTTTTAGCGGCGGTGCGGAATGCCGGATTCGCGCAATCCTGATATTTTCGGTGATTATTTCCTGCCGGCCAGCGTTCTGTCCACCACGTTGAAGCCGTTCTTCACCGTCTTCTGGAGGAGGTCGATTTTTTGTTCCATGCGCACCAGGCGCTCTTCCATGGCGATGAGCCGCGCCTCCATGGTGCTGGTGACTTCGTAGACATCGTTCACGTTCGCCGCCCGGTTCAGCACCTGCCTGGCGCGGACACCCGGGCCGGGCTGCACCTCCTGGGCCTGGACGATCTGGCTGCCGACGAAAATGATCAGCACGGCGCATAAAAGCACGGCAACCGTTGCGCTCTTCCAGTTCAGCTTGAATTTTTTCATGGAACACCTCCTAGGGTAGCTGTTTAAAATTTAGCACAATCGCCCCCCGTTTACAATGCGTGTCTGTATTTGTGCCTGGACTGAATGATCTGAAAAAATCGATTTCCGGCAAAACTTGATCAGGAACAATGATCAGTCTGTTGAACGCACCCGGCAGGACTCGAACCTGCAGCCTGTTGATTAGAAGTCAACTGCTCTATCCATTGAGCTACGGGTGCCCGCTTGAGAATCGGGGCGAGTAGATTTGAACTACCGACCTCCTGCTCCCAAGGCAGGCGCGCTGACCAGGCTGCGCTACGCCCCGCTGGACAGGGTTGCTAAAGCTCGGAAATGTCTCTGCGCATCCGCTTGCGCATGCGTTTCTTGGCCTGGGCGGCCTTGAGACGCTTGCGCTCGCCGGGTTTCAAGTAGACGCTGTGTTTCTTGATCTCTTTGATGATGGCTTCCATCTGCACTTTGCGCTTGAACCGGCGCAGGGCGCTTTCGAAAGACTCGCCCTGGGAAAGCTCTACAAATGCCACTTGCGATCACACTCCTTTTTTTGAAAATAATGACCGGTGAGATAAAAATATACCCTACTTTTCCCGGCAAGTCAAGAAAAATCGCCCCGGCGGGCCGCTCAACCCCTAAGGGCGAGTTGAAAGAGGCGGCGAAAGCGGGTAAAATGAAGCCATGGCCATGAAGATCATTTTTCCCGTCGCCGGCGTCGGCACGCGCTTCCTGCCGGCCACCAAGGAAGTGCCCAAGGAGATCCTGCCGGTCCTCGACAAGCCCCTGATCCAGTACGCCGTCGAGGAGGCGGCCGCCAGCGGCCTCGGCGACTTCATCTTCATCACCGCCCCGGGCAAGGAGGCGCTGGAGAAGTATTTCGCCCCCAACGCCGGGCTGGACGAGTTCCTGGCGCGCCACGGCAAGGAGCGCCTGCTGGACGACGTGAAGAGATTCTACGGAAAAAAGATCACCTATATCCGCCAGGAACAGGCGCTGGGCTTCGGCCACGCCATTTCCCTGGCCGAGGCGGTGGTCGGAGACGAGCCCTTCGCCATCTCGCTTCCCGACGACCTGATCCTTTCCGAGCGCCCGGTCATGACCCAGATGATCGAGGTCTACGAAAAATACCGTTCGCCGCTGATCGCCTTCATGAAGGTGCCGCGCGAGGAGGCGCCCCGCTACGGCATTGCCGCCGGTCCCATGCTGGAGGAACGCGTCTTCCGCATCGAGCAGCTGGTTGAGAAGCCGGCGCTGGCCGACGCCCCCTCCAACTACGCCGTCATCGGCCGCTACATCATGACCCCGGACATCTTCCCGCTGCTCCGGCGCGGAAGGAAGGGAGCCGGCGCCGAGATCCAGCTCACCGACGCCGTCGTCGAGCTGATGAAGAAGCGCCAGGTGCTTGGCTATTTCTTCGAGGGGCGGCGCTTCGACGCCGGGACGACGCTTGGCTACATCGAGACGCTGGTCCACGTGGCGCTGCGGCGCGATGACACGCGCGACTTCACCCGCCGCCTGCTGCGCGGCCTGGTCCGCGATGAAAAGCTATGAGACCTTCTCCACCACGGCCGACACGGGGATCCGTTTCCGCGGGCGCGGCCATGCCGAGCTGTACGGCAACGCCCTGCGCGGGCTGAACCTCCTCCTCTTCGGCCGCAACCCCCGTCCTCCGAAGAGCAAGCGCCCCTCCGTCCCCTTTCGCTTCCGGGGCGACGGCCCGGAAAACGTCCTGGTCAACCTGCTGGCCGCGGCCGTGGCGCTGGCCGGGCAGGAGGGAAAGCAGGTGGCGGGAGTGGAGATCCGCTACGCCGACGGGCGCCGGCTGGACGCACGGTTGATCACCGTCCCCTGTCCGCGCCTGCCCAGGATCGATGTCAAGGCGGTCACCTACCACAACCTGCGCGTGCGGGAGATGAACGGCAGGCTGCGGGCCGCGGTGGTCCTGGACGTATGAGCCGCCCGATCGAGCAGTTCGCGGAGGTCGCCCCCTGCCGCTGGCGTCTGGACAAGAGCGCCGACCGGGCCATGAAAGCCGATGCCGAGGTCATTGCCACGCGGGAGATCCTGCAGCAGGCGCTGGATGACGGCGCCATCGAGCAGGTGGTCAACGTGGCCTGCCTGCCGGGGCTGGCCGGCAGCTCGCTGGCCATGCCCGACATCCACCACGGCTACGGCTTCTGCATCGGCGGCGTGGCGGCCTTTCCCGCCGACAACGGCATCGTCCTCCCCGGCGGCGTGGGCTACGACATCAACTGCGGCGTGCGCCTGCTGGCCAGCTCCATCCCCGAGAGCGAGTTCGCCGTTGTCGCCGACGCCGTCGGCCACGCCCTGCTGGCCCGCATCCCCAGCGGCCTGAACGCGCGCGGGCTGCGCGCCCTGAACAAGAAGGAGTTCCAGCGCCTCGTCGCCGGCGGCGTGGGCGAGGTCGCGCGCCGCTTCGGCGGCGACCCCGGCGACATGGAGTTCATCGAGTCGGGCGGCTGCCTGCCCTTCGACACCCCCGGCGCCCTCGGCCCCCGGGCCTGCGAGCGCGGTGCCGCCCAGTTGGGCTCCCTGGGTTCCGGCAACCACTTCATCGAGGTCCAGGCGGTGGAAGAGGTTTTCGACCCGGCGGCGGCGCGCGTGTTCGGCCTGGAGCCCGGCCGGGTCGTTGTCATGATCCACACCGGCTCGCGCGGTTTCGGCCACCAGGTCGCCAGCGACTATATCGAAACCTTCCGCCGGCGCAACCTGGCCCGGCTGAAGCTGCGCGACCCGCAGCTGATCCATGCCGACATCGATTCCCGCGAAGGGCGCAACTACCTGCAGGCGCTCAACGCCGCCAGCAACTTTGCCTGGGCCAACCGCCAGCTGATCCAGGAGGAGGTCATCGCCGTCCTGGAGGAGGCGCTGGCCATGGGCCGCCGGGGGCTCGGGCTGAAGCTGGTCTACGACCAGGCGCACAACATCGCCAAGTTCGAGCGCCACGCGGCCGATGGAAAAGCGATCGATCTCCTGGTCCACCGCAAGGGAGCCACCCGCGCTTTCGCGCCGGGGCATCCTGATCTCCCCGAACGCTACCGCTCCTCGGGACAGCCGGTCATCATCCCCGGCAGCATGGGCAGCAGCTCCTTTGTCCTGCGCGGCACCGCCTCCTCCGCCGGGACTTTCTTCTCCTCGGCCCACGGCGCCGGCCGCCGCCTCAGCCGCCACCAGGCCATCAAACTTTCCGCCGGGGAGGACGTGAGCGCGCGCCTGCGGGCAAAGGGGATCCTCGTGTTCAGCCTGTCGTCGCAGGGCCTGCGAGAGGAGATCCCTGAAGCCTACAAGGATGTCGACGACGTGGTGGCGGCCACCGTCGCGGCGGGGATCTCGGAGAAAGTGGCGAGGCTGTGGCCGCTGCTGGTGGTCAAGGGCTGAGCGATCGAACGGACTTACTGCGCTGGAAAAAAACGAAGTGTTTGATCATGGGCTTATTGCAAATACCCTATACTTTTTAAATCTATTATGTTACCCAACATTCATGATATTTTACAAAAAGACATTCCCCTCGATCCCAGTTGGCCGTCAGCGACATAGGAGATAGTCATGGCCTCGTCATGGATTGCATACAACGAGCTTGCCTGGACTGAAGATTGGCTGGCTGACCCGGCAGCATACGAGGATGAGGTCAAGGTCTACGTCGACCTGATCCGGCGCACGGCCGCAAAACCCCCGCGCACATTGCTGCATTTGGGGAGCGGCGCGGGCGGCCATGACACGATATTCAAGCGTCATTTTTCCGTGACCGGCGTGGATCTCAGTCCGGGCATGCTGAACAAGGCGCGCAAGGTACATCCCGACATTGAATACATTGAAGGCGATATGAGGACATTGCGATTGGACCGGCAGTTCGACGCGGTGGCCATTCCAGACAGCATAGATTACATGGCTTCGCGACAGGATCTCGAACAAGCCATCCAGACTGCCGTGATGCATCTCAAGACAGGCGGGGTCTTGCTTGTAACAGCCAAAACCGCAGAGATTTTTCGCAACAACAATTTCGCATACAGCGGCGAAAAGGATGACATCCACTTGACTCTGTTTGAGAACAATTACATCAACCCGTTTCACCCCGATACCTACGAGGCCACGTTGGTGTATTTGATCCGGCGGCAGGGCGAGTTGACCATGCATACGGAGCAACACGTGCTCGGCCTTTTCTCCCAGACGATATGGGATGACGCGTTCAAACAGGCCGGAATGACCATGATGCAAAAAAGCCTGGATGGCATCTATGACCCCGTTCTTCTAAATGACGGAGAATATCCCCTTGTCGTTTTTGTGGGGCTAAAAAGATGATCGGAAACGTTATGGCCGATCGGTCCCGGACGTGATCGAGCCTTCGCTGGCGATGGCGCCATCTTGAACCCGGACCTCGTAGACAATTTGGTCTGCATTATTTTTTGCCAGCAGCACGTCGCAGTCGGGCCAGTGCGGCGCCAGGCGCAGGGCGGCATAATGGGAGATCTTTTCGAAATTGGCGGCGTTCTTGGAGTCGCTGTTGAAGACGATGATCACCCGCTTCTCCGCGTCCAGCGCCTTGATCTCCACCAGCCCCTCGGTGTTCTTCAGGTAGCGCAGGGTCCCGGCCATCGAGCCGCCCCGGCCCTCCCCGCTGCCGCCGATGATGACCAGGGTGAAGAAGACCAGCAGCACGAGCGCCACGCCGCCGGCGACGACGAAGATCAGCTTGTTGGACCGGCGGGCATGGAGCCGGCGAATCTTGCTCTTGATCATGGTGCCAGCGTTCCGGCTCAGGGCACCACGACGTTGTTGAACACGTCGCTGATGAGGTCGTCGCTGGTCAGGCCTTCGGCCTCGGCCTCGTAGCTGAGGATGAGGCGGTGGCGCAGCACGTCGCGGCCGACGGTCTTGACGTCCTCGGGAGTGACGTAGCCGCGGCGGCGGATGAAGGCCAGGGCCTTGGACGCCTCGGTCAGGTAGATGGAAGCGCGCGGCGAGGCGCCGAACTGGATGAGATTCTTCAGCTTGGCGATGCCCGCCTCCTGGGGAAAGCGGGTGGCATGGACCAGGTCGATGATGTAGTCCTTGATGCGCTCGTCGATGTAGACCAGCTGGTAGGATTTCTGCAGCCGGGCCAGGGCGGCGCGGCCAAGGACGGCTTTCAGCGGGATGTCGTTGCCGCCGGCCATGCGGTTGACGATCTCCTTCTCCTCCCCCTTCTGCGGATAGGTGACCCTGACTTTCAGCAGGAAACGGTCGACCTGGGCCTCGGGCAACGGGTAGGTCCCCTCCTGCTCGATGGGGTTCTGCGTGGCCATGACCATGAACGGGCGGGCGATGGCGTGGCTCTCCTCGCCGATGGTCACCTGCAGCTCCTGCATGGCCTCGAGCAGCGCGCTCTGCACCTTGGCCGGCGCGCGGTTGATCTCGTCGGCCAGCAGCAGGTTGGTGAAGATCGGCCCCTTGCGCGTGGAGAATTCCGAGGTCTTGGGGTTGAAGACCATGGTGCCGGTGAGGTCGGCCGGCAGCAGGTCGGGGGTGAACTGAATGCGCTTGAAGTCCAGGTCGGTCACCCGCGCCAGGGTCTTGACGGCCAGGGTCTTGGCCAGGCCGGGCACCCCCTCGAGCAGGACGTGCCCCGAGGCCAGCAGCGCGATCATCATGCGTTCCAGCAGCTCTTTCTGGCCGACGATGACCTTGGCCATTTCGGCCAGGGTCTGCTCGATCGCCGCGCTCTCCTCCTTGATCTTCTCGTTGATGAATGCCAGGTCCTGGGCCATGCCGTCCTCCTAATAGTTTTTCTGGCGGTAGTCCGCGCCCATGATCTCGATGCTGCGCGCCATTTCGTACAGGCGGCTGCGGATGCGGTTGCCGATGCGCTCGCTCAGGGTCTCCTCGCTGCCGACCTTCTTGTCGAAGAAATTGCTGGCGAACAGGGTGACGCGGTTGCCGTTGTAACGGCGGTTGATCAGGAAATAGATATTGTCCTCCACCCAGGGGCTGGGGCGCGAGGAGCCGAGCTCGTCGAACAACAGCAGCTCGACCCGGGCCAGGCGCTGGATCAGCTGCGAGATGGTGTCGAAGTCGCGGCTGGCGGAATCCTCGCCCGAGCGCATCTCGCGCGTCAGGTCGTTCCAGTCGATGTAGGCCACCTCGGCGCTCTTTTCCTGGATCAACTGGTTGCCGATGCTGCACAACAGGCGCGTCTTGCCCACGCCGGTGGCGCCCTGGAAGAGCAGGCCGCTGTCGACGGCGGGGTAGTCGGCGACGAACTTTTCCGCCGCCTTGCGCGCCTTGGCCTGGGAGGGGCTGGACTTGTCGGGGAAATAACTGCTCAGCTCCGTGCCCAGGAAGCGCGGCGGGATGTTGGCGCTGCCGGCGCGCAGCGCCTGCGCCCCCTCGCGACGGCAGGAACAGGCGCGGGCGATCTCGCGGCCGGCGACGGTGACCAGCACCCAGCCGCTGTCGTTGCAGATCGGGCAATGAGGTTCCATCAGTTCAACGCTCCGTAGATGCCCTGCTTCTTCAGCTGGTTCTTCAGCTTGGCCAGGGCCTTGATTTCGATGCGCCGGATGCCCTCCGGGCTCATCTTCAGCTGCTTGGCGATCTCGCGCAGCTTCTGCGGCTCCTCGCCCTGGAAACCGTAGCGCAGGCGGATGATCTCGGCCTCGCGGGCGGTGAGCTTCTCGATATCCTCGCGCACCAGGTCGCGGACGGCGCTGCCGATGAGGATGTCCTGGGGGTCGACGACCGAGTCGTCGGGCAGGAACGTGGTCAGGCTCGACGAGTTGTCGTCGCTGATGCCCTTGTCCAGCGAGATGATCTCGTCGGGGACGGCCAGCATCACCTTGACCTTTTTCTCGGGGATCTGCAGGGCCTCGGCCAGCTCCTTCTCGCTCGGGTGGCGCTTCAGCTTCTTGCTCAGCTTGAAGTAGGCCTTCTTGAAGTTCAGGTAGTCGTTGTAGAAGATGTCGGGGAGCGAGATGAGGTTCTGGTTCTTGGAGAGGTAGCGGCGGATCTCGCTGCGCACCCACCACAGGGCGTAGGTGAAAAAGCGGTTCTCGCGCTTCAGGTCGAATTTCCTCAGGGCCTCGATCAGTCCCTTGTTGCCCTCGTTGATCAGGTCGAGGAAGTTGTCGCCCTTGAAGTAGTATTTCAGCGCCTCGCGAACCACCAGGCGCTGGTTGGCGATGATGATGGCGCGAAAGGCCTCCTCGTCCCCGTTCTTGGCGCGGATGATCAGCTCGCGCTCCTCCTCGGCGGAGAGGATCTTGATCTTCTTGATGCGCTGGAAGTAGAGGTTCAGGGAATCCAGCGATTCGCTACTTTTCTTTCTTTTCATCCTGGAAGGGGGCCACCGGCGGCGACTGGAACTTGACCAGGGCGATCTGCTTTTTCTGCTCGAAAAGATCCTCCCGGCCCACGAAGAACTCCTTTTTCAGCTCTTCCAGGAACAGGGAAAAATCCGCCTGCATCTTTTCCATCTTGTCCTTCATGTTGATGATGATCTCGATGCCGGCCAGGTTGACGCCCATCTCCCGCGTCAGGTTGAGGATGAATTCCAGTTTTTTCAGGTCTTCGTCGCAGTACATGCGCGTGTTGCCCTTGCTGCGCGAAGGGATGAGCAGCCCCTCGCGTTCGTAGAGGCGCAGGGTCTGCGGATGGATGTCGTACTTGCTGGCCACCGCCGATATGAAGTAGGTTTTTTCCTTCATCGCCGCAGCTCCTCGCGCGGGTCATAGGGGGCCACCTTCTCGATCTCCTTGAGCAGTTCGCGCACCTTCAGGTCCTTGGTCGAGGGAGGCACGATGCGGATCTCCACGTACAGGTCGCCGTTCTCGCGCGTCTTGGGGTGGACGATGCCCTTGCCCTTGAGGCGCAGCTTCTGTCCCGACGCCGTCCCCGGCGGCACCTTGAACAGCGAGGAGCCGTCCAGGGTGGGGATCTCGATCTTGGCGCCCAGCGCCGCCTCGGCGTAGGTCAGCGGCAGCGTCATCTCCAGGTCGTGGCCGCTGCGGCGGAAGACCTTGTGCGGGGCGACGCGGATGGTGATGATCAGGTCGCCCGGCGGGCCGCCGTTGCGGCCGGCGTTGCCCTTGCCGGCGATGCGCACCTTGGATTCGTTGTCCACTCCGGCGGGGATGCGCACGCGCAGGCGCGACGCGGTCTCGATGCGGCCGTCGCCGCCGCAGGCGCGGCAGGGAGAGCCGGGCAGCACGCCGCTGCCGCCGCAAGTGGGGCAGAGGGAGCCGAATTTCATGAAGCCGGACTGCTTCTGCACGCGGCCGCTGCCGCCGCAGGTCGGGCAGGTGCTCTGCTTGGAGGCGGCGTCGATGCCCTTGCCCTTGCAGGCGGCGCAGGGCTGCCGGTGGCTGACCAGGATGGCGGTCTCGATGCCGTTGGCCGCGTCCATGAAGCTCAGGTTCATGGAATAGTGCAGGTCCTCGCCCGGTTCGGGGCTGCGGGCGCGCCGGCTGGAGCGCTGGCGCGGCTCGCCCATGTTGCCGAAGATGGTCTGGAAGATGTCGCCGAAGGTGCTGTCGCCGCTGCTGTTGAAGTCGAAGCCCTCGAAGTTGCCGCCGCGGCCGCCGGCGCCGGGACCGGGAGCGCCGCGGGCGCCCAGCGAGCCGTACAGGTCGTACTGCTTCTTTTTTTCCGGGTCCTTCAGCGTCTCGTGCGCCTCGTTGATCTCCTTGAATTTCTGCTCGGCGGTCTTGTCGCCGGGGTTCAGGTCGGGATGGTGCTTGCGGGCCAGCTTGCGATAGGCCTTTTTTATATCGGCGATGCTGGCGTTCTTGCTGACACCCAGTATCTCGTAGTAGTCTTTCATAAAAAATATATTACAATGGGACGCTAAATAAATCAACTAAGGCCAAAGGCTGCACTCTCAAAGCAAAAGTTTACAGGAGAATGTAAGTAAGCGGACATTTTTTGCTTTTGTATTGCATAAACCGAGAAGGAAAGGAAAGCAAGTCGTGGTGGTTCGGCGAAAGCGAACGAAACGGAAGGGCCGGGTCCCGACCCGGTAAGCTCCGATGTCCCCTTGGGGAAAATGGCCACTGTTTGAGCCCCGCGTACGCGGGGCGAGTTGGCCATTTTAATCGGAGCGAACCGCGGTCGGTCGGCCCTGGAGTGGTGAGCGTCGTCGAGCCACCACGGTATGCGACTGGAGTTTGCAGGCAACTATTTGACGGCCCGGGCGGCTTCCTCTATAATCGCCGGGGTTGAAAATGATCGAAAAAAAGGCGACAAAAGAGCTGATCGCGAAGGTCGGCAGGGACAAGGTGTTCTGCGACCGCGAGTACCTGCTGAGCTATTCCTACGACGCCACGGGCCTGGAATTCCTGCCCGACGCCGTCGTCTTCGCGGAAAGCGACGAGGACGTCGCCGCCACCATTGCCTTCTGCCGTGAGCACTCCGTGCCGCTGGTGCCGCGCGGCGCCGGCGTCGGCTACAGCGGCGGGGCGCTGGCCGTCCAGGGCGGCGTGGTGCTGGTCTTCACGCGCATGAACCGCATCCTGCGCCTCGACCGCGAGAACTCCCTGGCCGTGGTCGAGCCGGGAGTGATCACCTCCGACCTGCAGGCGGCGGCGGAAAAAGCGGGGCTGTTCTATCCCCCCGACCCGGCCAGCCTGAAGACCTCGACCATCGGCGGCAATATCGCCGAGAACGCCGGCGGCCCGCGCTGCTTCAAGTACGGCGTGACCGCCAACTACGTCCTGGGGCTGGAGGCTTTCCTGATGAGCGGCGAGAAAGTGCGCCTGGGCGCCGAGACCATCAAGAACGTCGCCGGCTACGACCTGAAGTCGCTGCTGATCGGCTCGGAAGGCACCCTGGCCGTGGTGACCCGGGCCACCCTGCGCCTGCTGCCGCTGCCGCCGCAACGGCGGCTCTTCCGCGTCGACTTCTCCTCGCTGGCGGCCGGCGCCCGCTTTGTGCAGCGCGTCATCCGCGCCCATGTCCAGCCGTCGGTGCTCGAGTTCATGGACCGCAGCTCGCTGCAGGCCGTCTATGCCTACCAGGGGCTGCCCCTCGACGAGCGGCTGCAGGCGGCGGTGCTGGTCGAGATCGACGGCAGTCCGGCCGAAGTGGCCGATCGCGAGGCATTGTTCGAAAAAACAGTGGCCGAGGCCGGGCCGCTGGGCCGGGAACGGGCCGAGACGTTTGCCGAGCAGGAGGCCCTTTGGGAAACGCGGCGCGCCATTTCCCCGGCCATCGCCGGATTGAAGCCGAAAAAGATCAACGAGGACATCGTCGTTCCCGCCGGCCGCATCCCGGAAATAGTGGAGGCCATCGCCGCCTTGGCCGTGGAGCTTGGCCTGTGCATCGTCCTTTTCGGTCATTTCGGCGACGGCAACATCCACACCAACCTCATGGTCGACCCGGCGGATGCCGAAGAAATGAAGAAGGTCGACCTGGCTCTGGACAGGATCTTCCGCCGCGTGGTCGAGGTCGGCGGCACCATTTCCGGAGAGCACGGCATCGGGCTGAGCAAGAAGCCCTTCATGCACTACCAGTTCAGCCCCGCCGAACTGGAACTGTTCCGCAATATCAAAAGAGCGTTCGATCCCGATAACCTGCTGAATCCGGGCAAGATTTTTTAAAACGAACTCAGTGACGAGTGACACGTACCGAGTGACGAGAAACAGCGATTTCTCGGCCTAATGCCGTTTCTTGCTTGTCACTTGTCACTGGTCACCGGTCACTTAGATCGGTCCTAAAACTCTGGCGGAACCTTTTCCCATTCAGTTTCGTTATTGTTCCTGAGAAAGGAGCAAAGAATGAAAAACGCATTGATCTCTTTCATGGCCCTGTCGTTCCTCTCGTTTTCCGCCTGCGACGCCAGCGTCAACCGCAGCATCCATGTCGGCGACGGCGAGCGCAGCGCCGGATTGACATCGGTGAACGGCAGCATTCACGTTGGGAGCAGCTGCACCGTGGAAGGCAACTGCCGCACCGTCAACGGCCGCATCGAGATCGGGGACAATTCGCGCGTCGAGGAACTGGACACCGTCAACGGCCGCATCGTCATCGGCGCCGGGGTTGAGGTGGACGGCGACGCCTCCACGGTCAACGGCTCCATCGAGTGCGGTGCAGGCAGCAAGGTGCGCGGCAAGGTGAGCACGGTCAACGGCCGCGTCGAGCTGCGCGACGCCGTGGTCAGCGACGAGGTCAGCACCGTCAACGGCGACGTGCTGCTGAGCGGGAAGAGCGTCGTGCGCGGCGGCATCGTCATCAAGGGCCGACAGGGTTATTTTTCCCGGGGCCGGAACCTCGAGATCCGCATCCAGGGAGGTTCCATTGTGGAGGGCGGCATCGATGTCCGCGACCCGGAGCGCAAGGTCAAGGTTTACATTGACAAGGACGCGAAGGTCAACGGCGAGATCCGCAACGCCAAGGTGATTAGAAAATAAAAGACTGGATCAAAAGTGAAAAGTGATTAGTGAAAAGTGAAAAGCGAACAGCAAGATCTCGAACTTGATTTTTTTTCCTTTCACTTTTCACATTTCACTTTTTACTGAGCCGGCAAAAAGATCTTTGCCTTGATTCCAGTCTTGGGCTACCCTGCGAACAGGGTATGGGTGGAATAGCCCGGGTCCGACGTCAGGTTCACACCCAGCTTGCGCAGCCCGGCTTCGTCGCCCGGCGTGGGCATGTGGGTAATGTGCACCTCGCAGTTGCGCAGGTCGGACAGTTTTTCAACGGCGGCCTGGGCGGCGGGGTTGTTGCTGGCGCTGATCCCCAGGGCGATCAGCGTCTCGTCCAGGTTCAGGCTCACTTCCCGACCCTTGAGCACGTCTTTTTTCAGGTGCCCCAGCGACTCGGTGATGCTGGGCGGCAGCAGATGCATGCTGTCGGGGATGCCGGCCAGCCGCTTGGCGGCGTTGAGGATCAGGCTGGAGGCGGCATGCAGCAGCGGCGAGTTCTTGCCGGTGACGATCGAGCCGTCGGCCAGCTCGATGGCGGCGCCGCAAAAGATGCCGGAATGGCCCTTGCCGCAATGCTGGGCCGCTTGGGCGGCTTCCCGTGCCGGGCGAACCACCGGACGGTTCTCCTCGCTCACGCCCAGGTTCTCCATGAACAGGCGCAGCCGTTCCACCGTATCCTTGTCCGCCACCCCCATGGCGTACTCGCACTGGTAGCGGAAGAAGCGGCGGATGATCTCCTGGACGGCCGCTTCGCGCACCACCCTGTCGTCGAAAATGCCGAAGCCGGCGCGGTTGACCCCCATGTCGGTCGGCGAGTGATAGACCAGGGGGTTCTCGGTGATCTTCTCCAGGATGCGTCGCAGCAGGGGGAAAGCCTCGATGTCGCGGTTGTAGTTGACCGCCTTGACGTCGTGGGCCTCGAGATGGAAGTGATCGATGAGGTTGATGTCCTTCAGGTCGGCGGTGGCCGCCTCGTAGGCGATGTTCACCGGGTGGTTCAGCGGCAGGTTCCAGATGGGAAAGGTTTCGAACTTGGCGTAGCCCGAGCTCACGCCGCGCCGGTGTTCGTGGTAAAGCTGCGACAGGCAGGTGGCCAGCTTGCCGCTGCCGGGACCGGGGCCGGTGACGACCACGATGGGCTTGGCGGTCTCGATGTAGTCGTTGGCGCCATAGCCCTCGTCGCTGACGATGGTGTCGATCTCGGTGGGATAGCCCTTGGTGAAGCTGTGGGTGAAGACGCGCACGCCGCGACGCTCCAGCTTGTTCTGGAATGCCCTGGCGGCGGTCTGGCCGGCGAAGCGGGTGATGATCACGGCGCGCAGGGCGATGCCCCAGGCGGACAGGTCGTCGATGAGCTTCAACGCGTCCACGTCGTAGGTGATGCCGAAGTCGGCGCGCACTTTCTTGCGCTCGATGTCGCCGGCGTAGATGCAGAGCAGGACGTCGGTCTGCTCGCGGAGCTGCTGCAGCAGGCGCATCTTGACATTGGGGTCGAAACCGGGCAGGACGCGGGCGGCGTGATAGTCGTAGAGGAGCTTGCCGCCGAACTCGAGGTAGAGCTTGTTGCCGAAGGTGCGCACGCGTTCCTGGATGGCCGCCGATTGTTCTTTCAGGTATTTCTCGTTGTCAAAACCGATCGCCTTGGGCATGGGTGTTCCTCCGGGAACGGGTGGGGCCGGCGCGAAACGCGGCTATTTGTCCAGTTCGATGGCCTGGGCGAACACCTTGACCATCTTTTCAAAGTCCGCGAACTTTTCAAAGGAGAGGTTGACCCCTTTCTTGGTCGGGGCCCATTCGCCCGACTCGGCCTGGAACCAGGTGCGCACACTGAAGTACTTCTTGTTCTTGAAGGTCGAGATGGAGAAGATGAGCTTCTGCGTGGCATTCATCTCCATGAAACCCACGTTCAATGCCTCGTCGCTCTCCTTGATGAAGTCGGGTTCCTGGATCTCCACCTGCTTCCGTACCGCCTTTTTCAACTCGCTGAAATCCATTTTGTTCTCCTGGTTACCGTCTATTTTTCCTTGATCGTCTGCTCAAAGAATTCCGCCGCTTTCTTCTTCTTGGCCTGCTCCAGGGATTTGGCCTGGGTGAAGCGCTCTTCGACCGCCTCTTTTTTCTGCTTTTCCTTGTCCAGCAGGTCCTCGAACGAGGAGTGGACCTTTTTCGCGCTGCGCTTGTGCTGGACGACCTGCTTGGCGTCGATGTCCACCCACAGGCTGGCGTGGCAGGCGGGACAATGGACCTCGATCAGGTTCTCCATGACCCGATTCTAAACCAAGTGGCGGCAAATAGCAATAAGGAAAAAGGCCGGCGCACTGCTCCCACGGCCGATTGACAACCCCCCTGATTTCGGGCAAAATAGGCGAAATGGCCGACTGGAAAGAAGGAATGCCTCCCGTTGTCCGCTTCGCTCCGTCGCCGACCGGCTACCTGCATGTCGGCGGCGCCCGCACCGCCCTGTTCAATTTTCTCTTCGCCCGCCACCACGGCGGCCGGTTCATCCTGCGCATCGAGGACACCGACCGGAAGCGCTACCAGCCGGATGCCCTGGCCGAGATCTTCGCCAGCCTGAAATGGCTGGGCCTGCAGTGGGACGAGGGGCCCGAAGCCGGAGGCGGCGCGGGACCGTATTTCCAGTCGCTGCGCACGGCCCTCTACCGTGAGCATGCCGACCGGCTGCTGGCGGCCGGGCGAGCCTACCGCTGCTTTTGCACGGAGGAGCGGCTGGCGCAACTGCGGCTTGAGCAGGAAAAGGCCAAGATGGCTCACGGCTCGGGTTATGACCGCCATTGCCGGGACCTGGAGGAAGCCAGGGTCAGGGCGCTGCTGGCGGCCGATACTCCTCATGTCGTGCGCCTCAAGGTCCCCGACGACCGCTCCGTGGCCTTCCACGACCTGATCCGCGGCGACATCGCCTATGACAGCGCCCAGCTGGACGACCTGGTGCTGCTCAAGTCGGACGGCTTTCCCACCTACCACCTGGCCAACGTGGTCGACGACCACCTGATGGGCATCAGCCATGTGCTGCGCGGCGACGAGTGGATCGCCTCCACCCCCAAGCATATCCTGATCTACGAAGCCTTCGGCTGGGCGCCGCCCCTCTTCGCCCACATGCCGGTCATCCTGGCCCCGGACGGCGGCAAGCTTTCCAAGCGCCGCGGCGCCGCATCGGTCCTCGATTACCAGCGGGCCGGCTTCCTGCCCGAAGCGCTGCGCAATTTCCTGGCCCTGCTGGGCTGGGCGCCGGGGGATGACCGCGAGGTCATGCCCCTGGAGGAGCTGATCGCCGCCTTCACCCTGGAGCGCGTCCAGGCCAAGGCGGCGGTGTTCGACGAGACCAAGCTGGAATGGATGAACGGCGTCTACCTGCAGCGGCGTTCCGCGGAATCGCTGCTCCCCGACGTGCAGGCGATCTGGGAAAAAATGGAGCTTGCGCATGACGCCCTGGCCGACGAGGTTTTCCTGAAGAAAGTGATCGCCATGTTCAAGGAGCGCAGCCGGAAGATCGGCGAGATCGCCGAGAATTCGCTGTACTTTTTCCGCGACCCGCTGGAATACGACGCCCAGGCCGCCAAGAAATATTTCAAGCCCGACATGCTTCCCCGAATCGACGCCCTGCTCGCTGCCCTGGCCGACCTGCAGCCCTTCGCCCAGGACGCCCTGGAGGGGCTGTACCGCAGGCTTGCCGAAGAGCTGGGCGTTTCGGCCGGCAAGCTGATCCATCCGACGCGGCTGGCGGTCAGCGGCGTCGGCTTCGGCCCCGGCCTCTTCGAGATGCTGGAAACACTGGGCCGGGAGACGGTGCTGCGCCGCCTGCGCAAGGCGCGCGGGCAAATCGCGGCGCGAGGTCAAGATGGCAACTGAAGAAACCACCCCGGGACTGAATTTCATCCGCGCCATCGTCGAGGCCGACATCAAGGCCGGCAAGAACGGCGGCCGCGTCCACACGCGCTTCCCTCCCGAGCCCAACGGCTACCTGCACATCGGCCATGCCAAGTCGATCTGCCTGAATTTCGGGCTGGCGCGAGATTACAACGGCCTTTGCAACCTGCGCTTCGACGACACCAACCCGGGCAAGGAGGACGTGGAATACGTCGACTCCATACTGGCCGATATCCGCTGGCTGGGTTTCGACTGGGGCGACCGCCTCTTTTACGCCTCCGACTATTTCGAGAAACTCTATGAATTCGCCCTGCACCTCATCCGCGCCGGCAAGGCCTACGTCTGCGCCCTGAGCGCCGACGAGATCCGCGCCTACCGCGGCACCCTCACCGAGCCGGGCAAGGACAGCCCCTGCCGCCAGCGCTCCGTCGAGGAGAATCTCGACCTCTTCCGGTGCATGCGCGCCGGCGAATTCCCCGA
>DCVB01000084.1 GCA_002327965.1 Candidatus Aminicenantes bacterium UBA2199 | reverse complement strand
CCGCCTACCGCGAGATCTCGCTCCTGCTGCGCCGGCCGCCGGGCCGCGAGGCCTATCCCGGCGACGTGTTCTATCTCCATTCGCGGCTGCTGGAGCGGGCGGCCAAGCTGAACGACGAGAAGGGCGGCGGCTCGCTGACGGCGCTGCCGATCATCGAGACCCAGGCCTCCGACGTTTCGGGCTATATCCCCACCAACGTCATTTCCATCACCGACGGCCAGATCTACCTGCTGCCGGACCTGTTCAACGCCGGGCAGCGCCCGGCCATTGACGTCGGCATCTCGGTCTCACGCGTGGGCGGCAATGCCCAGATCAAGGCCATGAAGCAGGTGGCCGGCTCGCTGAAGCTCGACCTGGCCCAGTTCCGGGAACTGGAGGCCTTCACCCAGTTCGGCTCCGACCTGGACAAGACGACCGTGGCCCAGCTGGAGCGCGGCAAGCGCCTTTCCGAGCTGCTCAAGCAGGACGAGGGAAGTCCCATGCCGGTGGAAAGGCAGGTCGTGGTCCTCTTCGCCGGAACGCGCGGCTTCCTGGATGAATTCCCCGTCGAGCGCGTGCGTCCGTTCGAGAAGGAATTGCTGGGTTTCGTGGACGCGAACGCGCCGGAGATCTTCAGCACGATACTGGAAAAGAAGGCCCTCGACGCCGAGCTGCAGCAGAAGCTTCAGGACGTTCTCGCGAAGTTCGCCGCCGAGTTCAGGCAGGCCGCCGATTCCTGATGGCCGGCAACCTGATCGCCCTGCGCCGGCGCATCAAGTCGGTGAGAAACACCCGCAAGCTGACCAAGGCCATGAAAACCGTAGCCGCCGCCAAGCTGCGCCGCGCCAGCGGCGAGCTGAGGCGCTCGCAAGCCTACCGTGACAGGATCTCCATGATGCTGCAGGAAGCGGGGAGCCGCGCCGGCCAGGCCGTGCTCAGCGGGCAGTCCCCCAAGGGGACGGGTGCGGACACCCTGCCACTGCTGAGCGCCAACGAGCGGGGCGCGGCGCTGCTGGTGGTCGTTGCCGGCGACAAAGGCCTTTGCGGGGCCTTCAATTCCCATGTCCTGAAGCAGGGTGAAGCCATCGTTCGCGAAATCGCCGACTCCGGCCGCGAGGTCCTGCTGGTGACCGTGGGCAGCAAGGCGGAGCGCTATTTCAGCAAGCGCAACGTGGCGGTGAAAAAAGCGTACAGCGGCATGCTGGGCCGGCTGCAGTTCGAGGACGCCGCCCGCCTGGCCGCCGACCTGCAGGAGCTGTTCCGATCCGAGGCCCTGCACAGCGTCGAGTTCGCTTCCAGCGAGTTCGTTTCGGCCTCGAAACAGCAGTTCTCCCGGCGCCGCCTTTTTCCGGTCGAGATCAGCGCGGACGTTCCCGCCGGCGCCGAGACGGAAACCGAGCCCCTGCCGGCCATCTTCGAGCCCGATGCCGAAGCCATCGTCCGGGCCCTGCTGCCGCGTTTCATCACGGCGGTCGTCTACCAGTTCCTGCTGCAGTCGATCGCCGCCGAGCAGGTCGCGCGCATGGTGGCCATGGAAATGGCCACGCGCAATGCCAACGACATGATCCGGGCGCTGACCCTGCAGATGAACAAGATGCGCCAGGCGGCCATCACCAGCGAGCTTCTGGAGCTCATTACCGCCACGGAAGCCCTGAACAAATAGGAGACAACATGAGCCAGGATCAAGAGAAGCATGAAAGGATCGGCAAGGTGATCGAGGTCATCGGGGCCGTGGTGGACGTCGAGTTCGCCAAGGGGCAACTGCCGGCGATCTATAACGCCATTGAGATCGTCTCCAAGGGGTTCAACAGCCCGCAGCCGATCCGCATTATCTGCGAGGTGCAGTTCCACCTGGGTGAGAACCGCGTGCGCACGATCTCCATGCACCCCACCGACGGCCTGGTACGGGGCATGGCGGCGCGCGACCTGGGCGGTCCCATCACCGTCCCCGTGGGCCGCGAAGTGCTCGGCCGCGTGATCAACGTCATCGGCGAGCCGGTGGACGGGGGAGGGCCCATCAACGAAAAAATGCGCTACCCCATCCATCGCCCGGCGCCGTCGCTCGAGGAGCAGGACACGAGCCAGGAGCTTTTCGAGACCGGCATCAAGGTGGTCGATCTGCTCGAGCCCTACCTGAAAGGCGGCAAGATCGGCCTGTTCGGCGNNAAGACCGTTCTGATCCAGGAACTGATCCACAACGTGGCCACGAAGCACGGCGGTTTTTCGGTCTTTGCCGGCGTGGGCGAGCGCACTCGCGAGGGCAACGACCTGTGGCTGGAGATGAAGGAGTCGGGAGTCATCGACAAGACGGCGCTGATCTACGGCCAGATGACCGAACCGCCCGGCGCCCGCTTGCGCGTGGCTTTGTCGGGGCTGACCGTGGCCGAGTATTTCCGCGATGAGGAAAAGCAGGACGTGTTGCTGTTCATCGACAACATCTTCCGCTTCACCCAGGCCGGTTCCGAAGTGTCGGCCATGCTGGGGCGCATGCCCTCGGCGGTCGGCTACCAGCCCAACCTGGCCTCGGAAATGGGGGACATGGAGGAGCGCATCACCTCGACCAAGAAAGGATCGATCACCTCGGTCCAGGCCATCTACGTGCCGGCCGACGACTACACCGACCCGGCGCCGGCGACGACCTTCACCCACCTGGACGCCAACACCAACCTTTCGCGGGCTCTGACCGAGATGGGCATCTACCCGGCCGTCGACCCCCTGGCCTCGTTCTCGCGCATCCTCGACGCCAAGATCGTCGGCAAGGAGCATTACCGGGTGGCCAGCCAGGTCAAGGAGGTGCTGCAGCGCTACAAGGACCTGCAGGACATCATCGCCATCCTGGGCATCGAGGAGCTGTCCGACGAGGACAAGGTCATCGTCGCCCGGGCGCGCAAGATCCAGAAATTCCTCTCGCAGCCGTTCTTCGTGGCGACGCCCTTCACCGGCCTGGAGGGCAAGTACGTGGAACTGGCCGACACCATCCGCTCCTTCAAGGAGCTGGTCGAAGGCAAGTACGACGCCTTTCCCGAGCAGGCCTTTTACATGTGCGGCAGCATCGAGGACGCGGTGGCCAACGCCAAAAAACTGGGGTTCTGATGGCCGGCACCCTGCAGCTGGAGATCATCACCGCGCGCGAGGTGGCCCTGCGCGCCGATGTGCAGGATCTCTACATCCCGGCGTACCTGGGCGAAGCCGGCGTCCTATCGCACCACCTGCCCTACCTGACGCTGCTGAAGGCGGGGGAGATCTCCTATCTGGACACTTCGGGCGCCCGGCACTACCTTTACAGCGGCGAGGGCTTTCTCGAGGTGCGCGACAACCGGGTGGCCCTGATCATCGACGACTTCGTGCGCGGCGAGGACCTGGACGAGGAAGAGCTGCGGCGGCGCCTGCAGGAGACGGAAGCGAGCATCCAGTCCTCGTTCAAGGGAGCCATCACCCCTGAAGAGCTCCAGGCGGAGCTGGCGCGGCAGAAAGAGATCCAGGCCAAGTTGGCCATCTGCAGGAAGATCAAGGCCAAATGATCGTTTCCCGGTTGCGCCACAACAGCCGGCCCGACTCGTTTTTCCCTGTTTCCGGCCAAAAACCGTTGACATTCAGCCAAAAATCGGATATAAATTGCTTTCTTGACCTGTCTCGCACAATTCATTCATTTCACAAGGAGTTGGCATGAATGTAGAGAATTTATTCATTTTGGCGCCCCTGGGCTCCATCCTGGCGCTGGTTTTCGCCTTCTATTTCTTCCGCTTCATGAAAAAGCAGGACCCGGGCACCGCCGACATGCAGCGCATCGCCGGCTACGTGCAGCAGGGGGCGATGGTCTACCTCAAGCAGCAGTACAAGGTCGTGACCTTCGTCTTCGTGCTGATCTTCCTCCTCTTCTCGTTCATGGCCTACGTGCTGCACGCCCAGAACCCCTGGGTGCCCTTCGCATTCGTCACCGGCGGCTTCTTTTCCGGTTTGGCCGGCTTCCTGGGCATGCGCACCGCCACCTGGGCATCGAACCGCACCACCGCCGGCGCCAAGAATTCCCTGAACCGCGGGCTGCAGATCGCCTTCCGCTCCGGTGCCGTCATGGGGCTGGTGGTCGTCGGCCTGGCGCTGCTGGACATCTCGCTGTGGTTCATCATCCTGAGGCACTTCATTCCCGATGGGCCCAGCCAGCTGGCCGTCATCACCACCACCATGCTGACCTTCGGCATGGGCGCCTCCACCCAAGCCCTGTTCGCCCGCGTCGGCGGCGGCATCTTCACCAAGTCGGCCGACGTCGGCGCCGACCTGGTGGGCAAGTTGGAAGCGGGCATCCCCGAGGATGACCCGCGCAATCCCGCCACCATCGCCGACAACGTCGGCGACAACGTCGGCGACGTGGCCGGCATGGGCGCCGACCTGTACGAATCGTACGCCGGCTCCATCCTGGCCACCTCGGCGCTGGGCGTGGCCGCCGGCTACGGGCTGGGCGGCGTGCTGGCGCCGATGGTCATCGCCGGCATCGGCGTGATCTTCTCCATCCTCGGAGTGTTCTTCGTGCGCTCCGGGGAAAACGCCTCGCAGAAGGTGCTGCTGAAGGCCCTGGCGCGCGGCATCAACGCCAGCACCCTGCTAACCCTGGCCGCCTCCTACTTCATCCTGGTGCTGTTCAAGGAGTCCTTCCAGGGCCGGCACGTGGGCATCTTTCTTGCGGTCATCGCCGGCCTGATCGCCGGCTGGCTGATCGGCAAGATCACCGAATACTACACCTCGCAGGAATACAAGCCGACGCAGTACGTCGCCTCCCAGTCGCAGACCGGGCCGGCCACCGTCATCATCGCCGGCATCTCCACCGGCATGCAGTCCACCGGCCTGCCGGTGCTGGTCATCGCCGCGGCCATCATCATCAGCTTCGCCCTCTCCGGCGGCTTCAGTTCCGCCGCCAACGCCGTCAACCTCGGACTCTACGGCATCAGCTTCGCCTCGGTGGGCATGCTCTCCACCCTGGGCATCACGCTGGCCACCGACGCCTACGGGCCCATCGCCGACAACGCCGGCGGCAACGCCGAAATGACCCACCAGGACCCGGAAGTGCGCAAGCGCACCGATGCCCTGGACGCCCTGGGCAACACCACCGCCGCCACCGGCAAGGGTTTCGCCATCGGCTCGGCCGCCCTGACGGCCATGGCCCTGCTGGCCGCCTACATCGAGGAGGTCAAGATCGGCTTCCTGCACATGGGACAGAAGGTCGTCGCCATCAGCGGCGTGGAAAAGGCCATCGAGAACACCCACATCGGCGACTGGGTCAGCTACTACAACCTGACCATTCTCAATCCCCGGGTGCTGGTCGGGCTCTTCATCGGCGCCATGATGGTCTTCGTGTTCTGCTCCATGACCATGCGCTCGGTCGGCCGCGCCGCCGGCCGGATGGTCGAGGAAGTGCGGCGCCAGTTCCGCGAGATCTCGGGCATCATGGAAGGCACGACCGAGCCCGATTACGGGCGCTGCGTCGAGATCAGCACCCGCGCCGCCCAGCACGAGATGGTGGTGCCGGCGCTGACCGCCATCTTCGTCCCGGTGGCCATGGGGCTGCTGTTCGGCGTGGCCGGCGTCATCGGACTGCTGGCCGGCGGCCTGACCACCGGCTTCGTGGTCGCCGTTTTCCTGAACAACTCCGGCGGCAGCTGGGACAACGCCAAGAAGTACATCGAGGAGGGCCATCTGGGCGGCAAGAGGCTTCCCGACGGCAGCCGCAACCCCAACCACGGCGCCGCCGTCATCGGCGACACCGTCGGCGACCCCTTCAAGGACACGTCGGGCCCCTCGCTGAACATCCTGATCAAGCTGATGTCGATGGTCTCGGTGGTGTTCGCCGGTCTGATCGTCAAGTACGGCGACCTGCTGCAGCGCCTGATCGACCGCTTCGCCCGCTGACGTTCCCCGGGGCGGGCCCCCGCGGGGGGGCCGCCAGTCATTTTTCAGCGCTTGTCCAGGACGAAATTGACGGTGACGGTGAAACGCACCGCATGGGGGATGCCGTTGACCAGGTAGGGCTCGTAGGTCCACTCGCGAACGGCCCTCAGTGCGGCGGCATTGAGCAACGGGTGGCCGCTGATCACGTGCGCCTCCTTCACCTTTCCGTAGATGTCGGTCATGGCATCGATCACGACCGGACCCGCCAACCTGGCCGCGATGGCCTCCGGCGGATAAGCGGGACTCACTCTCCTGGCCAACCGCGGGGGGGTGACGTGGATGACCGGGGTCCGGCCCGGATCGATGGTTTCGGGAACGTATTCTTTGCCGATTTCCCACTCGCTGTTCCCGCCTTCATCCAAATTGATCCCGCCGTCGACGCCGATCCCGCCGCCGATCTTCGCCAGCGCCGATGTCAGGTCCTCCTCGGTGCTCTTTGTGATCTCCTTGGGAACGGTGAATTCGATTCTGCCATGGGGACGCGGCTTTACGGGCTCTTCCCCGGGAATCCCGGACCTGCCATCGCCGCCGCGGGGCCGGCCCGCGGGCGGGATGCCGGGCAAGTCCGGCGGCGAGATCAGGGCGGCGTCGATGACGGCGAACTCCGGGAGCCTGGATTCGGCATGCAGCAACGGCACGACGATGACGGCGGCGACGGCCAGCGCGTGCAGGATCAGGGATAGGGAGAAGGTCAGTCCCTTGCGGCCGCGCTCCCTGCCCGACCCGCCGGTGAAGAACATGGTCTCGAACATGGTTCACCTCCTTGTTGATGAGCCATGAACGTTATGCGCTGTCCAGGGGACGGGGGAGTCCGGGATCATGATTCCGGACGCTTTTATTCAAGGATCGGCCCGGATGCGGTCAACCGCCGCCCAGGAGGCGGCGGAAATCGGAAGGGCTGGCGCCGGCGTGCTTCCTGAACGCGGCGTTGAAGACCGACTTGGAGTTGAATCCCGATTCGAAGGCGATGCGCAACAGCTTGAATTCCCTGGCTGCCGGGTCGAGAAGCAGGCGCTTGGCCTCTTCAATGCGGTAGCGGTTGACGAAATCATTGAAGTTCAGGCTGAAATGCTCGTTGATGACCTGGGATAGGTGCTTGGCCGGCATTTCCATCGCCGCGGCCAGCTTGGCCAGGGTCAGGTCGGGGTCGAGGTAGGGCTTGTCTTTCTCCATGGCATGATCGAGCCGCGCGGCGTATTCCGCGATCCGCTCGTCGCCCAGTGCGGAATATCTGTATTTGTTCTCCAGGCGCCGCTGGGCCCTTTTCCGGCGAAAATGAAGCAGTCCCAGAAGGATCAAGCCGGCGCCGGACAGCAGCAGGAAGCGAAAGCCGGTTCCGCGGTGGAAATAATCGGCTATCGTGAAGAGAAAAACGGCCTCATCGCCGCTCCAGGTCCCGCCCTGGCCCCTGGCCCTGAGGCGGAAAACATAGTCCCCGGCAGGGATCCCGCTGAAGCTCCGCCTGCGCTCCTTTCCCGGCGCGCTCCAATCGTTTTCGTGCCCTTGCAGGCAGCTGGAGAACTCGACCTGCTGCGGGTCGGAGAACGCCGGTGCCGCGTATTGAAAATCGAGGCGCTCGCTTCCGGCCGGCAATCGGCCTTTCCCCGCCAGCGGGACGGTTATGCCGTCGGCCTGGAACCTTTCGATCCTTGGCAGTGGCGGCGGAGGCGCCTCCTGCCGCTCGGGATCGATCTCAACCAGCCCTTTCTGGGTCGGGAACCATAATCTACCGGCATGGTCGCGGCAGCCGGCCGGCTGGAAACCGCCCGCGCAAACGGTGCTCTTCAGCCCGGACATCTCGCCGAGGATCCGGCAATGGACGTGGCGCCCCGCCAGGGGCGCGGATGCCTCCAATTCCGACCGCCGAACGCTGAAGATCCCCGTCGGCGAACTCATCCAGAGCTTTCCCGCAGCATCTTCGAGGATGGACAGGATAGCCCCATTCAACGGCCGCGCCCCCGCGCGGAAACCGAAGAACCGGCCCTGGCTGTAAAGGCCCAGCCCGCTGTCGCAGCCCAGCCAGATCCCGCCCTGCTGATCTGCATGAATGGCGTAGATGGTGTCCCCGGGCAAGCCATCCTCGGTCGTATAACGGCGCCAGGACGCCCCCCGCAGGACGTACAGCCCTTCGTCCACGCTGCCGGCCCAGATGTTTCCCTGCCGGTCCTGGGCGATGGCGGTGATCACGCCTCCCCGCAGTCCGCCTGCCGGGCCATGGTGGCGCCATTGGCCATCCTGGAATACGTCGGCCCCGTTGCCATCGCTCCCCGCCCACAGCCCATTCCGGCCGTCGAGGAAGAGAGAAAGCACGGGCCGGCCTGCCGATGCTCCCCGTGGATCTTCGGGAATGAAATCTCCCTGGTCCATGACCTGCAATCCGGCGTCCAGCGAGCCGATCCATATTCTTCCACGGTGATCCGCCAGCAGGGAGGTGATAAACCCGCCGGCCAGGCCGTCGTGGCGTGAATAGGCGCGCCATTTCCCGTTCTCCAGACGGTTGAGTCCCTGGCCGCGTGTGCCGGTCCAGAGGCGGCCCTCACCGTCAGCGCAAACCGCCGTAACCTGCTCGCCCGACAGGCCGTCCTCCGGTCCATGCACGAGCACCTCGTTGCGTCGCCAGTAGTTCAAGCCGTTGGCGGCGGTACCGACCCACATGCCGTTCTCGCGGTCGCGGCAGATGGCCATGACGGCTTCCCCGGCCATGCCCGCCGGAGTGGCGCAGGCCGTTTCCCCCGCACTGTCCAGGATGGTCACACCCTTGTCGGTGCCGATCCACAGCCTTCCCAGTGCGTCCTCGCTGATGGCGCGGACGAGATCGTCGGCCAGGCCGTCGGTGGTCGAGTAACTGCGAACTCCCCGGGAATCGATGCGGCTGAGGCCCGACGTCGTCCCCGCCCAGAGGCTGCCACGGCTGTCGGTGAACAGGCAATAGACATAATCGCCAGCCAGCCCCGCCTGCGCGGTGAATATCGTCTGCCGGCCGCGCCGGATGGCCGCAAGCCCGTTTCGTGTCCCGATCCAGAGCGTGCGCTCCATGCTGCCGGCGACGGCGGTGACCTGTTCGTCGGGCAGGTCGTCAATGACGGCAAGAGCCGGAGTCTTTCCCGGCTCGAGGCAATAGATGCCGCCTCCATGCGCGATGACCCAGAGCGTTCCTTCGCCGTCATGACGGAGCGACCAGATGCGGTCGCGGGAAATGCCCTCGATGCGGGTGAATTTCCCGTCCCGCTGGTGCACCAGCCCGCCTCCGAACGTGCCGACCCACAGAGTGCCGTCGCGGTCGGGGGCGAGGGAGGTGATCGAGTCGCTGGCCAGTCCAGGAGTGGCGCTTCTTCTGAAGATGGTGAATTCGGCGCCGTCGAAACGGGCCAGGCCGCCTTCGCTGCCGACCCACATGGAGCTGTCGGCACCTTGGGCCAGCGCGTAAACGGTGTCCTGCGGCAGGCCGTCCCGGCTGGTCCACGAACGGCGGACCCAGCGATCGTATTCTCTTTTCAGCTCGCTGCTGCCGGCGGAGAAAAGGGTTCCGGCGGCGGCGAAGAAAACAGCCGCGACGGTCATGAGCTGTCTGCTGCGGGCGGGCGACGAAGATTTCCCCGTCATATTGCCATCTTTATAGTGAACCTCGCCCTCCTTGTCAAGGCGGGGGCGCGGCGATCATTCGCCGGGGCTCCGATTTTGACAACGGCGGTTCCGATTGCTATCATGGGCCTGTACTTCATTTCGATCTCCATGAGGCTTGAGAAGGCACAGGAGCAATGAATGGCTAAAAATGAGCGATCATCCTTCAAGACAGAGGTCAGCAAGAGCCGGCTCGAGTTCCTGTTCGACGGCGTCTTCGCCATCGCCCTGACCATCCTGGTCCTCGAGCTGAAGCTCCCGGAGATCGGCGACCGCCGCTCAGCCCACGAGTTGGGCCAGGCGCTGCTGCACCACTGGCGCACCTTTCTGAGCTACATCATCAGTTTTTTCATACTGAGCGGCTTCTGGATCGGCCATAACACGCTGTATGCCAAGTTGACCCGGATCAGCAAGACGGTCGTGGGCATCCACGTCTGGCTGCTGGCCTGGGCGGCCTTCGTGCCGTTCTGCGCCCACCTGATCGGCCGCTATCCGAGCAATCCGCTGGCTTTGCTGGTCTACCTGGTGGCTGCTTTTGCTTACGTATCGGGCCTGCTGGCGCTGATCGTCACGGCCGAGAAACAGAAATTGTTCGCTGCGGCGATCCCCGCCGGCGACGTGCGCAAGCTGCGCCGGGGCTTCATGCGGCCGTTGCTGGGCATGCTTTTCTTCGCCTTGTATGCCCTGTTCATCATGCCGATGCTGAAATAGGGAGCGGTGCACCCGATTTCTCTCCGGAAATAGCGTTCTGAACACCGGGCCAGTGCCTTTCCCGGATGCCGTCCGGGTGAGTGGCCAGCTTCAGCAGCGCGGCGCGAAACCCCGAACTCCCAGGCCGGAGCGGAAGCCTACTTCTTGAGGGCGATCTCCAGGTCGAACTTTTCCTGCTTGGGAACGTTGATCTCCTTGCTGAAGGTGGCGTGTCCGGGCTTGAAGGCGGTGAAGGCGTATTTCCCGGGGGGCAGGCGCAGGAACATCACCTTGCCGCTTGCCGGCGCCAGGCCCCAGAAGCGGCCGTCGATGTAGACGGCCGTCTCCTCCGGGGTCACGGTCAGCGCCACCTCGGTCAGGAAGCCTTCCGCCACCGGGGCCGGTTTTTCCTCGGGCAGCGGGGGCAGCGGTTCGCTCTTGGCTTCATAGGCCGGGTCGGTTTCGCCGGCCGCGGTGGGTTCGGCCGGGGAGCCGGGCTCGACCGGCTTCAGCTCGACCTTCACGGTGATGCGCCGCGAGGAATAGTTGCCGAGGTCCACCACCTGTTCGCGGAAGCCCTGCTTGCGGAATACGAGCTCGTTTTCCCGCGACGCCAGGCGCAGGGCGACGGCGGCGGAGGCGAATTCGTAGGCGGCGCCGATGAAGCGGCCGTTGAGCAGGACGTCGGCGTCATCGGGAGTGACGCGCATGACCACGCGCACGCCGTCGTAGTCGTCCATCAACCCCCAGGGGACGTGGATCGAGCAGGCGGCGAAGGCGCCCACAAGGATCATCATGACCAGCAATCGCTTTAAATAGTTCATACCGCAATGATAGCATAAAAAGAAATGGGATTCAGCAGCCGGCCGGCAAAAAGCCCAGTCGGGTTGCTTAAGCGGGCAAAAAATGCTACATTCTAACCTTCATGAAACCCACATTGTCGCGCTTGCTGCTGCTCCTGCTGCTCCTGGCCCCGGGCGGGAGCCTGCCGGCGCAGGCGCCGCATCAGGACCCGGTCGTTTACGCCGATCAAAAGACCATCGGCGAGGACGCCCTGCGCGCCGCCGGCAATGTGGAGGTCCTCTGGCAGGACTACGTCATCTATGCCGATGCCATCGATTTCAATCTCAAGACCCGCGAGCTGTTCGCGGAGGGACGGGTGACCATGGCGGCCAGGGACATGGTCCTCAGCGGCGAGAAACTCGTGTTCAACCTGAAAACCCAGCAGGGCGAGATGCTGGACGCCGAAGGCATGGCCAGCCCGGTGGTGCGCTTCAGCAGCGACCGTTTGCAGCAGACCGACAGCGAGACACTGGCCTTCCGGCGCCTTGATTTCACCTCCTGCGCCCAGGTCTTTCCGCGCTGGCGCATCAGCTGCCGCAGGGGCCGGATCAAGAAGGAGAAATACATCGAGATGCACGGCGCCCTGCTGCGCGTCAAGAACGTCCCGCTCTTTTACCTGCCGTACCTGCGCTACCCGCTGCAAAAGGACGGCCGGGCCACCGGCCTGCTCTTTCCCGGCATCGGCCACTCCGACCTGCGCGGCTTTTTTTTGCAGAACGCATTCTTCTGGGCCATCCGGCCCAATATCGACATGACCCTCGGCCTCGATTACTTCTCCAGGCTGGGCGTGGGGGCCAGCGACGAGGTGCGTTACCTCCTGCGCGACGCCCGGGGCAGCGCCCGCTTCTATTATTTCAAATACCGCAAGGACAATGAAATCTACACCGACAGCGATGACGATTATTTCGTCGAGGCCGAGCACCAGCAGTCCCTGCCCCTGCTGAACTCGAAACTGAGGCTGAACGCCAACCTGCAAAGCCGCCCCGACTTCCTGCGCCTCCTGGACAACAGCTTCGACATGGTCAAATCGGCCAATTTCCAGACGGAGCTGTCACTGACCTCCTCGTTCGCCAATGTCCAGGCGTCGTTCAGCGCCTCGCGCCGCGAGACCTACTACGTGACCCGGAACAGTTCCCTGATCGTGGAAAACCTGCCGGCGCTGTCGCTGAACCTGAACCAGCAGAAACTGGGAAAACTGCCCGGATATTTCTCCCTGGCCGCCAATTTCCTGAGGACGCGGCGCAGCGGCGTCAGCTACGAGGAGGACCCCGAGTTCTCCACCGGGCTGTTCAGCCAGCGCCTGACCCTGTCCCCATCCTACCAGCTGCCGCTGCTCAAGCTGTCCTGGCTGAGCGGCTCGCTGGACCTGCGTTCGCGGAATTCCTTCTATGCCAAGAGCCGCGACCCCGAGACGGGGGAGGTCCTCGATGAACCCATTTACGTGAACTACCACACGGCGGCGTTCATCCTGAAAGGGCCCGTGTTCAGCCGCATCTTCGGCAGCGGCCCGCGGCGGCTGAAACACGTCATCGAGCCCGAGTTCTCCGTGCGCTACGCCACCGAGCTCGCCAACAGCGAACGCCTGGTCAAGGTCGACCGCTCCGATTTCCCATCGTTCTCCTATGCCGGGTTCAAGCTGACGACCCGCCTGCTCTCCCGGGGCGGCGATGCCAAGGCGTCGCCCGGCGAGCTTCTCGCTTATTCCGTCTCGCAGCAGTACTATTTCGACCCGGCCGAGGCCAATTACAACCTGAAGATAGACGGCGAGTACCCTCGCTTCTCCAAGCTCAGCCAGCAGCTCCGCTTCCGGCCCGGCGGCAGCGTGCTGTTCGATGCCGTGCTGGACTACAACCACTACGTGCGCGACCTGACGCTGTTGAACCTGCGCGCATCGTATAACCGCCCGGGATCGCCGCTGACCGGCTCGTTCTCCTACAGCATTTACCGCAACCCCTACCAGCCAAAGGATTTCGAAATGAACCGCCGCGTGCTGGGTGCCGGCGTCCATTTCGACCATTCGGGCTTTCCGTTGAAACTGGAATCGCGGCTGGATTACGATTTTTCCGAAAAGCGCCTGCTGCATGGCTCGCTGAACGCCGGCTTCGATTACCAGTGCCTGGTCTTCAATACCGAGTTCAAAGTGTTTTCCTGGCTGGGCGAGTCGTATTTCCAGTTCCGTTTCGGCGTTTCCCTGGGCAACCTGGGCATGGTCGGCGATTTCTTCGGAGGCAAATAATGAAAGCAGGCGGGCGGGACGTCAGCAGGATCATGGTCACCGGCGGCGCGGGATTCATCGGCAGCAACTTCATCCGCATCGTCCACGAGCGTTTCCCGGAGATCGAGCTGCTCAACTACGACAAGCTGACCTATGCCGGGAACCTGGAGAACCTGGAAGGGGTGCGGGGGCGCTATTCCTTCGTCCAGGGCGACATCCAGGATCCGCAACTCGTGGGCGAGGCGATCGCCGGCGCCGACGTCGTGGTCAACTTCGCCGCCGAGACCCATGTCGACCGCTCGATCCATGATCCCGGCGACTTTATCCTCACTGACGTCTACGGCGTGTTCGTCCTGCTGGAGGCGATGAAGCGCAGCGCCCGCGCCCGGCTCTTCGTCCATGTCTCCACCGACGAGGTCTACGGCAGCATTGCCCGGGGTTTTTTCAGCGAGGAGAGCCCATTGAACCCCTCGTCGCCCTACTCGGCATCCAAGGTCGGCGGCGACCGCCTGGCCTTTTCCTATTTCAAGACCTACGGGCTGCCGGTGGTGATCGCGCGGCCCGCCAATAATTACGGTCCTTACCAGTACCCGGAGAAATTGATCCCCTTTTTCGTCACCCGGGCGCTGCAGGACCAGCCCCTGCCGCTCTACGGCGACGGCGGCAACCGCCGCGACTGGCTCCATGTCGAGGACACGGTCAGCGGTATCCTGACCCTGATCGAGAAGGGCGAGCCGGGCCAGGCCTACAACCTGGGCGCCGGCCAGGAACGCAGCAACCTCGAGGTGACCCATGCCATCCTGTCGCTGCTGGGCAAGCCGGAATCACTGGTGCAGCGGGTCGTCGACCGCAAGGGGCACGATTTCCGCTATGCCCTCGATTCAGCGAAGATGCGCGCCCTGGGCTGGGAGCCGCGGATCGATTTCGCCACCGGCCTGCGGCGCACGGTGGCCTGGTACCGGGAGCACGAGGACTGGTGGCGGAAGCTGATCGCCAAAAAGGCTTATATGAACCATCTGCAGAAGAACTATGAGTAGGGTACTGGTCACCGGCTGCTCGGGATTCCTGGCGTCGCACCTGCTGAAGCGGCTGCTGGAAGACGGAAGGAACAAGGTCTTCGGCATCACCGAGGTCCCCGGCTTCACCTTTCCCGACGTCGAGGTGTTCCAGGTGGATATCCGCCGCCGCGACGACATCTCCCAGATGCTGGAGATCATCCGTCCCGACGTGACCTTCCACCTGGCGGCGGTGGCCAACGTCGGCTTCGCCTGGAAGAACCCCGAGCTGACCTACGACGTCAATTTCATGGGTACCTCCAACCTGCTGGAAGCGCTGCAGGCCTGGGCGCCCGACTCGCGCCTGCTGCTGATGAGCTCGGCCGAGGTGTACCAGCCGGCCGATGGAGCCCCTTTCAGCGAGTCAAGCCCGATCGCCCCCCAGAATCCCTACGCCCTCTCCAAGGCGGCCATGGAAATGCTCGGACAGCTGTACGGGCGGGTGTTCGGCATGAAGACCTTCACGGTCCGCGCCTTCAACTTCACCGGCCCCGGCCAGGACCGCAAATTCGTGGCTTCGGATTTCGCCAGCCAGGTCGCCCGCATCGAGCGCGGCGAAATGCCGCCGGTCATCCGCGTCGGCAACCTGGAGGCGGTGCGCGATTTTTCCGACGTGCGCGACGTGGCCCGCTGGGTACAGGTCATCGCCGCCGGCGCCGAGGCGGGCGAGGTGTTCAACGTCTGTTCGGGCCGGACCTATTCCATCCGCAGCATCCTGGACATCCTGCTGGCCCAGGCGCGCGTGGCCATCCGCGTCGAGGTCGACCCGGCCCGTTTGCGCCCGCTGGACAACCCGGTGCAGAGCGGCGATGCGACGCGGTTGCGCCGGCGATTCGGCCTGGTGCCGGAGATCCCATTCGAGCGGACCCTCCTCGACCTGCTCGATCACTGGCGCGGGAAGGCAAGTGAAGATCCTGGTGATTAAGGTCGCCGCCCTTGGCGACTTCCTGATGGCGACCCCCGCCCTGCGCGCCTTGAAACAGGCGCGACAGGTGTCGGCCGTTCACGTCCTGGCCGGGCGCTCCATCGCCCCGGTCGCCGGCAACGACCCCGACGTGGACCGGGTCTTCTATCTCGATGACCGGCGCCTCTTCCGCGGCGGTCCGCTGGCCCGGGCGGCCGAGGTACTGAAGGCGTCCTGGCGCCTGCGCCGGGAACGCTACGACGTCGGCTTCAACTTTCACCGCGACCCACGTTTTGCCGTCATCCTGTTCCTGGCCGGCTGCCGGCGGCGCGTCGGCTTCCCCCGATCGGGCCGCCGTCCCTGGCTGCTGACCGACGTCGTGCCCATCGAGGGGATCAAGCACCACATATTCCATTATTGCGACCTGCTCAAGGCCCTGGGCATCGTCTGCCTGGACTTCAAAATGGCCTTTCCCGTCGCTGAGAGCGTCCTGGCAGCCGCCCGGGAAAAATTCCTCGCTCCGCCAGGCCGGGGAGATATCGTCGTCCTGGTTCCGGGCGGCGCGGCCAACGTCAAGGAGGAGATGGAGAGCCGGCGCTGGCCTTCAGAGAACTTCGCCGCCCTGGCCGGCCTGCTGCTGGCGGCGAATTACCGGGTGCTGCTGCTGGGGCGCGGCAGCGACGCGGTTCTCGCCGCCCGCGTCAAGGAGGCGCAGCCGGCGGTCGTCGATCTCATCGACCGCACATCGCTGCTGGAAGCGGCGGCGATCCTGAAGCATTCGCGGCTGGTCGTCTGCAACGATTCGGGCCTGATGCACCTGGCCGCCGCCGTGGGGGCCCGCGTCGTCTCCATCTTCGGCCCCACCCATCCCGGCGAAAAAAAGCCCCTCAACGAGGGCAGCATCGCCGTCTGGAAAGGGGAGGAGATGGCTTGCTCGCCCTGCTACCATGACGGCGTGTTCCCCAAGTGCGATCATGTCGATTGCCTGCGCCGGATCACGCCGCAGGAGATCTTCCAGCTGATTATCAGCAATAAGTGATGAGTGATGAGTGATGGGTAATGAGAGAAGAACAATGCCATAAGGCATTGTTATGAACTTCCGTTCTCATCACGTATCACTCATTACGCATCACTGAGCCCCGTTATACCTTGAACAGCTTTCCCGTCGCCTGCGCCAGCACCTGGCCCTGCGCGTCGCAGATGCGCCCTTCGGCGAAGACGATGCGGCCGCGCGTTTCCAGTGTCCGCGCCGAGACCAGGCAGGGCTCGCCGGTCATGGCCGGCTTGCGGTACTTGACCGTGATCTCGGCGGTGACGCACTTGTGACCCGCGTCGGCGGCGGACTTGATCAGGGTCTCGTCGAGGACGGTGGCCAGCAGCCCGCCGTGGACCGTGCTGCGCCAGCCCTGGAACTGGACCGGGAAGGACACCCGGGCCTCGGTACAGCCGCTGGCGTCATTGCGGCAGAATTCCAGCTGCAGCCCGGCCGTGTTCTTCTTGCCGCAGACGAAGCAGTTCTGGTCGTCGTTGAATTCGTTCATGCCCGAACTATACACCTTTTCCCGGGATAAGAAAAGCGGGCCGGCCCCGGGCCCGGTCGTCTTGACAGCCGGGGGAAAATCGCCTACCATCAGGGACATGTTCGATTTCAAGAATCACAAGAAAGCGGCCATCCTGTTCTCGGGCGGGCCGGCGCCGTCGGCCAACGCCGTCATCTCCTCGGTGGCGCTCAATTTCCTGAACGCCAAGGTGCCGATCATCGGCTTCTTTTTCGGCTTCGAGTTCCTGGAGGATTTCGACAGCAAGAACCGCTATAGCCTGTCGCCCAATATCCATTACCAGGTCCTCGACGCCAGCATATCGCGCATCCGCAACCGCCGCGGGGTTTTCCTGAAAACCTCGCGGGCCAATCCCGGCCGCCTGATCCAGTCGCCGCAGGACCTGGACGATCCCGGGAAGAGCAGGCGCCTGCGGAACATCCTTGAGGCGCTGGACAGCCTGGACGTGGGCTGCCTGATCACCATCGGCGGCGACGACACGCTCAAGACCGCCAACTTCCTCAGCCGCCTGGGGCTGCCGGTGATCCATATCCCCAAGACCATCGACAACGACTACTTCGGCATCGCCTGGACCTTCGGCTACTGGAGCAGCGTGCAGGCGGGCCAGGAGGCGCTGCTCAACCTCAAGGCCGACGCCGAGAGCACCGGGTCGTACTTCATCGTCGAGCTGATGGGTCGCAAGGCCGGCTGGCTGACCTACGCCGCCGGCATCGCCGGCGAGGCGGTGATGATGGTCTCCGGCGAGGACATCGACGACGAGGTTCTTGACATCGACCGCCTGGCTGCACGCATCGTCGACACCATGCTGCTGCGAGAGAAGAACGACAAGTACTACGGCGTGATCTGCGTGGCCGAGGGGCTGGCCGACCGGCTCCCGGACAAGTACCGGCCGACCGAGACCGACCGCCACGGCAACGTCATCCTGGGGACGGCCGAGGTGGGCCGGGTGCTGCGCGACGCTTCCGAGACGATTTACCGGGAGCGCACCGGCCGCAAGAAGAAGATCATCTTCAAGCAGGTCGGCTACGAGACGCGCAACGCCCTGCCCATCAGCTTCGACGTGGTGCTGGCCAGCATGCTCGGCTTCGGCGCCTACAAGCTGTACAAGAACAAACAGTTCGACTGCATGGTGTCGGTGTCGGACAACTTCTCCATCGTCGGCGTGCCCTTCGAGCAGCTGATCGACCCGCAGACCCTGCTTACCCGCCTGCGCAACGTGCCCCGCGGCAGCGACTTCTTCGAGTTGAAAGAGGCGCTGTCCTACAAGCTGAGCGAATAGCGGCACACGGCTTGCGGCAAAGACAAAATAACAAGTGACAGTGTCAGTGTCAGAAAGAAACTAAAGTAATCGGTTTACGGTTTACGGTTTACGGTTGACGGTCAGAAAACTGCAAAACGAAGACTTAAATTCCAAATCCCAAATTCCAAATCACAAACAAGCACCAAATTCCAAATTCCAATTTCCAAAACAAAAGCTCCTTGCAAGGGTATTTTCTTTGTTTGGGAAATTGGAAATTGGAATTTATTTGGAATTTGGTGCTTGGGATTTGGAATTTTAGTCTTATTAATATCTTTTTTCTGCCATAGGCCCTGAATCTGGTATGTCGACAAACCTTGCGCCGTTTCTCCTGTCGCGTCACGCGTTACGCGTCACGATGGATCTTCCTGTGCCGTTGCCGCCCGCCGAATCCTGCTATTTGTACCGCACCCAGCGCAGCATCTCGCCCAGCGACGGCTTCTTGCCGTACATCAGCATGCCCACGCGGAAGATCTTGGCCCCCAGCCAGGCCAGGCCCCAGATGGTCAGCACGCAGAGGCCGATCGAGGCCAGGATCTGCCACAGCGGCGGCACGGCGGTGGTGATGCGCATGAACATCAGTATCGGGGTGAAGAGCGGGAAGAGCGACGCCGCCAGGGTCAGTGTGGAATTGGGGTTCTGCAGGGCCGAGATGCCGAGGATGTAGGGGACGATGATCAGCACCGACAGCACGGAGGCGAACTGCTGCGCCTCCTGGTCGGTGTTCACCGCGGCGCCGATGAAGGCGTAGGGGATGGCGTAGATGAAAAAGCCGAGAATGAAGAAGATGACGAAATAAAAGGCGATCTCGGGGGTCAGGAAGGAGAGGATGGCGGCATCGACCATGCCCGAGAAGCGCGACACCAGGATGACCGCCAGCAGGATCCACAGGGCGACCTGGGTCAACCCGGCCAGGCCGATGCCCAGCAGCTTGCCGTAGAAGATGTGCGTCGCGCGCGCCGAGGAGATCAGCAGCTCGGAGATGCGGCTGGTCTTCTCCTCGAGGACGCCGCGCATGATGATCTGGCCGTAATTGATCAGGATCATGAACAGGATGATGATCATGAACAGCGACATCATGTAGTCCATGCCCGAGTCCGACTTGGTGGTCCCCTCCTTCTTGACCTTGAAGGTCTCCATGGATATCTCGCGGGTGGCCTCGTCCACGACCGCGGGGTCGATCTGCCGCTCCAGCAGCAGCTGCCTGGAGATGGCGGTGCGCAGGGTGGCCTCGATGAATTTGAGGGTGGTGAAATCGGAGATGGACGTCGAATAATAGGAGATCTGGCGCCGTGACTTGACGTCGGCGGGGATGAGCAGCAAGCCGTCGATCTCCTTTTTCAGGACCTTCTGCTCGTACTCGCGCAGCAGCCCGGCGGCATCGCGGCCGCCCGTTTCCACCGGATGAAAGGAGATGCGGCCGGGCAATTCCGGCATCTCGTTCATGGCGTCCATGTCGAGGCCGCCTTTCGCCTTCGCGCTTTTTTTCGCCGGCCCGGCGTTCAGCGCCTGGATGTAGCCGCCGGCGTAATCGGCGACGGCGATCTTTTTGTCGCTGCGGTCGACCTTCATCAGCAGCACGGGCACGACCATCATGCCGGCCATCAGCACCGGCGTCAGGATGGTCATGATGATGAACGACTTCTTCTTGACGATGGTCTTGTATTCTTTCTTGATGACGGCGAATAGTTTGTTCATGCTCCCGCTCCTTCCCGGACCTTGCGGATGAATATGTTCTGCAGCGACGGCTCGCTGAGCTGGAAACCGTTGACGGTCACCCGGCCCAGCAGGTCGCGCAGCAGCTGCTCGCGCCGGGACAGGTCCTCCAGCTCGATCTCCATCTCGCGGCCCGAGTCGCGGCTGGAGCGGACGTAGGGCAGCCCGGCCACGAAGCGGGCATCGCCCTCGTACTGCAGGCGGATGAACTTCCGGCCGTACTCGGCCTTGACCGCCGCCAGCGTCCCGTCGAGGACCTTGCGCCCCTGGTCGATCATCACCAGCGAGTCGACGGTCTTTTCGGCGTACTCCATCAGGTGGGTGGAATAGATGATCGTCGTCCCCGCGCGCCGGCGCTCCAGGATGATGCCCTGGATCAGTTCGATGTTCAGGGGGTCGAGTCCGGAGAAAGGCTCGTCCAGGATGAGCAGCTCGGGATCGTGCAGGATGGTGGTGATGAACTGCAGCTTCTGGGCCATGCCCTTGGAGAGCTCCTCCACCTTCTTTTCCTCGTAGCCGGCGAGCTGGAACTGTTCCAGCAGCCGGCGGCCGCGTTCGCGCACGACGGCGGCCTTCATGCCTTTCAGCTCGCCGAAGAAGAGCAGGGTGTCCATCACCTTCAGCTTGCGGTACAGGCCGCGCTCCTCGGGCAGGAAGCCGATGCGGTCCTTGACTTTCTCGCTGAGGCCCTCGCCCAGGATCTCGACGCGGCCGGCGTCCGGGGCGATGATGTCCATGACCATGCGGATGGTCGTGGTCTTGCCGGCNNGAAGCTGATGTGGTCGACGGCGCGCTTGCCGTCGAAATCCTTGACCAGGTCATGCAATGACAATGCCCATTCGCTCATGAAGACTCCTTTTCGTTGTTGGCGGTCCGGCGGCACGGCCGCGGAAACCGGTTATACGCGGGGCGGGGCTCCAGGGTTTACCCTCAGCCGGCCGTGCGCCTGAGCACGCTGCGGCGGATGCGGTGCAGGCCGGCGTCGACGATCGCCCCGGCGTCGGCGTGCAGCTCCAGCACGCCGCGGAAGCTGCCACGCTGCTTCCGGCGCGAGAGCAGGTAGGCGCGGCGCACGTTCAGGCTGTCGCGGCAGCGGCCGTACAGCTCGCGCATGGCCGCTGCCAGGGAGCGCAGGCGGTCGGCGCGCAGCTCCAGCTCGTAGACGCCGCTGAACGGCGGCAACAGGAACCAGCGGCGGTACTTGAGCTCGCGCTCGAAGAAATTTTCCTCGTCCATCAGGTACTGCAGGGCATAATGAAAGTGGAAGACCGAAAAGACGTGCAGCTCACCGCCGGCTCCGAGCAGGGAAGCGATCTCGGCGCCGCAGGCATGGATCATCTCGGCGGCGTTGAATTCCTCCATGGAAAAGAAGGACTCGGGCTTGATCCAGACCACGGCGGCAAAAAGCCCGTGAAAGAACGGGCTGAGCGCGGCCAGGGTGGCGATGACCAGCGGGCGCTCGTGCGCCTGGTTCAGGGCAGCCTGCGCATCCTTCAGATCGGAAGCGGTCAGGGTCAGCACCGCCTCCTCGCCGCAGCCGCGCTCCAGGGCCCGGGCCAGCGATTCGATGCTGATGTCGTGCAGCGTTTCCAGGGGGCGGCCGCAGCGGCGGCAGTTGCCGGGTGCGTCGTCTCGGAAAGCGCAGCGCCGGCAGCGGATCTCCCCGTCCTCGCCGGACTGCAGAACGCCGCCGCAGTTAGGGCAGGCGGCCACGCGGCCGCAGTCGGCGCAGAAGAAGTGCAGCGCCGGCTGGATGCGGTTGACCAGGATCAGGGTTTTCCGGCCCTCTTGGGCGTTTTGCCGGGCCATGTCCAGGAGCGCCGGGGGAATGCCGCGTTCCCGGCCTTTCAGTGGGTGGACGTGATGGGCCGGCCCCGGCGCCGGCCGCCGGTCATCGAGGCCGATCTCCGCCCGTCGCTCCCAGGAGGCGCAGGTGTGGGAAGGGGAACCGCAGAGCAGCGGCAGGCCGCCGGCGCGGGCCCGCAGCCCGGCGAGGTGGTCCAGATGGAAAGGGGACCCCTGGGGGCGGGCGTAGAGCGGCGAGGCGGCGCGGTCGACGATCAGCAGGCCGATGGCGGCCAGCGGCATGGCCAGGGCGGAGATGCCGCCGCAGACGATGCCGCATTTCCCCAGGCGGTACTCGTTCCAGGTGCGCTCGCGAACGGCGTTGCGAACCTCGGCGTGACAGGGATCGACCCCGGGGAGGATGGATTGCCAATAGCGGGCGGTGGCGTTGTCCGGGACCACCAGGATGACGCTGCGGCCTTCGGCCAGCACGCGCTCGCAGGCTTCGAGGTATGCCTGCCCTGAGTCCGAGCCCAGCAGCCAGCGCGGGGGGGGGGCCGCACCTGTCGCCACGGAAACGGCCGGCGCTACCTGGGAGGGCTTCTTGAAATAAAGTCGCAGCGGTCCTTCAGCGGACCGGCGTTCGATCTCCACTGACGCCAGACCGGCCAGCCTGGCCTCGTTGCTGCCGTCGCGCAGGCGCAGGTTCCGGGGGCTCTTCAGGCTGGGAGGCAGGCAATGGTCGAGAATGACTCCGGCCGAGGTGAAATAAGCCGCCGCCGCCAGGCGGGCGAACTCCAGCAGGTCAGCGCCGGGGAGGAACGGATCGTCGATGATGCCCAGAATGCTCTTCAGCCGCCCCGCATAGGGCGAGTCCAATCCCGTGACCCAGCCCAGGACATGGCGCCGGCCCAGCGGCACCAGCACGCGCATTCCGGCCTGGATCTCCGCATCGTCGGGAATGCGGTAGGTCAGCGGCTCGGAAATGTTGTAGGAGAGGGAGACGCTGATCTTCAAGGGCGGTCGCGGCGGATCAGTTCCAGAACCTTCTGCATGTCCTCCCAGACCTCCCACTTGGCCCGGGAGATGTCCTCCTTGTCCTTCTTGTGCAGGATGAATGCCGGGTGGTAGGTGGGGACCAGGGGAGTGCCTTCGAAATCCAGTACCTGGCCGCGGATGCGCCCCATGCTGTAGGAGCTGTTCAGCAGGTTGTTCAGGGCCACCTTGCCCAGGCAGACGATCACCCGCGGGCGCAGGACGGCGATCTGCCTCCGCAGAAAGGGCAGGCAGGCTTCCACCTCGTCCTTCAGCGGCTCGCGGTTGTTAGGCGGGCGGCACTTGACGACGTTGCCGATGAACACGTCATCGCGGGTCATGCCCATCTTCTGGATGATCCGGTCCAGCAGCTGTCCGGCGCGGCCGATGAAGGGGCGGCCGAACTGGTCCTCGGTCTCGCCCGGCCCCTCGCCGACGAAGAAGATGCCCGGGTGCTGGCTGCCCTCGCCGGGAACGTATTGGGTCTTGGTCTCGTGCAGCCGGCAGCGGCGGCACTGCAGGATCTCGCGGTTGAGCTCGGCCAGCTCGGCGCGCGGGTCGTTCACCGGCAGGTGCAGGAACTCGGCGCCCATTTCGCCGAAGAAGGTCAGGATCGAGCGCAGGTCGCTCATGGCCACGGGTCCGCCCTCAACCGTTTCGACCGCGCAGGGCGAGGATCTCGTCCCAGACCCGGGCGGCGACGAGCGCCTTGCTCATTTTTTCCAGCTTGCGCACGCCGTCGGCGCTTACCAGGTAAACCTGGTTCTCGACCATGCCGAAGGCGGGGTTTTCCGCGGAGATCTCGTTCAGGACCAGCAGGTCCAGGTTCTTGGCCTCCAGTTTCCTCTGGGCGTTGGCGAATATGTCCTCGGTCTCGGCGGCGAAGCCGACCAGTGTCTGGCCGCGGCGCTTGGCGCGGCCCAGCTCGAGCAGGATGTCGGGATTCTTCGCCAGCTCCAGGGTCAGGCGCTCGCCGCGTTTCTTCAGCTTTTCAGGATAGTATTTCAGGCTGCGGTAGTCGCTGACGGCCGCGGCCATGATGGTCACGTCGCTGGCGGGGAAATGCTCGTTCACGGCGGCGCGCATCTCCTGGGCGCTCTCGACCTGGATGAGTTCGACGTCATCGGGCAGGAAGACCGTCGGGCCGGTGATGAAGGTGACCGGGCCCAGGCGCCGCCTCCCGGCTTCCGCGGCCAGGTGAAAACCGGTCTGGCCCGATGAGCGGTTGGACAAAAAACGTACCGGGTCGATCGGCTCGATGGTGGGACCGGAGGTAATGAGAATGCGGCTACACACGGCAGATTCCCAGGCAGTGGCGATAGATGGCCTCGGCGTCGGGCAGGCGCCCGCGGCCGCTCTCCAGGTTGGCCAGCGGGCCCTCCGCCGCCTCGATGACCTCGACGCCGCGGGAGCGCAGGCGGGCGATGTTGTCCGCCACGGCCGGGTTGTCCAGCATGTGGGTGTTCATGGCCGGCGCCACGATCACTCGCTTGTAGAAGGCGCAGAAAACGGTGGACAGGAGATCGTCGGCGATGCCGTTGGCCATCTTGCCGATGATGTCGGCGGAGGCGGGGGCCACCAGCAGCAGGTCGTTCTCCCTGGCCAGGTTGATGTGCAGCAGGGGGGCCTGGCCGTCGGCGAACATCTCGCTGAACACGTGGCCCGGAGCGAAAGTGGCGAACGTGAGCGGCGCGATGAATCGCGTCGCCGCTTGCGTCACGACCACCGAGACTTCATGCCCGTTCTTCTGGAAGAGGCGCAGGATGTCCACGGCCTTGGTGGCGCTGATGGAGCCGCTGACCCCGAGAACGAGCTTCATCTCGCACCGCGCAGGAGCTTCCGCACTTCGGCGCCGTTGCGCCCCGTCTGCCTGAAAAAGGCGACGACCAGGCAGCACAGGTCGGCCAGCGCCGACGCCAGCTCGTCGTTGACGATGACGTAATCGTACATGCGGTAGGCGCGCAGCTCCTTCAGGGCGGCCCCCAGGCGCCGGCGCGCCTCGCCGTCCAGGCGCTCCTGTCGGGAGCGCAGCCGTTTTTTCAGCGCCGCCAGCGTGGGCGGGACCACGAAGATCCCCATGGCTTCGGGGAACCGGTTCTTGATGCTGCGCGCCCCCTGGACGTCGACGTCCAGCACCAGCGTCCGTCCGCCGGCCGATTTGGCGCGGATCTCCTTCCAGCTCGTTCCGTAGCTGTGGCCGTGGACCTCGGCCCATTCCGCGAAACGGTTGTTCCTGACCAGCCGTGAGAAGGCCTCGCGGTCGACGAAGTGATAATCCCTGCCGTCGACCTCGTTGGGGCGCCGCGGCCGCGTCGTGTGCGAAACCGAGAAGCGCAGTGCGGGAAACTCGGCCAGCAGCATGGTGATCAATGTCGACTTGCCGCAGCCCGAGGGACCGGAGATGATGATGATGTTGCGCATGAACGCGGCCTACTCGATGTTCTGCACCTGCTGGCGGATCTTCTCGATCTCGCGGCGGATCAGCAGGATCTGCTGGTGGATCTCCATGCTGCCGGTCTTGGCGGCGATGGTGTGGGTCTCGCGCTGCATCTCCTGGGTGAGGAAGTCGGCTTCCTTGCCCCGGGTGGCCGGGCCGCGGCCGCTCAGCAGGCGCTTCAGGCGGCTGGCGTGGGTCTGCAGGCGGTTGATCTCCTCGGCGATGGAGGACTTGTCGGCACTGATGGCCGCCTCCTGGGCGATGCGTTTTTCGTCAACGGGCAGGTCCTTGAGCAGGCGGGCGATCCGCTTGCGGTAGCGCTGGAAAGAGTCGCGCTCGTACTCCTTTTCCCGCGAGCGCAGGGCCTTGATCTGTCCGGCGATCAGGGCAACGGCATCGAGCAGGTCGCGGCGGATGCCGAGGCCCTCCTGGCGGCGGCTCTCCAGGAAGCCGGCGAATACCCCGGCGATGGCCCGGCGCACGGACGCCCGTTCCCGTGCTCCCAGCCGCTCCGGGTCGTGGTCCATGCGGAAGATCATCGGCAGCTTGAGCAGCGAATCGAGGGGCTGGCCCAGATCGTATTTTTCGCACAGCGGCGCCAGGCGGCGCATGACCTCCTCGAGCAGCGGCGTGTTCAGTTGGATGTCCCATTGGCCGGGCCCTTCCGGGAACATGTCCACGACGATCTCGACCTTGCCCCGGTGCAGCTTGCCTTTCATCAGCTCGCGGATGAATTTCTCGCCCTCGGGCGTGACGCCGCTGCCCTTGATGCCGGTTTCCAGGTAGCGGCTGTTGTAGGCCTTGAACGAGACGAAAAGCGAAAAATCCCTAAATGTATAGCGCCCCTGGGCGAAACCGGTCATGCTCTGCATGGTTCACATTATAATATTCATTTCCGGGAATTGCAAATTGTACAGTGAGTAGTACAGGCCGCGCTTCTTGAGCAGCTCGCGGTGGTCGCCGCTTTCCTTGATCTCGCCGTTCTCGATGACCAGGATGCGGTCGGC
>DCVB01000071.1:3317-3548 GCA_002327965.1 Candidatus Aminicenantes bacterium UBA2199 | reverse complement strand
GCGGTGACATTGCGGATGTCGCGGTCGACCACGTCCTTGGGCAGGCGGTACTCGGGCAGGCTGGAGCGCAGCATGCCGCCGGCCTCGGTGTCGGCCTCGAAGATCGTGACCGGGTAGCCGTCGAGGGCCAGGAAATAGGCGGCGCTCAGCCCCGCCGGCCCCGAGCCGATGACGGCCACTTTTTTGTCGTGTTTCTTTGCCGGCGGCCCGTACTCGGGCTCGGCATGGCGG
>DCVB01000071.1:0-3294 GCA_002327965.1 Candidatus Aminicenantes bacterium UBA2199 | reverse complement strand
CGGCGCGTCTTCCAGGACCAGCTTGAAGGCCTTCGCGAACTCGCCCTGGCGGATGAGCGAGATGTAGCCGTTGGCCTTGATGCCGGCCGGGCAGGCGAAGGTGCAGGGCGACGTTCCGGCGCGGTCCAGGACGGCCTTCTTGGGCACGGCCTGGGGAAAAGCGATGTTGGCCACGCGCCGCGACACCAATCCCTCGTTGTATTCGTCGGGCACGGTGACCGTGCAGGCCTTCTCGCAGTCCTGGCAGCCGGTGCACTTGGCAAAATCGACGAAGACCGGCTTCTGCGCGACCTTGGCGCGGAAGCCACCGCTGCCGTCGCCGCGCACCTCGCGGACCTCGCTGAAGACGCGCAGGTCGATGTTGGCATGGCTGGCCGCCTGTGCCATCTTGGGGGTCGAGATGCAGCTGGCGCAGTCCAGGGTCGGGAAGACCTTGCTCAGCAGGATCATCTTGCCGCCGATGCTTGGTTCCTTCTCAACCAGCAGCACCTTGTAGCCCATGTCGCCCAGGCTGACCGCGGCCTCCATGCCGGCGATGCCGGCGCCGACCACCATGACGTCGTAGTCCATGTCAATCTCCCTGGACAGCCAGGGCTTCCGCCCGCCCCGAAGGCCCGCGCCGGGAGGGTCCCAACTTGCGCAGTGCCTCGCTGAATGAGATCATGTGCTTCTGGAACGATTCGGCGCAAACCGAGCATACCGCCGCCATCTTGACGCGCGCCGGCTCCAGCGACCTTTCCTTCAGCTGCGCCTGCGCCGCGGCGACCGCTGCGGCGGTCCGCCGCGTGCAGTCGGGCACATAGGAGCAATCGCTGCCGTCGGCGGCGATAAAGACGCCGTCAAAGCCCCTGGCGATGGCGCGAATGATCCAACGCGGCTTGACGGCACTGGAACAGGGCAGCGATACCACGTAAACACTGGCCGGGTAGTGCATCTTGTTGCGGCCGGCCAGGTCGATGCCCGGGTCGGAGACGTTCTCGGTGGAAAAAACGAGGATGCAGGGACGATAGTCACTCATTGAAGGCAGCCTCCATCTCCTTGATCAGGGCCGAAAGCTTGGGGTCGAGGATGCGGTAGTGGACGAAGTGACCCTGGCGGCGAGCCTGCACGAGCCCTTCGCGGCGCATGCGGGTCAGGTGCTGCGAGATGAGCGACTGCGAAGCTCCGCACGCTTCGCGCAGCTCGCTGACCGTGGCCTCGCCCTTGGCCAGGCGGCAGAGGATAAAGAGACGCTGCGGGTGGGCCAGGCTCTTGAGCATGGCCGCCACCCGGGCGCAGCGCTTCTTGGACTCGGACAGGTCCGGCATGGCTGGTCGGTGCCAGGGGGCGGGATATCCCCGCCCCTACTTCGATCTCTTGACGAAGAGGCGCCAGAAGCCGGCGTCCTCGACCACGCCCAGGAACTCGTACTGCATCTTTTTCGCCCACATGGGGATATCGTTGTTGGTCCCCTCGTCCGACGAGAGCACTTCCATGACGGCACCGACGGGAACGGCGGTGATCGCCTTCTTGGCTTCCAGCAGCGGGCCCGGACAGGCCATGCCTCGGGAATCGACAACCTTATCCGCCTTGATTTCCTTCAATTCATCCTGGTTCATGGTGCGCCTCCTTGGTTTTCGATTTGGTTGAATATTAGAATATTAAAATATTTTAATACGATTTGTCAATAGCCCGTACAGTAAAAGAAAACACTCTTTCCAGTGCCGAGGGTTTACAGAATACGGCGAAGAAAGGATGCCCAGGCTGCAGAGGATCCAAGCCGACAACAATGGCAGGACGGGGGTAAGGATTTCCTGTGAACAGTATATGGGCCGCGGCAAAGCCCTGGATGGGAACTATCTCCAGCGAAAGCTGCCGGCGTCGATGCGGATGGCGCTCCAGGTCCCCTGGCTCGTGCCGTTGTCCCAGGTCCAGTCGCCTTTCATGGCGGGGATGGGGGCGACGAACTTGTGGCCCGCCAGGTCGCCGTACAACATGACGATGGAACCCGGGCCCGCCAGCCAGGTGCCGCCATGGCCGCGGTTGTCGCTGAAGGTGCCGGAGAGCCGGTCGCCGCCGTAAAGCATGACCGTGAACTTGCTGGCATTGCTGTTGGCGTCCAAGGCGGTGATGCTCCAGGGCCCGCGAGGATCGAACAGACGCGCGACCAGGACCGTGTCATGATAGATGATCAGGCTGGACTCGGGATTCGCGGCGCCGTCGTCGATCAGGACCTCGACCGTGTGCTGCGAATTCTCCGGAGCATACTTGTAGGCGACCTCTTCCAGGTCGGTATGGGCATAAATACCGCTGGTTGGAGTACCGGTCACGCCCGCCTCGACCGAGACCGCGAGCTCGTATTCGGGATTCTTGAGATACTTGCAACCGGCCAGGGACAGGAGCAGGACGCATAGGACCAGTACGGTTCCGATCTGTCGTTTCATGGGCATCGCACCTCTGGAGGTCATTTCGATGTTTTATTATAATACAAACACCGCGGATATCCAAATCTTGCCAGGANNTCACGCGTCACGAAGTTCCTGAAACTCCAGTCGACATCCTGCCGTCTAATGTGTTAGATTATGCAAGAATTTGGAAAATTCCATGTTTAAGCTTATGCGTGCGCAAATCGAGAGCCAGGCAGAAGATCGCGACCGCGAAAGCAGGGTCCGGCAACGGGTCATCGTGCTTTCCGTTCTTCTGCACCTGCTTTTTCTCGCCATTTGGGACTCGGCGGTGCGACTCGACCTGGCCACGCTCGTCCCCGCCATCCCCGCGCCACCGCCCCAGGCTGCACCGCTGGTCTTTGACCTGCAGCCGCCCGACCTGCCGCGCGAAGTGATCGCCACGCCCGACGACGCCCGCACGACAAAAACGCCGCAAAAGGCCGATTTTCTCTCCGACAAGAACGCCGTGGCCCGCAACCAGGAACCGGCGCCGCTGCTGCCCCAGACCGGCGAGCCGTTCTCCCGCGGCGACCTGGTTTCCCACGACCTGCCCCCCTCGCCCTCCCTGCCGGAGCAGCCCCAGCGTCCCGAGCCGGCGCGAGCGGAAGCGCAAGCCGGTGACGAGCGGGAAAGCGACAGCCCGGACCCCGAAGCCGAAGCGGACGCCGATCGCGCCGTGTCCCGCCAGCAAAAACCGGACGCCGCGCCACGCCGGCCCTTCAGGCTCGACCTGCCGGGCGTACCGCACCAGCAGCTGGAAGGGCGCGCCGCCGAGGAAGGCGGACTGTCGTTCAACACCTACGATTGGGACTTCGCCCCCTACATGCTGGCCCTGAAGCAGCGTATCGGGCACAACATCTTCCCGCCC
>DCVB01000027.1 GCA_002327965.1 Candidatus Aminicenantes bacterium UBA2199 | reverse complement strand
AACAGGCGCTCGGTCCTGTTGCCGTCCAGGTAACGCAGGTCCAGGAAGGGGCGGTCGCCCTGGTCACCGGCGCCGCTGCCGCGGAAGTAGACGGCGTCCCCTTTCTGGCGCAGCACCGGGCGGCCGTTGGCCAGCAGCCGGAACAGCGGATAGCCCGGGTCCCCGTAGCGATCGTCCTCGTCCAGGTCGTACCACAGGCGGGAGGTGCCCTGGTCCACGTCCAGCAGCCAGACATAGCGCCAGCGCCGGATCCTCTCCTGCTGGCTGAGCATCAGCATGCCGTTGCTCTCGCCCCAGGCGTTCCGCCAGGGCTCGATGCGGTGCTCGGCCCGGAACACCTCCCGGGGCTGATCCGTGAAGGGCGCGTCCAGGCTCATCAGCCGGTCGCGATGGGAGACCTTGGCCACGGGATTGCCGCCGTCCAGGGCCTCGACCCAGAAAAGCTGGTGAAGGGCGGTTGAACGCCAGGAGACCGAACGTGGCCCCAGCGCCACTCCATGAACCGGCACCTGGTCGGCCACCGGCAGGGAGGCGATCCTTGCCACCCGCTCGCCTTTCGCGTCCCAGACCTCTATCTCGGTGGCGAAACGATACCAGGCGACCTCGTGGGACCAGGGCCCGACCAGCCGCTCGACGAGAATATATTTCCCGTCGGGCGAGAAATCGGCCGCAGCGTAGGGAGCCGGCTTGCCGATGATCTCTTTTTCGCCCGTGGCCGGGTCGTAGACGATCAGCTCCGAGGTCGCGTAATAGTCAAAGAGCGCGTCATCGTGGGCGGTTTCCAGCAGGTTGCGGGCCTCGTAAGTGGAACGGGCCGAGGCTCCCGACCCTTCCAGGATCTCGGGTCCGGCCGGGATGGCCGGCGCCGCAGGAGCTGGCCCGCGCTGGGGAACGGCGCGGATCAGCAGCCGTTCCTGGTCGGGAAGCCAGCTGACGGGCAGGCCCAGCAGCGGATTGAGGGCGACGCCTTCGACTTCGGCAAGGTCGCCCTGCACTGAACCGACCCAGAGGCCGATGCGGTCGCTCTGCCCGACGGTGAGCACGAAACGCCGGCCGTCGGCGGTCCATTCCACGTCGAGGAGTTCGGCTCCCTGCGGCAGCGCCAGCGGCAGCGTGACGCCGTCACCGACCCGTACCAGGCGGGGCGAGGTGCTCCCGCGCCGGCCCTGGAAACCGTTATTGGCGGGATTCACCCGCATGCCGGCCAGCTTGTGCATTGGAGCCGCCAGCTCGGCCAGGGGGGGATAGAGCACCGGATCGGCCAGCAGCAGGCAGTTCCCGGCCGGCGAAGTCCAGACATTGAAGAATTGCGGGGCATGCAGCACCTGCAGCCAGTCCTCGGGAGGAGACTGCCAGCGGTTCGCCGGCGGCGGGACCTGGCCGGATTCTCCCGGGCCCGCACCCAGCGCAAAATTAACAAATGACAGCAGTATCCATGCCAGCAAGACAACGTTTTTTTTCATTCCTGACCTCCGCAAATGGTATCTTCCCGACCGTTATATACTTCGTTCCGCAATGTTTTGCAAACCCTGGTTCCCACCAGGGCCGAGGCTGATCGAGCACAGGCCCCTGACGCGAATAGTTTCAGCTGCAGAACGGGATCAAGGTGATTCTGCCGGGAAAGACTGCTTCCTTGGCGATTCGCAGCGATCCGGTCGGCGGCACGGAGGTTGTTTTTCCGGACGATATGGGATAGAGTGAGAGCGCATGTTGAAACCCGAGCTGAATATCGCCTTCATCGGCAATTACTCCCCGCGCGTCTGCGGCATCGCCACGTTCACCACCGACCTGAGCGAGGCGGTCGACGGGCAGCTGGGGCGCCGCTCGAACGTCTTCGCCGTCGCCGTCAACGATACCGCGCAGGGATACGCCTATCCCCAACGGGTGGAATTCACCATCCAGAAAAACCAGCAGGGCGATTATTACGAAGCGGCCAACTTCATCAATGCCAGCAACGCTGACGTGGCCTGTGTCCAGCATGAATACGGGATCTACGGCGGCTGGGACGGCATCTATATCCTCTCCCTGATTTCAAGCCTCAGCGTGCCCCTGGTGGTGGTGCTGCACACGGTACTCAAGACCCCCACCCCGAACCAAAAAAAGATCATCCAGGAAATGGCCCAGCGGGCCGCGCGGCTGGTCGTTATGAGCGAGCTGGCCGTGACCCTGCTGCAGGAGGTCTACGCCGTTCCGGTCGAGAAGATCGTCCGCGTCTACCACGGCACGCCCGATTTCACCGCGCTGGACAACAACCGCTACAAGAAGCGCTTCCAGGTAGAGGGGAAGCAGACGCTGCTGACCTTTGGACTGCTCAGCCCCAACAAGGGGATCGAGACGGTCATCCAGGCCCTCCCCGGGCTGGTCCGGGAGTTCCCCCGGCTGATCTACGCGGTGCTGGGAAAAACCCACCCCAATGTCCTCAAGGAATACGGAGAGAAATACCGCACCAGCCTGGTGGCGCTGGTCGACAAGCTGGGGCTTCACGAGCACGTGATCTTCGATGACCGCTTCGTCAGCCTGGAAGAGCTCTGCGCCTGGCTGCTGGCGACGGACATCTATATCACCCCCTACCTGAACGAAGCGCAGATCGTCAGCGGCACCCTCTCCTACGCGGTCGGCGCCGGCGCCGCCATCGTCTCCACCCCGTACTGGTATGCCCGGGAGCTGCTCGCTGAGGAAAGGGGGGTGCTGTTCGGCTTCGCCGACTCGGCCGCTCTGGCCGCCGCCTTGCGCGTTCTGCTGGCGGACAAGGCCAGGCTGAAGGCGCTGCGCGCCAGGACCTACCAGTTCGGACGGCAGATGCGCTGGGAGATCGTCGCCGAGAAGTACCTGAAACTGTTCCAGCTCGCCGCTGCGGCCAAGAGGTCGATGGTGCTGAAGACCCCTCCCCTGCTGTTGCGCGAGCCGCCCTTCGACCTGACGCACCTGATGCGCCTGACCGACGACACGGGGCTGATCCAGCATGCCAAGTACATCGTCCCCAACCGGCACACGGGGTATTGCCTGGACGACAACGCCCGGGCGCTGATGGTGTGCGCCGGAGCCTTTTCCCTGCTGCGTGACGAGGAGGCCAAGAAGCTGATCTCCACGTATTTCAGCTTCGTCCATTTTACCCAGAACCCCGACGGCCGCTTCCGGAATTTCATCGATTACCAGCGCCATTTCCTGGACGAGACCGGCTCCGACGACTCGTTCGGCCGGGCATTCTGGGCGCTCGGTTATCTCATCTGGCGGCCGCCCCGCGACGCCTATCGCTCCCTGGCTTTCGAGTGCTTCCAGAAAGCGCTGCCCCACGTGCGCGGATTGAACCTGCGTGGCAAAGCGCTGGCCATGCTGGGCCTGGCCGCCTACTTGCGCTGCTACCAGGGCGACGAGAGCGTCGCCGGCCTGCTGCGCGAATGCGCCGACCATCTCCTGGCCCTATACAAGAAAGTGGCCGGCGACGATTGGCGCTGGTTCGAGGACATCGTCTGCTACGACAACGGCATCATGCCCATGGCCCTGTTCCAGACATACGCCCTGCTGCGCGAGGAAAGATATCTGCAGGCCGCCAGGGAAACGCTGGAGTTCCTTGAGAAGAGCCTGATCCATGAAGGCCGCCTCTCCATCATCGGCAGCAACGGCTGGTACAAAAGGGGCGGCCCCAGGGCGCAATATGACCAGCAGCCCATCGACGCGACGGCCATGGTCCTGGCCTATCAGTCGGCGTACTGGGTCACCCAGGACAAGGCATACTTAAGAAAGATGCGCCTGGCTTTCGGCTGGTTCCTCGGCGAGAACGACATGGGCATGTCCCTGTACGATCATGAGACCAAGGGCTGCGCCGACGGCCTGCAGCCGGAGGGCGTCAGCCTGAACCAGGGAGGGGAAAGCACGGTCTCCTTCCTCATGGCGCTCCTGGCCATGATCGAGGAATACGAGATCGCCGGCACGGATTAGAACCAAAAAATCATCTTTGCCGGTCACCAGGGATAATTT